>JAHDSI010000029.1 GCA_018432765.1 Methanoregulaceae archaeon | reverse complement strand
TGTACGACGATTCGGCAACGATTACGGCCTGGCCAAACCCTCCGGCGATAGCCCTGCCAAAATGCTCCAGTCCAGCCTGCGTATCCAGAAAGATCATCTCGTCATCCCGTACCCGGATGTACCTGACAACGCTCTCCAGCAGGGCGTTTTCGGGGCAGAGGCAACCGCTGGATGCCCGTTCGACACCCCCCATCACGAGGAGGGAGAGTCCGGGTTCGAGCTCGATTCCGAACCGGTCGACAACGTCCGATACATCAGGATTGAGGATGTATGCCTGTCCATATCCCTCCCCCGGGGAGACGCCGACCTTCTCTTTGATGTACTCGAAACGCTTTGAGAGTGAGAGCAGGTTGCCTGCCTTCTCCTGTGGATACCCGAGTGAAAACCCGAGATTCTGCTGGGGATCTTCGTCGACCGCGAGAACAGATCTCCCCGCCTGGTGGGAGAGCCGGGCCAGGATCGCGGTGAGCGTGGTCTTTCCCACACCGCCTTTGCCTGTGACGATCACCTTCCGGTATCTTCCCCCGCGGTCACGGGATGGCGAGATCGAGGCTGCAACCCTGCGCATCTCTCTCTTTCGTCGTGAGATCTCGTCTATCATATCCCGAGTGCGGCCCTCTTCTCTTCGATGTGCGTAACGATCAATTCTGCAGAACGGAAGGGATCCGATTCAACGGCGAATTTAGCATGTACCACTGAATCGAGCCCTGAAGTGAGGAGATCCACGGTGTTTTGACTTCCAGCGATCTTTGGCATGACTCCGAGAACGGTGTATACGCCTGAGGCAACAAAGTAACTCCCGATCGAGACCGCCTTCTGGGAATACCATTCAGGAGCGGCTCCTGCTGCAGGCAGCTGGTCGATTCCGACACCGAGTTTCCTGGCAAGCTCTGCAAGCAGTACAAGGATCCTCGAGCAGTCGACACAGGATCCCATGTGGAGGATAGGGGGGATACCAAGGGTTTTGCATACCTCTGACAGTCCGGGACCGGCAAGTGCGGCAGCTTCCGGAGAGAGCAGTCCGGCTTTTCCGGACGCAACAGCCGCACACCCTGTCTCGACACAGATGATATCTTTCCTGATGAGTTCCTTTGCAAGGGTGACGTGGCCGAAATCGTGTTTAATCTTTGGATTGTTGCATCCCACTATCCCGACCGCACCCCGGATCTTCCCCTTTGCGATGAGATCGATGAGCGGATCGAACGAACCACCGAGTGCCTTCCTGATGGCCTCCACCGAGAATCCTGCCATCACCTCGACGGGTTTGCCCGGAATGATGACCCGGTTCCTGTCACGGTTGGGGTAATTGTCCACCGCCATCGCGACGATCTCCTTCGCAACCGAATAGGCATTCTCCGGCGTTATGCCTTTATGGATGGCGCCGGGAACCTTGGACTTCTCACTGGTGGAGATAACTTTTGTGTGGAAGCAGCTGGCCGTTCGTGGAAGTGACGGGAAGATGCACTGGTAGTCAATGACCATCGCTTCCAGCGCACCTGTCGCGATAACCAGTTCCTGGTTTAAGTGGTTTCCTGCCATCGGCACCCCTCTCCGCATCAGGAGCTCGTTTCCCGTGCAGCAGAGCCCGACGAGGTTGATCCCACGAGCCCCCTTCTCCTTCACGAGTGCCTTGATCTCGGGGTCGTCTATCGCCCGGACGACCATCTCCGAGAGGATCGGGTTGTGGCCGTGCAACGAGATATTTACCATATCTTCCTTGATCACGCCGAGGTTCATGGAGGACATGATTGGTGCCGGTGTCCCGAAGAGCACATCAGAGATCTCCGTTCCAAACATGGACCCGCCCCAGCCGTCCGAGAGTGCTGTCCGCAGTCCATGGAGGAGGATATTTGCATAGCTTGCGCCCACTCCCATGTGGACCCTGTGCATCGACTCGACAACCTCCCTGTCGACGCTCCGGGGAGTTATCCCTGCCTTGCCCCAGAGATCCCGCGTCTGCTGCGGGGCTCTCTCTGTCAGCTGCAGGCGATTCTTTACCGTCCCGTACTCTTCGAGCATGGCCAGTGAGAGATCCCTGGCAACGTCATTTTCGGATCGCCCTTCCACGTCGATGCCAAACTCTGCTGCAAGAACGTTGAGCTTTTGACCGTCTGTAATCACGTATCCGTCCGATTCGCCGATAGCCGTCTTGTAGAGAGTCTCCACGATGTCACGCCCGTGGTCGGAGTGTGCAGCAGCTCCTGTAGCAAGCGTATCGAGGAGGTTTCGTGCTACGATGAGATCGGCATCAGCTCCACAGACTCCCCGTTCCCGGATACCCGGCATGATCCTGCACGGCCCCATGGCGCACCTGCTGCAGGATAACCCTGCCGAGCAGTACCTGCAGGGGGGCTGCTGTATCTCGAATCGGTCCCAGACTGTCTCGATGCCCTCTTTCAGCGTTCGTTCGATGATCGGTTTGGCCACTTCGTCGATCGTTCTCGAATCGAGTTTATGCGCAATAATTTCAGGATTCATGAGGGACATCTTCGCCCTCTCGAGTTCGGAGATCTTCACCTCATCTCTCTCTTTGTCGTTGGACATTCATACCTCTCCTGCGGAACCTGGATCCTCATCCGACCAAAAGGCGGGGGAAAATATCATGGCGAATCCAACATGCAGGAAAGACCGGATGCTGCTGCACGGGATCGCCATTCTGGTTGGGATATGCCGCATTGAGTTGTAGGGTTTGTGCCACTATATAGTCATATTGATAGGTGCATAAATCGCGGAAGGTTCGATATATCGCATAGACAAAATGGCGGGATTTACCCGGATCGTTCAATGATATTTGTCCGATTGTCGTAGAATGCGCCTATCAATCCTCCGAATCCGGCGATTGTAGCCAGTATGATGATGATGGGTCCTGCTATAGGGATCAGAAACGATCCATAGAGCACGACGAATCCGAGGATGTACCTCTGCCACTCCTTCCATTCGAGGTGCAGCCATGAACAGATCAGGTCTCCCAGGTCAATGGAGATAAAAAGGGTGGACAGGAGAAGCCCTGCGATCAAAAAAAGCAGGAAGAGAACGGCAACCGGTATACCGACGACAGTGATCACGAGGAGAACGATCACCAGCACACATCCGATCAGTCCACCAATTCCAAGAGCGAGAGAGAGAATGGGTCTTTTCTGGATCCTCCCGGCAACCGCCCGGAACCTGCCAGGCCACAGGCGAAGGAGAATCAACCCGAGAATGAGCATCCCAAGGGCTAAAAGGAGAGCAATGAGGAACGCCACCGCATCCAGGGAGTCTTCCTCTTCGATATGTATCCGGGAAACACCGGCAAATCCCGTATTCTCCACGTGCTGGCCCGATGCCTGGAGAGTTCCTGTCACATGGCCCCTGTTCGTGACCGTTCCGCCCCCAATGGATGCGTCCCGCCCGATTACGGACGAGGGCGATATGGCGACATCACCACCGTATGCCAGGAGGTTTCGGCTGATGTTTCCATTGATCCTGATTGTGCCCCCTGCAAGGACGGCTTTTCCACCAATATCGTCATTGAGTGTCACCGTCCCGCCTGCAGCGATGACATCCCCTTCCACTGGTGCGTTTATCTCAATGATCCCTCCCGCGGCAACCAGGCTCTGAACGGGAGAGTTGATCTCGATGGATGCGCCACTCACGATCAGGTCATCAGCAACCGGCTGGTCGATGACGACCGATCCATCGCTGGAGGTGACGAGTCCCTGGACAGTTCCGGGAACAACAAGGGCGATCACGACGAGTGCGGCAACCACGTATCTCATATCTATCACGAGGATCATCTTTCCTTAAATCTCTTTTCATTTTCGCGAATCGAGCTGGAATGGGCGTCATTTTTCTATTCCTAAAAAAAGAAAACTATTTATATACCATGAGAAATGATGATGTAACATGGCACTTGCAGACCCACGGGGATGGGTCTTTTACTATCTCATCTCTTTTGTTGCACTTCTCTGGTCGGGATTCATATACCAGCGTGGAGTGATGCTCTGGGTCGCTGCTTTCCTTGCTATCACCGTGCTTGGATTTTCCGTAATCCTCCTCGTGTTGCTTGTGATCGAGAGCAGACAGGAAAAAGGCCAGACTGGTTGAAAGCACTCTCTTTCTGGATTATTATGCAGGGATCGGTCATTCCCGCACCACAATCGATATGATAAGTTAAATAGAGATTACGCTCTTATGGTAACAGAGGATGAGATCAAGCTCATTTACTATCCTGATGATTGCGATGCTGCTCATTATTATCCTGCTGGCACTCGTGGTCATCATCGGGCTTGCGATCACGATTAACTACGGTGACGCCCCGCAGGAGGAGACGGGTGCGATCCACACATTCGTTTTGTGGTCAGAATACATCATGGAGCGGATCATCCAGGCACTGCAAGACTTCCTCGATTTTATCCTGCACCAGATAGAGCAGCTGAGCAAGTCGATATGAGCAGAGTGTTCATTGCCTCTTCTCTGCACAATCGATGATCTTTTTCGATAGCGCTCGTGCTGCAACCATTGCCGGGGACGAGTGCCCTATTCCTGCAACAGGTCTCCCCTGCACGTCGGCGTCTTCGATGGACGGGTCCTCCGGTATCCATGCGAGAGGCCGCGGAAGGCCCGGTATCATATCCGTTTTCTCCTCCTTGTACCGGTTGAAGACCAGTCCCGTTGGAACTGACTGCAACCCGAGTGACTGTGCAAGTTCATGGATCCTGGCAGCGGTCCGGATCCCTCTCACCCCGGGGGTTGTGACGATGAGGAGAAGGTCCGGAATTCCGATGGTACCCCTGCTGATATGCTCCATGCCTGCTTCGTTATCGATAATGAGAAAGCGGTAGTCCTTCTCAAGCAGCCGGACAGAGGCCTGCAGGAGATCGTTTGCAAAGCAGTAACAGCCGCTCCCCTCGGGTCTTCCCATTGTCAGGATATCGTAGCCTTCCTGCTCACTGAGGACCTGCCTGAACCTGAGCCTGATGTACTGGGTCCTGGACATCCCCGGAGGGATACTCCTGGTGAAGGCCTCCTCCCTCATGCTCCCGAGGGTCTCGCCCGGCTGCACTCCCAGTGCTTCATGGAAGTTGGCGTTCGGGTCTGCATCGACTGCCAGCACAGGTGTCCGGCCGCATTCGACGAGAGACCTGACGAGAAGAGAAGAGACGGTTGTCTTCCCGGTCCCTCCTTTCCCGGTAACAGCCACGGAAAACGGGTTCATATATCAGATCATTCCCCTCTGATCCTCCCGGAGATCCGGTACGCGCATCGCATGATCTCCCGGGATCCCTGTTCGTCTGAAAACCGTATTCCGCACGTGGGCGTGATCATCGACTGGGCATCGAAAATAACCGGATCGACATGTTCTGTGACTCTTCTCCTGATCTCCTGGTACTGTTCGAAGAGGCCATCCTCTGACTGCACGGAAAATACCGTGTAGTCGGCAGGAACGATCCCCCATGCGACAACGCCACCGCTCTCCATGAAATCTGAAAGGGAATCCATGTACAGGAGAAACTCCTTTGCGCAGGAGAAGGCATCGAATGAGAGGAACGCAGGTTTCAGCGAAAAAATGAATTTCCAGTCGGTATTCGAGCAGCAGTGAATCCCAAGGCCCCCGTCGAGGACCGAAGAGATGTCTTCCCATCCGGCCCTGACCGACTCGATCTGGATGGGGATGACAGACGAGCCCAGCGCTGCGAGATAGGGCTCGTTTAACACGACCAGCGTCTCGGATATTCCGGGGATCTTCAACATCTCCTTCTCGCACCAGAGTGCCCGCAACGCACTGATCTTTGGCAGAAGGTCGGCAAACTGCTCGTCATAGTATATTGGGCGCCGGTTGGTATCTGTCACCTGCATCCCGAATGTGACCGGCCCGGTAATCTGGCACTTGAGGGTACGTGCGCCCGAGAGATCCCGTCTCTGCATCTCGGCAAATCCTGAACCATACTCCGAATCCATTCCATATTCCCGGTAATTCAATTCGAGGTAGTCGAGATAAACCTGCTCCATCTCGGGCATGAGATCCCTCTCCTTTCCCACAAGCAGTTTGTTGTCCCGTATCTCTGCTCCCGGAACACGGGGAGAGTCGCAGAAGACGATGCTCTCTTTCAATGACCGGTTGGGAAGGGTTGGAACATATGGGAACCTGGCGAATATCCCGATCACGTCATCGCAGGCCCGGACCGGGTCCGTGTGGGGGAGAGCGCCGACGCCTGTTGCGAGGCTTTCGGGGGGTTGCAGGTTGGTTGCCACTGGTCAGTCCCTCCTGATGCGGCAGGACTCGAGCAGTTCTTCGACCATCGGGAATTGTGCAAGATCCGTATGGGGAAGGAACGTGCTCCTCGTGTATTCATCCATGAACGACGGTTCGGCGTTCAGCTCGATATATGCCATTGTCCGGGCTATCTCGTCGAGCACCTTTCTCTTCTTCCTGTTCAAAAGAGCGATATTCGCCCCCTCGATTGCACCATTGCCGATGTTTTTGATCTTCTCTGGCGGCACTTCAGGGATAAGCCCGATGATGATGGCATTCTCCTTGTTGATGTAGTTGCCAAATGCGCCGGAAAAGTAGATGTTCGAGATATCTTCCCTCCTGATGCCTGCCTGGTTCATCAGTGTGATACAGGCCGCAAGGATCGATGCCTTGCTCATGATGAGATTTTTGATATCGTTCTCGGTGACAACGATATCCTTCTCAATACCAGTATCGTGTTTCCAGGCAACGACAAATTCGGGATAATACCTCCCTGTTCGCACCCGCTCATGGGAGATCGAGGTGTTGATCCTCCCGGTCCGGTCGATGATGCAGGCCCTGAGAAGCTCGGCCAGCAGGTCTATGAGGCCGGATCCGCAGATGCCTTTCGGCTTGATCTGGTTGATGGTGCGGTATTCCGGGACCAGTGTCTCCAGGTCGAGGGAGACTTCTTCGATCGCCCCGGGATTGGCCCGCATGCCGAAGAGGACCTCGCCGCCCTCCAGTGCCGGCCCTGCTGCCCCCGAACACGAGAACAGCCAGTCCGAATTGCCAAGGACCACCTCGAAATTCGTTCCGATATCGATGAGGAGTGATACCTCCTCGCTCTCTGTCATCCCGGAGGCCAGGACATCTGCGATGATGTCTCCGCCGATATAGTCGCTGACGGCCGGGAAGATGAAGAGCCCGGCATCCTCCTTGACCGCGATACCGGCCCTGGATGCCGAAGAGGTCAGGTATCTCTTCACGACAGGGACGTACGGCTCCTCGATCATGTAGGCTGGATTGATCCCCATCAGGATATGGGTCATGATGGTGTTTCCGGCGACGACGACCTCGTAGATGTCATCGAGATCTATTCCCGCATTGTTCGCGGCAGATGTGAGTGCATCGTTGATGCTCTCGGCTGCGAGGGACTGGAGGTGGGAGAGTCCGCCTTTCCGGGCGTAGTTGACCCGTGAGAGGATATCCTCCCCGCAGCTGATCTGCTTGTTGTAGTTTGAGGCAACCCCGACCACCTTACCGTCGATCAGGCTCCGTACATAGACCACAATGGTCGTTGTCCCAAGGTCGACTGCGGCCCCGTACAGGTTTCCGGATGTGTCGCCTTTCTCGACATCGATGAGCCGGTATCCCCCCGGGACCAGGGTGACTGTCCCGGTGATCTTCCAGCCGCTCTCCCTGAGAACTGCCGGAATCCGGCGGATCACCTCGAGCGGGACATAGATCTTGTTCTCCTTTGGCCCACCGCTCTTCTCGATCCCCCAGAGCAGCCTTGTCAGGTCGGGGGAGGGGTCCTCGAGCGATGGCGGGGCCAGTTCGAGCGCATATTTCCAGACTGCCGGGTTGAATTCCGTCTCGATGCCCCGTGCATCGATCAATATCTTCTGTTCCTGGATCAGGGAGTTTTCAGGAACAAACACCTGCACATCATCGAGCGGAACCGCCTGGCAGGCAAGGCACGCACCTTCATCGATCTCGCCTGGTGAGAAGAGCCTCCCGAATTTTTTCCGGTCGAAATCGACACGGCCGCTTTTTACGAATACAATGCACTTTCCGCATTTTCCCTCCCCGCCACAGACCACGTTCATGTGTATCTGGGCCTTCTGGGCCGCATCCAGTATCGTGGATCCCGGCTCGACGCTGATCTTTTGGAAACCCGGCAGAAATGTAACGGCAGGCATCTTACTTCTTCCACTCTTTCTCCAGGAATTCAGCGACTCCTGCCGCATCCCTGGGCCCGACAAGGACCTTCCAGCCGGACTCATCCTCGATCTTTCCCGAGAGCGGCGCCGCGTACCCGGGGATGATCAGTGTCCGGTGATCCACCTCCGATTCAAGACCGGTCTTCTTTATCGATTCGGCAACAAGGGTCTCATTCAGCTTTCCTCCCGCAACGGCAGTCAGTACCGAGTACCCTTCCGTGTCGACCACCAGCATGTAGCAGGGGACCCCGGATGCCTCCAGGTACCCCTGGAGGGTAAAGTAGGTGAGGGAGAAATTCACGCTCAAAAATACCGGCGAATCCCGCACAGGTTCGCCAACCCTGTAGATTCCCGGATTCATCTGGATGGGTTTCTGGGGGTCGGTGTAGATGTTCTGGCGCAGCGTGAGAAGTGCATTCCTCGAAGGGATGGAGAGACGATCGCAGACCAGCACCGAGGCATACTTGTCCACTCCGAGAGCGAGGGCGGCGTCCTGCATCCCGGTTACGGTCGTATCGAAGAATATCGGGTATCCGAGATCGGGAACGGTCTTCGAGACGGCATTTTGCCGGATAGCGGTGGCCTTTTTTATATAATCCGAGAGCGTGGTCGCCGATGGATCGATAAGAAGGGCAGGGGCGCCCTCCTTCGCTGCAAGCGCCGAGAGTTTGGCCAGACTCTCAAGCGACTCGGCCCTGATCGTGAGTGGACACCCGAATTTCCCGGCTAGTGCGCACATGCCCTGATAGTTCTCATCCGTTGCCGCATATATCAGTGGCCGGAACGCGCCGCAGACAGAGAGTCCTGCCTCCATGACCCCGGGATCCGCGGCCATGAGAACCTCCGGGAGGTCGGCCTTCGCCTCGACGGCCGCAACAGCACGCGAAAATTCTTCAGCGGATCCGCTCTCGCACCTGATGGCTATGCCGTCGAGCCTGAGATCCGTTCCAATCCTGACAAGCACCCCGTCACGAACCTCCCTGACAACATCCTGGATCCGGTCATCGGGCCAGAGATCGGAGACTGCCACCAGTATTCCGGGCTGGTGATTGAATGTCTTTTCATGCCGGAACTGGACGAACTCATCGCCAACCGCGAACGAACGCTCACCGACACCGATCTTTACCCGCTGGATCGGTGGTTTGGTGGAAGCACCGAGGATCCTACTCGCTTCTTCGTCCAGGTAGGGACATTTTTCGATATCGGCCTTGCCAGCCGCCAGTTTCATCGCGAATGTGAGGCAGGTCGGCTCTCCGCACTCCTTGCAGTTCTTCTTCGGGAGCAGCTTGTATATATCGAGTGCCTTCAACGCCATCTCAATCTCCTCCCCCTGTCTTTCCCCATAACGAATCGATTGCGGATCTGAGAGGGACGATTGTGTCCGGATGTCGCACACAGACCACCGACGCTCCCGCGATTGCTGAAGAGACGGCGGTGTATAACTCCCATTTCACCGCCATTTCACCTCTCTGCCCGGGATCGGCCTCCCTCACCTCCTTGATGTTGAGGGAATCGATAGCCGAGCTGATCATCGGCATCGCAAGGTCTTCGTCGCCTTTCAGTGCCGCATACCTGATCCGCTCCATCGCGGAGTATGAGTATTCGAATCCGTACCCCAGTGCTCCCGTGTAGGGATCTATCACGATCCTGTCGTGGGGAACACCTGTTTCACGGAGGAGGATGTTCAACTGCTTGGCAAGGTTCACATCTATCGGCGACTGGGCGATAACCGAGTGCCCGTATGCCATGGCGGCGGCTGCGACACTCCGGTACCGACCCTCCTCGGCAGTTCCCAAAAGCAGCCTCTCACCTTCGCCTGCTTCGCCGCAGCGGAGAAAGGTCTCGCTGTCGATTGCAGGATCGATGCTTCCCTCGACTATGAGCGGGAGCGTGGATCTCTCCAGGACCTCTTCGACGGAGCGTCCCACCTGTGAAAATTCCTGAAAACCCCGGCGCCGCGTACTTGTCAGGTAGAACCGGAGAAGATCGGGGCGATGGCGCTCCTCTGCCCGGGCAGCCCAGGCTCCCGCATCATTCACCACGTCCCCTTCGAATTCGGTGACAATCGGGGACCACAGTTTCGGATCGTCACAGAACTCGAATGCTATCAGGGGCTTTCTCCCTGGTGCTGAACCGCCAAGAAAGGGAAATCCGGATCCCCCGCCTATCACGATGGCTGCGCAGCGGGAGCCCCCTTCCTTCTTTGTGGCACCAATGGTGACTTCACCGATCTCTCCAGTCCACTCGGAAATGATATCTACCTTCATGGGCATCACGACCTTCAGATCAGGGGGGGCATCTCAAGTGCGGGATGGTTCACACGTGCCAGGTACTCAATCAGGTCCTCTAGCGCCACGGCCTTCTCCTCATCGGCGATTTTATCGAAGAGCGACTCGATCCCTCTCTCTTTCAGTTTCTGCACCAGCCTGTCGTGCAGTTCCTCCTTGAGGAGAGACGGTATCCATACCAGCCGCTCGATTCCGCCTTCGGCCTGGAGGAACCGGTCACTCAGAATGTATCCCTTTGAGATGCCTGCAAATCCCGGTGTCTGTGCGCCTCCCCCGATGGTCCCTGCCAGCGTGGAGAATGTCATTCCCGAGGGAGTCTCGCCGGTGTACTCCCTGTTTACAATCAAAAACCCGTTCACTTCAGGGACCATGACGGCAATACATTCGAAACAACCGCAACAGGTCATGGGATACTCGAGGATGCTGTAGAGCGAACACCGGTCAACCTCGCCGTGGGAGGCCTTCTTCACGAACCTGTTCACCCCTTCAAACTCGCCGCGTACCTCATCGATCATATCTCCTTTCAGGACGGGCTGGTTTGCTCCCGAAGGCGATATCTCGTATGCAATCTTTCCGTCAAGCCAGGTTATGGCCCCGCAGAGAGCGGGCCTCTCCGGTGTAATGATGCAGACGTGGTTTGGAGCAAAAGTCTGGCAGAGTGTGCAGGAATAAAAAGTATCCACATCGGTATCTTTCATCCCCCTGATCCTCTCGTCCCGCTCCTCGTAGATCAACCCGGCCTCTCCTTTTGCCTCCAGCACCTTCTTCTCATCGGTGATCAGGGTTACCTGGACTGCGTCCAGGAGATCGGGAAAGTCCATACGGAACTTTGCAGCGATGAGTTCTCCGAGATGCTCGATCCTGACGCCATGGGCAACCGCCTCCTTCGAGATCCTTACCCAGACCATGTCGCGTTGGGCCACGTGCCACGTTCCCTCGCCATAGTTGACAAAGTTATGTATGCGCCGCTCGAGAACCGGTTCATAATCCTTCTTCATCGTTTTCCCGTACACGTCCACGATTATTGCGAGCGGGACGGCGGAACCTTCCCGGATATCTTCGATCTCGGGTCCGATGACTGTCACCTTCCCGTCTGTGACCTCTTCTGCCGGCCGGGACCTGAGCAGTTCGAAGGCCGGGCTGCGGCCCCCGCCGAACTCGACGAACATCTCCTCCTTTCGTATGCTCTTTCCTTCAAAAGCCGGTGAACAGGCCATTGGAATCGGGATCGCCGTCACGGTCACCCTGATACCCTTCAGGTCCAGGCCTTTCCCGACAGCATCACCTGCCTCCACCTGCACCCATTCTTTACCCTCGTATCCGTCAACCGAGAGGATTGGTATGCCGAGAAGGCCGAATGCGTCATATACTGCGATCTCGGGTTCATCCAGCCCTGAAAAGACAATGACGAATGCCCTGGCCCGTTCCTGTGCGTATCGCAGGAGGCGGTCGGTGTCTCCGGGTGCGACGCCCCCAAACATCATGGCAACCCGGGCTATGATGTCAATGAAGTGAATGCCCATGAGCGGTTGTTTGCCCAGCGGAACGAGGCGGTATTCAGCTCCGACTTTTACGCCCGATTCAACGAGAGAAGAGATCACGTCACCTGCAAGGAAGGTCAGGATATATTTCTCCTGGAGCTCACGGCAGATCGCAGCGGCGGTATCAGGGCGTGGAGGTGTCCCGGCAAGGAGTGCCAGGCCAAGGATACTCCCGTCAACAAGCGAATAACCGAGTTTTCTCAAAACCGAATCGACGATAAATCCCGTATATGGATCCTCCTCCTTCCCATGCATCGCCTGTTCAAACGAGGTGATGCATTCGGCGGCAACGAGTGGATTGCCCCCCGTATCTTCATATGCGCTCCGGGCTTCGTCACCGGTATGTATGGCACGGCCGGTGATGGCATAGGTGACCGGGAGGTGGTATGCCGTACCTTCATAGGAAAATTCTCCCTCTATCCCATCCAGCATCTTCAATAATTCAGCTTTTCCCGAAAAGCTGCTCTTTTCAACATCCTGCATCTCTGAACACCGGTTTTTTAGTCTCTATCATCTCCCGGAGCGATAAAGGATTTCATCTACCAGGCAATTGAGCATGAGATCTCTTCTGCGGAGGTGATATCAGGGGATTTTTGTTACGGTATGGGAGGGTTAAATAGGATAGCCGGATATTCATTGAATGGAGATAAACGGTATAACAAAAAAAATTCTGGTGCTTGTATGATCGAGATGACGCATATTGATGGAGAAGATAAAGGGAAGG
>JAHDSI010000186.1 GCA_018432765.1 Methanoregulaceae archaeon | reverse complement strand
TACGACCTGCTTGCAGTGATCCCTGCCTGTGCTCCGGCAGTGACCGGTGAAGATATCAGGGAGATTCTCTCGGGCTACCCTGTCATCGTAATCGATTCTCCTGGTTTCATCGGTGGCTGCGAGGAAGGGTACACCGCGGCCCTGCGTTCACTGCCATGCTGCATCGACGAAGACCGCCCCGGGGTCAATATCTCGGGCCTTGACCAGATAGACCCGTTCTGCAGGGGAAACCTCATCGAGATGGAGAGGGTTCTTTCTCGTGCGAACATCCCTGTCGCGGCGAGGTTCTGCCTGGACAATCTTTCGAGCATCAGCCGGCCTTCGCCCCTCACGGTATCGACAGATCCTGACCTTGCCTTCCAACCGGGAAGAGAGATCGGCACTGCACTTGGACTGAAGAACCTGGAATCGTCATTGACCGGACTTGCAACGTGGTGCGACGATGCGGATATCGATCCGGTCCTTGACGAGATACGGGTTGCAGGGGAGGCGATCGACCGGGCATGCGACAAGTACCTCCGCCGGTTCGAACCTCCTGCCACGGCAATATTCGGGGGATTTTCGTACGCCCATTTTGCGGCGGAGCTGTTGTCCGACTATCTCGATGCCGAGGTCACCTCTATCGGATGCAGAAACACGATCCGATCATCACGGTTCCGTGTGGAAGAGGCACGGGAGATGGCTGCGGTTGCGCGGATACTGGAGAGGGATAAACCCGAGCTCGTCATAGGGTCCTCCTTCGAGGAGAGACAGGACCAAAACGCAGCCTTTGTTCCTCTCACCTTTCCGTTTCGCGGGATGGTGCGGCTGGCCGCCCACCCGATTGCCGGAGTCCAGGGAGCATTGTCATTCATGGAGACTGTCTTAAACGCATGCATGGATCTCCGAAGGAGAGATTGCAGGATTGATCCGCACATATCGTTACAGGAATTCGTCTAATCGGGAGCAGCCCGGTCTGAAAAGATCACTTTCACACCGCGCATATCGAGCCCTTATATACTGCACCATCCAGAGGGTAGTATGGAGACAGATGGATATGATGCAGAAGGCTGGCTATATACGACGCAATGGGTGGTCAGCAATAGACAACGCCGGAGTCCCGTGGGAGATGCTGGAGGTCCGCATCCATGGCGCCACCCTGGCGATACGGTTCGAGGATCTCGTCGAGATGCTCTCCGGCGGAATAGCTGCACGTGTCGAACGAATCGGCAGAAACTGGATGGATTACATCGGCGGACTCGCAGGTCTTGCCCAGATATCAAAGTCAGGTAAGGCAATAAATATCGACCTTGTCTGCGGAGATCGGTTTACTGTATCGCTCGAATCTGTGAGGGCTGTTCTTGACAGGAAGGAACGGCATGCGGCAGTCGCGGAAGTCCCGTCCCAGGCCAGGGATCCCTCTGTCAGGAATCGCTTAATCTCTGAATTCTCCGGGATCGAGGGAAGGAGTTACCAGATACCGGAGATGGAAAACGGCGTCGCAGCCTGATTACCGTTATTTTTTTCCGGCTCTTTCTACCTGGTGTGGGCAGGATTGATGAACCGGATACATTTGTGGGGGCTATCTGCCCCCACACTTCCATGCGCAATGCCACGCCGCCGCCCGAAAAAAATACCGCGAGGCTGAATCACAGTCAAAATTTGAGCAATTGAGGTATGTGAGGACGCCCCGGCGGCGGTTGTAAGTGACTGAACTGGTATGCAGATAACAACTCCATTCAGTCCCCCCACACAAAACAGCGAGGAGGCTTTTTCCAGACAAAACCTTGTCCGAATACAAGAGAAAAAAGATCAGGGAAGATATATCAGGATTTCAGAACGCTTGCGATATAATCCCCGACATCGCTTGTCTTTGCAGAACCGCCCATATCCTTTGTGACCACCCCGTCACGGATGGCCCGCTCGATACCTTTCAGCACGAGATCTGCCGCTGCGTGCTCGCCGATGTGATCAAGGAGCATCGATCCTGCCCATATCGTAGCCATGGGATTGGATACGCCAAGACCCTTGTATTTCGGGGCTGACCCGTGAATGGGCTCGAACATGGATGTTCCCCGGGGGTTGATATTTCCGCCCGGTGCAAGTCCGAGCCCGCCCTGTATCATTGCACCGAGATCTGTTATGATATCGCCGAACATGTTGGGGGTGACCACGACGTCGAACCATTCCGGGTTTTTCACAAACCACATCGTGATGGCGTCGACAAAACTGAACTCGGTATGGACATCGGGGTACCTGCGTGCGGTCGTCTCGAATACATCCCTCCAGAGACCGTAGATATCTGACAGGACATTTGCCTTGTCTACCGATGTCAGTTTCTGCTCTCTTGTGCTCGCTGCATCAAATGCGTAGGTGATGACCCGTTCTGCCCCTTCACGGGTGATGACTCCGATCTGGTATGCCAGTTCATCCGCATCGCTCTCGATGTCGAGACCGAATTTTGCCTGGTAGATATCCCTCACAACCTCGAGGGTAATCTTTTGCGATCCCGAGAACCGGGAGCCTATTCCCACGTAAAAATCCTCGGTATTCTCTCTCACCACGAGGAAATCAATATCTTTTGGCCCTTTATTGGCAAGCGGCGTCCAGACACCGTCAAGGAGCCGTATCGGGCGGAGGTTGATATACTGGTCAAAAGAAAACCGGATCTTCAGGAGGATGCCTTTTTCCAGTATCCCGGGTTTCACCCGGTCATCGCCGATGGCCCCGAAATAGATGGTCTTGAACGCACGCAATTCCTTCAGGTCTTCATCAGTGACCAGTTCCCCGGTCTTGAGATACCGTTCGGATGAGATATCGAAATCCGTCCACTCGATACCAAAATCAAGCCTCTCTGCGGCAGCATCCAAAACCTTCTTCCCTTCGGTGATGATCTCGGGGCCGATTCCGTCTCCGCCGATCACTGCGATTTTGTGCATAAAGGCACCTCCTTTCTGTCACGGCCGAATTCGACGAGACCCCCTGCATCGATGATATTCTGGAGAAATTCGGGGACCGGTTCGAAGGTGAGTTTCCTCTCGCCGTATTCGATGTATCCCTCCCTGATCCTGACCGAGATCTTGCTTCCGTCCGGGATCTCTCCTGCATCCGGGCATATGAGTGGCAACAGCCCCACATTTATCGCGTTCCGGTAGAATATCCGGGCGAATGACTGGGCGATAATGAAGTGGATTCCTGCGCCGGAGAGGGCTAGGGGTGCGTGCTCCCGTGAAGACCCGCACCCAAAATTGCTTCCTCCGACCACGATATCCCCTTCCCGGGCATCCTTCGAGAATTCATCCCTCGTCCCCTCGAATGCGTGACTGGCAAGTTCGCGGGGATCATATATCGTGAGGTACCTCCCCGGTATGATGGCATCGGTATCGATATTGTCTCCAAATTTCCATACCCGCACCGTTACACCTCCCTCGGGTCGGTGATCTCCCCAAATATCGCACTTGCGGCGGCAGTCGCGGGCGAACAGAGGTAAACGGACGCCTCTGTACTGCCCTGCCGTCCCCTGAAGTTCCGGTTCGAGGTGGACAGGGAGACTTCACCTGGAGCAAGGAGGCCGAAGGCTCCTCCCATGCACGGTCCGCAGCACGGGGCCTCGACAAGTGCGCCTGCTTCGACAAACCGTTCAATGAAGCCCGCCCTGAGCGATTTCAGATACTCCTCGCGTGAGGCCGGTATCACGATGACCCGGACCGAATCGGAAAACTTCCGCTCTCCGAGAACGCGGGCGGCCTCCTGCAGGTCTTCAAACCGGCCGTTCGTACAGGACCCGATGAAGACCTGGTCGATGTGTGTCCCGGCAACATCCTCCACGTCGCGTGCAAGGTCCACGTTGTGTGGGACTGCAACCTGGGGGGAGAGATCTGTCACGTCAAAGTCCTTTTCCAGGGCATACACCGCATCTTCATCACTTTCAAGATGGATCCGCTCATAGTTCGTCACGCGGTTTGCAAAATATTCGTGGGTGATCTCATCGGGGGGTACGATTCCCGCTTTTGCTCCCATCTCGATCGCCATGTTGCAGCAGGTCATCCTTCCGGCCATCTCCATATTCCTGATGGTCTCACCCAGGAACTCGAGTGATTTATACGTGGCCCCGTCAGCTCCGAGATCCTTTGCGATAGCGAGGATCAGGTCTTTTGCCCCGACCCTTTCTGCAAACGATCCGCTCACTGTGACCTTTATGCTCTCGGGTACCCTGAAATACAGCGCTCCGAATTTCAGGGCAAAACCCATGTCGGTCGAACCGATTCCCGTGGCAAACGCGCCGCCCGCACCATACATGCAGGTATGGGAATCTGCCCCGACAACTATCTGTCCGGGCAGCGCCCTGCCTTTCTCCATGACGACCTGGTGGCAGATCCCCTCCCTGAGATCATAATTCTGAATCTGTTGCTCTTCTGCAAACCTTCTCATATATACATGATTCTCGGCGGCGGGAATCGAGTCAGCCGGTATCTGGTGATCAAGAAGAAGTATGACGGATTCCGGATTAAAAACCTTGTCTCCATCCATCTCATAGAACTTCTTTATTGCCAGCGGGCCGGTGATGTCATGAATCATGGCAGCGTCAATCTCGGCCATGACCACTTCCCCGGCAGTGACCTCGCGACCGCATTTGCCGGCAAAGATCTTTTCTGCGACTGTCGATCCCATATAATTCATCTATTCATACGCTTTTGGAGCTAATCTAATTTGGGGCATGACCTTTTTTATCCAGTTTTTTGTGTACGGGGCATGATCTCTTCAGAAACAGATTGCTGCAAATTTTTTCGCAGTCAAAGAAAGATATTTCAGCCAGCGTGGAAAATAATCGGTCATGAATACTGTATATAAACGACTGGTATTCCTGCTTGCCGCACTCATCCTTATCGGTGCGGCCGGGGTCCCGATGGTCTCGGCACAGGACGGGTCCGACTCCAACGAGAAGGTGATCCAGACCTCCGCATCGGGAGACGTGATGGTTGCACCCGACAGGGCCCAGGTCACGGTCAGCGTCAGGACGGAGAATGCCGATGTGAAGGTGGCACAGGCAGAGAATGCACGAATTGCAGATGCGATGATACGGGCGATTCATGATGCCGGAATCGCGGACGAGGACACGAAGACCGTGAGATATTCGATCTACCCGGTGTATGACAGTTCAGGTCCGTTCGGAACCAAGATCCGGTATTACGAGGTCACGAGCAGTATACAGGTGACGCTCCGCGATGTGACAAGAACAGGCGAGATTATCGATATCGCGGTGGCAGATGGCGCAAACCAGGTGGACTCCATCAACTTCTACTTAAGCGAGGAGAAGGAAGCGAGCCTGCGTGCCGATGTCATCAAGAAAGCTGTTGCCCGAACGAAACTGGATGCCGATGCCGTTGCATCAGCTATCGGGATGACCATTACCGGGGTAAAAGACGTCACTGTCGGGCAGAGCTACTCTCCGGTTCTCTACGAGAGTGCGAGATATGCCGGAGCCGCCGACTCGAAGGTCATGTCTGCTCCCACGCCGATCGAGCCCGGGGAACTGAAAGTGTCAGCCCAGGTATCCGTGACATACCTGATCCAGTGATTGAAAAGACACCCTTCTTCCTTTTTCAGATTGCGATATCCGGACCAGGGATTGCTGCACCCGGCCACAATTATTCATTGAGGTCTCTGAAGGAGACAATCAGAACTGCATGCAGGAGATCCATCAATCGCAAATACTTTTTATTGGTAACCCGGAATAACATACGAAGGATTTTTCAATGGATCGCAACATTGGATTCAAAGAGAGAAGATATATCGAGGAATTACGAATACTCACAAAATCAACCGCTATTGACTGTATTATTGATGAACGATTTGAGCGAATTATATATGTAATCAAGAAAGGCGATATGGGGCTTGCGATTGGAAAAAAAGGAGAGAATATCAGGCGGATGCAGAATGTACTCGGGAAGCGCATCGAGATGGTCGAATCTGCAGACAATGAAGAGGAATTCATCAGGAATATCTTCAAGCCAATCCAGATCTCGAGGATCTTCTACGAGGATGTATCCGGAACCATTCATGTGGTCCTGGAACGGAAGAGCGATCTCGGGATGTCGATAGGAAAAGGCGGATGCAACGTGGAAAAAGCAAAAATTCTCCTCAAACGTTTTCACTGCAGGGACGACATAGGGATAACGATTGAGGGAGGGACAGAATGAGCGAACGATCAGTTATCGAAGAGTTATGGGACGTGATCGATGACCGGGTCAGGAATCAGAGACCAGGGTCGTATGTCTCCTCTCTTCTCGCCGATCCCAAGGGGATCGACCGTATACTGGAAAAAGTCGGCGAGGAAGCGACCGAATTTATCCTGGCCGTGAAGAACCTGGAACAGGGAAGAATAATCTCCGAGGCAGCAGACCTGCAGTTCCACCTGCTCGTGGCCTTACGGGCAGCAGGAGTCACATACTCGGATCTCCTCCGGGAACTGGAGTCCCGGAGAAGGTAGGTCATCCTGAAAGGTACGTGGAGAGATCCACGAGTTCCGGCAGATCTTCTGTCTTTACGGCCGAGCCTGCAATAACCTGAGGATTTACGAGGATCTCTGCCCGGCAGCGTATGCCAATCGCGATCCCGTCACTTGGCCTGCAATCCATGCTCTGTTCATGGTTATCGTGTTCAAGGATAAGGTTTGCATAGAATACGCCGTCTTCGAGTGAATCGATAAGAAGCGCCTTCAAGGATATCTGGAACGTCTCTAAAAACTCCACGAAAAGGTCGTGAGTAAGTGGCCGTGGCGAGACCTCGTTTTGAAGCGCGTTATTGATCGATATCGCTTCCCACAAACCAATATAGATCGGCAGGCACGAGTCGTCTCCTACGGTCAGCACCACCGCTGGCGAGGCCCCAACGGCCCCTCTCGCCATGTAAACTCCCCTGACCGTACCCGACACTGCATGCATAACTACTGCACAGGAGGATAGGAGGATCTTCTATTTAGTCTTGTTTCTGGTCCGATGTCTCCCTGTGGACGATGACCAGGCTGGCAAAGAGCCCGATGAGGATATTGAAATAGTACAGGATAGACCGCCACAGGATGACAAGGATGCCAAGCACCGAGGAGTTTACCGAGAGGCCATACAGCGAGGTAAAGAGGATCTCGGCAATCCCCGAACCCCCGGGAGTGAGGGGGATCATCATGAAGACGGCGATTACCAGCTGGAAGATGAGGGATTCGATAAATATCGGTGGCTGGCCAAGGCCCATGAGGATAAACGAGACGATGATAAATTCGCAGAACCAGAAGAGCGAAGTGAACAAAAATCCCCATACCAGGCCGCCTTTTCCCTGCCTGATGAATGTGTGGAGGGTATTGTGGAAGTTGTCCACCTCGCCGTCGATCCTGCTGGCAAGGCTTTCTACACGCCTGCCCTCCCATTTGCGGGTGAACCATCCCGAGATGAAATGTATCATTCGTTTCAGAAGCATGGGATTTTTGAACGAGTAGATGAAAAGAACGACCATCGCGGTGATCAGTATCCACGAGATATACAGGACGTAGCTGAAACTCAGGCCGATCGTCTGCCATTCACTCCCAAGCACCAGCATGAAGAAAGCACCACCCAGTCCGAGCACTATTCCGTCCAGGATACGTTCGGTAATGGCAATAGCCGTAGCGTCTCCGAGTCTCACCCCTGCCCGGTAAAGTTCGTGCACGCGTACCGGCTCCCCGCCTGCCTGGGAGGGGGTGATGGAGGCAACCAGAAGATTGGCGCATACGAGGTTGAGACTGTATAGGAGCCCAATCCTGTATCCGAGCGATCTGCTCATGAACTTTATCCTGAGACCCCAGAAGACGAGTGCCAGGAGGTGGGTCAGGAGGGCGAGGATGAAAAAATAGACGTTCATCTGGCGCAGATATTCAAACGTGGATGCGTCGACGGTAAAATAGAGGACACCAACAAGCACGATGGCAGAAAACCCGAGGGATATCCAGAGCCATTTTTTCTGTGATTTATCCATCGATGAATTCCCTGCCTGTTACAAAAATAATTGCACGAGTCTCTTCCACTTCCATATCATGTTATTCCACTTTCTATATACGCTTTGAGGAATTCCATGGAGAAAATCAC
This sequence comes from Methanoregulaceae archaeon, assembly GCA_018432765.1. Lineage (GTDB taxonomy): Archaea > Halobacteriota > Methanomicrobia > Methanomicrobiales > Methanospirillaceae > SD8. The sequence goes on along the minus strand of JAHDSI010000186.1, from coordinate 23,573 downwards.
GGATTCGGACCTATATGGTGAATATGTCCCTGTTCTTTTGGGCTGTAAGAAAACCTGCACGGATACCGGCATCAAGCCATCCAAACCCATAGGAAAAACAGGAGAGTGCCACCCATTCGCGGTGATCCCCCATGGCAGTCTCCCCAAAGATGAGAAATGTCCGCCCTGTCATGATGATCTTTTCCGAACCGGACAGGAGGAGACTGCCCGTGTCAGGTGCCGGTAGAGCGGCATCGCAGGCTGTACGGAGAAGTTTTCGATAGCGTGCAGTCTTTTCTTCCAACCGTATGTCCCCGTGATCCGGAGATTGCGATGCTGATACGAACCATCCCCTGTCCGGGTTACCCGCCGATATGATGCCGATAGAGCACCCGGCATCGAGCCAGCCGAGGGCATAGGCATAGCTTGCGCATGCATTGACAGCATCCCCCCGGCATTCAAAGTCGTATCCGTCGCTCTGGTACGCGAGGACCATCTCCCGGATCTCGTGCGCGATACCAGAGAGCAGGCTCCCTTCGGGTACCAGCATCCTGATCTCAGCCACACGTTCCCTGAGTGTTTCCCGGCACCGGTCGGTGGTCATAGGCCTGCGAACAACTCCAGGTATTCCCTCTCCACCACATGGAGTGTGGCAGGAATGATGAGGATGTGCAGTGGTGGACCAAAATCTGTCCTCGTGAGGGAATCGGCACTACCTGCGGCCACTACCGGGAATTCAGAACCCGCCCTCGCAATGCCGATGTACAGCGTGATGTGGATACCTGCTTTTGTGGCCATCTCCTCGAGCAGTCCGATTGCATAGGGGATGGTCATATACCTCTCCGTCTGGATATCAAGGTACACAAGCGTGTGGAGGTCGAGCGTGATATTTTGCTTTATCACCTCAATCGGGGTCATCGGAAACCAGTTCTTGTGGGGGAACGGAAGAGAGCATGATTTGCCGAACCGGTAATTCTGCAGTCCTGAAAGGCCGCATGCGGCGCTCGATATGGATGATCCATGGATAATTTCGGTCTTTATACCTATCCGGGCCGCCCGTATCCGCAGGTCCATGTGGGTCGTCGACACCATGGGATCTCCTCCGGTGAGGATCACGATGTCGGACCGTTCGGCCTCTTTCAGGATCTCTCCCGGGTGCTGCTCGATATCTTCCCGTCCAAGCTCGATGACCGGTCTCTGGTAAAAATTTTCCATGTCGGCGATGGACGCGCCCATGATCCGGGAGGTGTATGTCTCAAGGTAGACCCGGTCTGCCCCCCGGATTCTTCCGAGTCCTTTGATCGAGATATCCTCGAGGCTGAACAGGCCGAGCCCGACGAACGTCAGCATTCTTCCACCAAACCCATATAACCGATGAAGATGGTCGAAATCATCTAATAATCCCCTAGTACGGGAACATGATTATCTGTTCGACCAGGTCCTCCACGACACACGACACGTCTGAAGATCTCGTGGCACTGATAAAGGTGATGATCGTATCTTCAGGGAGATTCAGTATCCTCCTGATCTCCTCTTTTCCGAGTGTATACGGTAGATCCGACTTGTTTGCCACCAGGACGACGGGAAGCAGCGCCTGCTGGATCATCGTGAGAAGCTGCCTGGCCCGGTCAAGTGTCTCGGGCCTGGTCACATCAATGATGAGGACAGCACCCATCGCACACTTGAAGAGCTGCGGAAGTATCGGATCAAATCGCGGTTTGCCCGGGGTCCCGTAGATACTGATATCGAATCCTTTCAGATGGACCCACCCAAGATCCATCGCCACCGTGGTGCTGCTCCCCCGAAAATCGTTTCTGTCGGTTGATATCCCGTATTCCGAGGCATTATTCACAAACGTGGTCTTTCCTGATGCAGGGGGCCCTGTCACGATGATCTTTGGAATATACAGGCGGATTGTTCCGTCGGATATGAGATATGGAACGGAACGCCGTGGCAGCTGCGTCCAGGATATGTGTTCTACTGTCAGGAAATTGAAGAAAGGAACTCCGGTGTATGAGGCTTTTATGGAAAATACCAGGTCAAAGAGCCCGGCTGACGCGAGATCTTCGATAAAGGTGTCGCCTTCAAGGTTCAGGTGTTCAACAACCACAACCGGTTTTTTATCAACGCCGGTCATTTCGAGAACAGATAACGCCCCGTCCAGGCCAAAGTCCTCGTAGAAGAGATCGAAATAGATGAATGCGACATCAACATTGTTCTCCGTGCAGGCGGAACAGATAACGCGTTTCCATTCGGCGAGTCTTTGAGAATGGTCCCTGATATTCTTCCGGATATCTTCTCTCGTCCGGGAATCAAGAGTGATGATCCGGTCGGGTCGGGTATGGATATCGACTCCCTTGGTCGAGAGGATCTCTTCCCTGAAGGCATCACGCGTGGAGGTGGGAATGACGACAAGACAGGTTCGATCTCTCGATAGAGCATCAACAAGCGTCGTCGCCATGAATAAACCCCCGTCCACTCCCGGTTCCATGCTGACAAGAACTTTCGACTCGCCAGGTATACCCCCGCCAAGCATCTCATCAATTCCCGAAATTCCAGTCCTCAACATTACTTCATCACCAGGTTTCCATCTTCAAATTGATACGCGATCCAATCAGGGGTGATGGCGGAAAGACCGTTAATCGAGAGAAATTCCTGATTCGAATCCTTCTTCACATCAATCACCACATTCATCAGTTGTTTCATCAATGAGAGGGTCCTCTCATCAAAGGATTCCTTGTTCAACACATAAACTCCCAGGGCCTCCATTTTTTTCAGCTTTGTCGTAATAACGTGAAGGAACTGGTACAGTACTTCAACCCTCCGGTACATGAGAAGTGTCGAGAGGGAATTTATGTAAAACCGGATCGGAGGCGGAAAGATCTCCAGCTCGTCTTCTGAAAAATCACCCCTGAAGATCTCTTCGACCATTCGGGTAAACTTGATCCCGATACCTGTGAGATCACTGGCGCTTGGGACGTATTTTACCCGAACAGAATCGGCAGCCTCGGGGGACATGAGTTTTGTGACGGTATCTATGATTCCTGTGTGGGTCCTCTGGAAGGGGGTGAGTCCCAGCGTCTCCTCGATGTCGGCTGAAGGCTGATCAGTGGATAAAATAATCGAAAATTCCCCGTTTTTTGGCTTTGAAATGGTATATCCGATACGATCTCCGGAGGAGAGGGACGGAACAAGGATGAGGATATTGGTCCCGGACTCCAGGCCGCCCAATGCATCATCTATCACTTTTATTCCACTTTTATAGATGTACATTCCTCAACCATCATTTTATGAGAAGATTTATAAGTGCTCCTATAAAAACACCGAGTCCAAGCGTGTAGAATGAGACCATCGCAGCGATCCTTGTCCCGAGCTCTTTTTGAAGGACCGCGATTGTCGAGATGCAGGGGACGAAGAGCACACTGACGATTGCAAAGATGTACAGCTGGATCCCTGTCATGACTGATGAGAGGTCCGCCGTTCCTGCGAGTATGACCAGGGTTTCAAGAGCCATCTCCTTCCGGAGAATGCCGAATACCAGTGCCGTGGTCGCATATGAAGGAATTCCGAGGATGGTGGTGGAGAACGGGTTGATCAGGGACTCAAAGACCTCGAACGCGCCTGCATACTGCAGCAGTCCAAGAATGATGCTGGCCACGATAAGCAGGGGCATGGCGATGTACAGGAATTCCTTGATACGAAGCCACGATTTCTGAAGTACATTCTTCCATTCGGGTTTTCGGAGAGGAGCCATTTCGAGTATCATCCCGTATTGTTCACCAGGTGTTACACGCGAAAGGATAATCCCTGTCAGGAAAACAAGGACAAATATCACGACATATATACTCAACGCGGCTGCTATTCCGACAAATGAAGCGACGATCCCTGCTATTATGACAGTCCGTGCAGAGCACGGGATCATGGTGACGAGAAACGATGCAATTATACGCTCCCTGCGGCTCTTTAAAAAGCGTATACTCATCAGTGCAGGGACATTGCAGCCAAACCCGAGCACAATGGGTATGATGCCCTGCCCGTGCATCCCAAGACGGTGCATGAACCTGTCTGCAAGGAATGCAGCTCTCGTCAGGTACCCTGAATCTTCGAGGATCGAGATGAAGATATAAAAGGTAAAGACGAATGGAAACGCTATTCCCAGTCCTGCCTGCAGGGAAAGGAGAAACGAGAAGCCGACCTGCCGGACCAGTGGCGGAAGGTCGAGTTCCAGGAACGGATCGACGAGGGTCAACTGCATCAATTCGACTATTGACTCTTCCATCCACGATCCGGTCAAGAACACGACGAGGAGTATCGAGACAAGTATTCCAAAGAGGATTGGAATACCGGGAAATGTTGTCGTCAGTATCCTGTCCAGGTCCCTGAACCTGCGGGGTTCACTCTCCCGAAGGAGTTTTTTTGCGATGGTGTGGGCGCAATGGTGCCTGTTCCCGGCGATGATCTGGTGGACTGACATGTGATGGATTCTCTCCAGTTCAAGTGCCAGTATCTCTGCTGACTCCAGGAGTTCAGGGTCGTCTCCGATGCCCTGGAGGGCATAGAGTGCCTCGACCCTGCTTATTGAAAACCCGGAGGCAAGACTCCGTATCGCGGCCTCGACATGGTGATCATAATTGACCTCGAGGTGTGAGATCGAAGAGGAGAAGGTTGCTCTGGGAATGATCTCACCGATATTTTTCCCCTGTATCGCAGTGGTTGTTATTACGGGTATACCGAACACCTCTTCGAGGCCTGCGACGTCGATCTCCATGCCCTGCTTCGAGGCTTCGTCCATCATGTTCAAAACGGCGATCATCGGTCTTCTGAACTCGGCCAGCTGGGCGAGGAGGTACAGGTTCCGTTCCAGGTGGGCTGCATCCAGGACGGCGATATAGACGTCGCCCTGCCCGGAGACGATGAACGAGCGCACCATCTTCTCTTCGTCTGAATCTCCATCGAGGGAATAAATGCCGGGGAGGTCTACAATCTCCTTAATCTCCCTCTCGTAACAGACGTTTCCTCTCATGAGGTCTACGGTTGTCCCCGGATAATTGCTCACCTCGACGCCAAGACCCGTCAACTGCTGGAAAATAAGCGATTTGCCTACATTTGGGTTTCCGACAAGGACAAATTTCATCCGGGATGCTCCACGCAGACAGATTGGGCAATCTCGGGAGATAACGCGATATCACAGCCTTTGACCCGAATGACCACGGCATTGTTGGAGAGTTTCCTCACAAGAACAATTTTTTCACCGGGAAAGATCCCAAGGTCTGCAAGACGGCTGTAATTGCCGTGACAGGGAATATTTTTGATGACGAGTTCGGTTCCCTCGGAAAAATCAAGGATGGATGAAAATCTCCAGCCCCCCCTGCCCCGCCTCATGCAGGTGATGTCGCCTCCTTTAAGCGGATTCCGTATATATGTGCCCAGGCGGGCAATTGCGTCATCTGATACCTTGTGCTCGAGCGTACATGCCTCTGTTGAGGCGATATCCGGATCAAATCCAAGCACCTCGGTGAAGAAACGTTCGAGGGTCTGGTGCTTGCGCAGAACCCTTCGTCCGAGATCCCTGCCCTGGGTGGAGAGCCGGATATGGTCGCCGCCGGGTTCAATGTCTCCTTCCTTTTCAAGAGCCGCCAGCATTTCCCGCACCTCGTCAACAGGCTTTCCGAGGTAATCGGCGAATTCAGATAGTGCGGGCGGGCTGTTTCTCTCCTGCGCATATTTAAAGAGTGCTTCCAGGTAGTCTTCCCGCAGCGCAGTCTCCATGAACAATAAATTTGGAGTGCCGGAATAATATGGGTTTGTATGATGATATGGCGTGATGCGGTTTTTTGGGAGGATTGTTACGTTCTCTTTATAAAAAAGTGAGACGGATGATACGTGTACAGGACCCGGGGGACATGGGTTCACGGAAACGAACCTATCGGGTTTTCGTGAAGAGGGCAGGAGAAATACATGGACAGCACCAACCGGCGGGTAGCAGAAAAACTTCATTCCATGGGTGAATTGCTTGAACTGACCGGCCAGAATGTCTTTAAAGTCCGTGCATATTACCGGGCTGCAGACGTCGTGGAGCGGCTGCCCTCGGCCGTCACGCAATACGATGAAAGATCGCTCGAGCAGGTCGGCGGGATTGGTGTCAACATTGCCAGAAAGATTGTGGAGATCAAGGAGACCGGCTCTTTTCGTGAACTCGAGGAACTGAAGGCGGCAATTCCGGCATCGTTGGTCGAGTTGCTGGAACTGGAGGGGATAGGACCAAGGACGGCTCACACGCTCTGGCAGAAACTTGGGATCGAGAGTATCGAAGACCTGGAAAGGGCCGCCAGGGGCCACAGGATCCGGGCTGTCAGGGGATTTGGTGAGAAGAAGGAAGAGAAGTTCCTGAAGTCCATCTCGTCTTTTCGCCAGAGGTCGGATCGAATGAATCGTCTCGAAGCAGAGGGGGTGATATCCAGGGTAACAGAGGTCCTTCTCCCCACGACATTTGAAGTTGCAGGAAGCTACAGGAGAGGGAAGAGCACCATTGGCGATATTGATATCGTCACAACAGAACCGGCTGCTCTCCTGAATCCGAGACTCCGCACGGTTGCAGAAGAGATCATCGATGAAGGGGAGAAGAAGACCTCCCTGCGCTGCCAGAACAAGAGGGTCGATGTGAGGTTCACCAGGCCTTCCCGGTTCGGCTCGATGCTGCTGTATCTTACCGGATCCAAGGCCTTTAATATCCGGATGCGGGAGATCGCGCTCAATAAAGGGTATAAACTGAACGAGTACGGGATAGAGGACAGGTCACAAGGGAACCTGAACACGTTTGCGACCGAAGAGGAACTGTTTTCATTTCTTGGGATTGAATATATTGTCCCGGAATTGAGGGAGGACTGGGGGGAGATCGAGGCTGCGACAACGCATTCGCTTCCGAATCTTGTCGCGATCGGTGATATTCGCGGAGACCTGCATGTCCACAGCAACTGGAGCGATGGCAGCCTCTCGCTTGTTGAACTCTCCGGGATCGGTGAGAAGATGGGATATGAATATATTGTCTGTTCTGATCACTCGAAAACGCTCGGAATCGCCCGTGGGCTGGACGAGGGGGCATTGGAAAGGCAGGCACACGAGATAGAGGTGGTCAACCGCGACGCCCCCTGCCGGCTTGTGCACGGGATTGAGGTCGATATTCTTGCGGATGGATCGCTTGGCCTTCCCGCACAAACTCTCGCAGAGCTTGATATCGTCATCGCGTCGGTTCATTCGTCGTTTGGACAGGAAAAAGACATCATGACCCGGAGGGTGTTGTCTGCCGTGGACTCTGATGACGTTGATATCATAGGTCATCCTACGGGAAGGATAATCGGGAGACGAAAGCCATATGAGATCGACCTGTCGAGGGTGATAGAACGTGCGTCTGATACAGGTACTGCCCTCGAATGCAATGCATCCCCGTACCGGCTGGATCTCGATGATGTCTATATCAGGGAATCGATGAAGACTGGTGTGAAGATCTCGATCGGGACCGATTCGCATGGGGCAGAAGAGTTTGAACACATGAGATTTGGTGTCTCGGTTATGCGGAGAGGATGGGGGACTCCGAAGGGAGTACTCAATACGTACTCGCTGTCGGACCTTCTGGAGTGGGCATCATGATCCGCTGGCTCTATGAAAAAGCACTCGCCAGGCAGATATCAACCCTCCCATCCCATATCTGCTTCATGATCGATGAACAGGACGTGATCGATGCCCCTGGTCGTATGTACGACGTCACGTGCTGGTGCAGGGAGATATCGGAGAAGATAGGCGGGTATATCGATGGAGTGCCGGAACGAAGGCATGTTGCAGGAATACAGCGGGTGACCTTCCATGTGAGTACGAGGGATTCGGGGAGAGTAAAATCATATCTTGAAGAGATACAGAAGATCGGAAGAATCGCCCGGCTCAATATTCACATGGAAGACCAGGATCTGAAGACGGGGCAGGGAATGGAAGTCCTTGTGGCAATCGGAAAGAGCGGCCGCGATGAGATTGTCCATTGCTTAAAAGAGATCGCACGTGAAGGGATACCTCCCGAAGACGTCACGGAAGAGGTGATAGAAGAGCACCTGACCTTCCCGTACAACCCTGACCTTGTCATCAAGACGGGAGGCAGCCACCTGACTGATTTCCTCATCTGGCAATCCGTCTATTCTGAACTCTTCTTCCTCGATGTGAACTGGAGATGGTTCAGGAAGGTTGACTTTTTCCGTGCCCTTCGTGATTACCAGTCAAGAGCCAGGCGATTTGGAAAGTGAGGAGAGCGGCTCCCTACATACCCCGTCTGTCTGGTTCTTGAGGCATTCCACCCTCTGCGAGTAGACCCGTATCGCCCTCAGAAGATCGATCTTTCTGAAGTCGGGCCAGTACGGCGCAGAGAAATAGACAGCGCATTCATGGCCGTTCCCAAGCCAGGGCAGGAAGTTTGATGTACGGTACTCATTTCCTGTCCTGATGATGAGATCTACCGGGGGGATGCCTCTTCCCGAATGGAGATACCTGTCGATGAGCTCTGTTGAGATGTCATCTATGGTGTGCCGCCCCTGCCTGACTCCGTCGAGGATCCGTCGTGCTGCACGGATGATCTCGTTTCGTCCCCCGTAGGCAAGTGCGACATTCAGGTAACAGCCCGAGTAACTCTTCGTCGATTCTTCTGCCCTGTGTATGACCTCGATCAGGTCGGGGGGCAGGAGCGACGGATCACCGACCATCTGAACCCGTATGTGGTGCCGGTGAACCCGTTCGTCGTCAAGAACCCGTTCAAACCTGTCCTTGAATATGCCAAACAGTTCCTGGACCTCGCGGCTGTCCCGGGAGAAGTTCTCTGTGGAGAAGGAGTACAGCGTGATGTGTTCAATCCCGAGTTCGTGTGCCCAGTCAAGGACCACCTCCGTCCGGGCGGCTCCCGCCCTGTGCCCTTCACCGGTCCTTAACCTGTGGTTTCGTGCATACCGACGGTTTCCATCCTGTATGATGGCGATATGCCTGGGCATGTGCTGGCACTGCCTCTGGAGGATCTTTCCGTAGAGGTCGTCTGCGAACTTCCGGAACATCAGAGTGGTGTCACCTCCACGATGATCCCATGATCCGGGTAACTCTCCACCACTGCCTTGTCTCCGGGTATCCTGTCGGCGAGTTCAACCAGAATCCACCAGGCCATCTCGAGGGTGTTGTCACGGACCTCGTACATATCGTCGTCCAGCTCCCCGAGAAGATCCGGTGGAACCGATTCCCTCCCTGTCATGCCATATACGACGGTTCCGTCATCGGTCACTTCGTCGAATGATCGGGCCGTGTTCCTGGCAATTCTTTGAAGCCGCCTTCGCAACTGGACAGAATCCTTGAACTGCGACGAACACCAGTGGACCTTCTGGTGACTGATGAGTGGTTCGGCCCACGTGCGGGCGCCAAGAACCGCGTTGTGCACTCCGTCTTCGGGTTCATATCCTCTCCGCCGCATTTCGCCGGCATTGCTCTCGCCCCACTCGAGCTCGTTGATATTCAAGAAGTCCAGTTCTGAAAGGACGCATTCCAGGCATTTTATCCCGGGAAGGGCAGGGACCTCGAATCCTGCAACAAAACCCTGTCTCCTGGCCTCGCGAACCGATTCGACGAAGGGCGTCTCCAGTATGGTATCCCAGAGTTCCTGGGGAGGATGGAGCCGTATCTCGTCCACGAGTCCGGAGAGGGACTGGAGATCTTCTCTTGAGGGGGCAATCCCGGTATAGAGATGGATCTGGTGCGATGGGCCGAACTCCTCCTTGAGGCGACGTGCGAAGGCGATAACCCGGTCAAGCCTGTCCAGGGGTTCGCCTCCGGTAATGCCCGTCCCAAGAGCGCTCATTCGGAGCGCTTCCCGTACCGCATCGTCCGGGCATTCGATCCTCTTCTCGTTCGCATAGATGTGATCCCGGCCTTTCCTCTCGAATGAAAGCGGGCAGTACCAGCAGGTGCGCCTGCACGTGCCGGTGATGAAGAGGACCATCTTTGCGCCCTCGTGGCAGAGGACGCATCCAGGAGAGAGTATCTTTTCCATAAAGGGTGTGTTCATGTCCGGGAACCGTTTCGGGGACGGTCCGGATCTTTCTCTATAGTAGGATTGCTGTCATTAATCCTTTTTCCATTGTGACAGGATGGAGGAGGGGATTCTTGATCCTGAGACCAGTGGCAAAGGGGACGTCTCTTTCCCGGTTCCGGGAAAAATACGTGAGTAGTCCGAGAGTCGGTGTTCTGTGGTATCGGCAGATCGTTTCGCGATGATTGATTCGGAACCGGGAATCCCCTGCAATCTTTCGAGGACGCCATCACCCGGCAATGAGTGTGTGCCGGAGTTCCTGTCGCCGCGAATAGCTGAGAAGAGGTCGGCATCCGCGTTTCCTGCCCGGGAAGAGGGAATATCCGCAGATCCTGTCCTGATGATAACCGATCTTTGCTCGGATGCGCTGTTTTCAGACGTATCGACTGCAGTTACCCTGATATATGCAACCCCTGGACGGGCATCTTCAGGCACCATCCAGTCGACGGATCCACTCTGCCCGAGGTCTTTTCCGACAGGGTTCCAGCTCTTCTTGCCGTCAGTTGAATATTCAACGGATACCCCTGCAACCGCTGAATTGTCTGACGAAGACCACCGGATTTTCACGGCCGATCCCGGGGTAACAGTCGAATACGAACCGGGCGAGATGAGGGTGACTGAAGGTGGTATATCATCAGTCTCTCTGGTTGGTTCAGGAGTTGGTGTGCGTGTCGGGACAGTTGTTGGTGTTGGTGTGGGAGTCGGGGTCGGTACCACGGCCGGGTCATTCGTGAATGCCTTGAGGCAGACATTCGAATTGGGATAGATGGTTGTGATATCGGTCCAGCGGTTCCCGTCGCTGCTCACGTAACTCTCTTTTGCCCGGGCTGTTGCTCTGGATGAATATCCGCTGTACGGGTATTCCATGGCGACCGGGTATTGATATCCAGGCGTGGTAATCTTCACCACGACTGCAAACTCCTGGCCCTGGGCCAACCGGATGGGTGTATCAAGTTTTATGGTATGATACCCGGGTATGGGGATTGTCCCTGAGACCGAGCCTGCCAGTCTCCCGCTGGTCGGATCGTGAGAAGAGTCGAGGTACACACTGACCTGGTATGTTGCGTCAGGAACAGCGGTGTAGAAACTGACCGCCCGGAGATCTTCTGATCCGGCAGAGGTGAAGATATTGGCAAAGTATTCCGTTTCTGATCCGGATCCATATGAGACAACCCATCCGAGCGGGTCATACTGGTATATGTTTTGGTAATTATCGGTTGTTTCGGCCATGAAAAGGGCATTATCCCTCCCGATACGGGTGTCGTAATAGGAGACGTAGAAGAATCCTCCATCTCCCCATGCATCGCCCCAGCTGTTCTTCACGATATAAGCCCCGTTGCCTGCCGGGAGCCTCTCAAAGTTGGTGCGGTCATAGGAATCGTCCCAGCCGACGATGGTGACGGCATGATTGCCTGATGCGCTGCCGCCGTAGAAGTACGAGTTCCGGTGTTTGGAGAAGAGGTCGTCATTCCAGTATAGCGTGGAGTAGAGCGCCCCCTCTTCCATGAGTGCCATCTTGATATTCTCGTTGTCAAGAGGTCCGCTCCGTGAAGGAATGAACCATACATCCTGGACATGTTTCACCTCCTCGAGGTTTGCCGGTGAAGAGGAGGAGACAGAGTTGTAGGGGTCTGTTGATTCAGGCACGGGGCCGTCCCACCGTGAGAGGTATGCCGTAGCCATGAGCGAATTTCCGCCCATGCATGGTGCAAAGTCGTATCCGTGCCTGTTTTTCATGTTATTCTCGGAAAAGTCCCAGGACTCTTCGGGAAGGAGAGTGGATTCGAGGGAAGAATAGGTGGAGAAAGCCCAGCAACTCCCGCATCGCTCCTGGTTTTCCACGTCCGAGACTTTCTGGAGAACCCGCAGATCCAGTCCGTTTCCTGCGGATACGACGCTCTCTGATTTTTCAGCGGCGATTGCAGAGACCTGGTAGGTCTTTGGGAGTGTATAGCCCTTGCCCGAACCGCCCATCTGCATGTTGAAGACGGAGATCTCCTTTCCCGTGTTATGGGAGAGATCAACGGGGCCCGGGATATAGCCCAGGGCGTGTTCTCCACCATATTCTATCTCGTCGGACTGCATCTTTTCCAGGTAGGAGAGAAAATCGCAGCATATCGGAGCCCTCCCGCCGGCACCCTTGGGAGAGGAATACGAGACAGTCGAGACAGGATCAGTACAGGACGTGTCAAGTCCTGCAGGAGAACCGGCCTCTCCTGTTGTCTCCTCTTCCAGGAGCAGTCCTAGCCTGCTTTCTGCATCAATTATCCCTGCCAGGTAATCCGGCGTTTTTTCTCCCAGACTCTTTGATAGTCCTTTCGGTATATTTTCCGTATTCAGTTTGTTCATCCCAGAAAAAATCTGTGTTTCACCGAATCTCTCTTTGAATGTCGTGTTGTTGTCCGGATACATTCCTGCCCCATCAAGGTCTGTTAATGTATTGAAATATGACACATACTCCCCGGTGGCAGGGGTAAATATCAGCATGAGTGCAAGCAAAAGCACAACATTTGGCATCTTTGACACGTAAAAAACCTCCCGTTTGTGTGATAATTTCACCAGTATTCAGGTATTGTACGGAAAAGTCCCCTGATAAAATAATAGGATGGGGAAGGTTAAATGGGAAAAATGTGTGGGTTGACCCTTACTTTTCTTCTTCCTTTTCAGCGGTTTCGTCTTTGCCATCCTCTTTTTTCCTGCTGGAGTAGTAAATTCCTGCACCGATAAGCACGAGGATCGCAACTGCCACTCCGAGCATCCACGATGACGGGATGGAGCCGCCGGTCACAACCGGGGCCGCAGGGCTATCTTCTCCGGTGCCGGGTTCCGCTTCTCCGGAACCGCTTTCGCCTTCAGGCTGGCCGCTCACCGGGTTATGAGAAGCGGGTGAGGAGGCTGGCTGTGCAGAAGTCGTCTTCGGGGTCGCAGATCCGGTCAACGGTGCGCTGCCCGGGTCCGAGACACCGGGAACCGAACCCGCGCTTCCTGCTGAGGTCGCAGAGGTCGTCACCTGGTAATACGAGACAGAAGTGGTGGGCAGGGTCTTCGTTATCGTGACCTCAGGAGTGACCTGGGTGCTGATCCGGAGGGAAAGCTCGGTCACCTCGCCCGGGGTGAAGATGATGTTTGTCGCCCACTCCCCTCCTGCCTTCACATCACGGACTTCTGCCTTCACTCCTCCAACATAGAATTCAATGGAGGTTCCCGGTGCGATGGACCCCTGGACGAGGAGCTTTGGATTAAGGCCGCCAGGTTCGCCATACATGCCACCCCGCGTGAAGACAGGGTTATCATCATCACCCGTAATGACTCCTTCTCCATGTGCCTCTACCCGGACACCGTCGATGGCAGGCTCTCCGACAATTTCCACAGTTCCATAGAACGATTGTGGAAGAACGGGTTGCAAAGATTCCTCGTCAGCGAGGGCGCCTCCTCCCGACAAGAGCAAGAGGATGATCAATCCCGACAATATACTGGTAATGGTCAACTTTCTCATGGTATTCACCTGAATTTTCTAAAGGAAGGTTGTCGCCCTCCCTTTTTGTATTTTACGCTTCCTTCTGGTCCCCCGAAAGCCGGGAATCGAGGGGATATCCCCTCGAAGTGAGCCCGGGTTTATCCCGGGAAGAATTCTTTCTTCTTCGTTTTCGGCATGCTGCTGCAGTGCCTCCACAACAGGTGCAAAAAACCATGTTCACGAATTTTTTTTTTAGACGCAAGGGATCGCGGGAAACCAGACAATCCCTCCAGGGGACGGTCGGGTACAATCCCTCGCTCTATGCAGCAGTGATGTAGATGGCACATATGGTAAAGACAAAGACGATGGCAACGGCCAGCATGATGAAATTCCACCTCTCGTCGTCTTCTCTCTCCCGCGATGAAGAGACGGGCAGCGGGTGCCCCTCTCTTTCTGAAGTCGCCGGCATCAGTATTCCTCCTCCCTGTTTCTGTGTGTCATACCCGAATTTCCAACCAATCTGATGAGATATGGCACGTACATCGTGCGTATCGTGTTAGCCGGATCTTGACGTGAAAATTCACGACTGACCGGAAACCCTGACATGTTGTTCTTCTGCCGGGCAGCAATCGATCGACTCGTTCATCCACCTTCCTGTCAGTCACGTGCACCATAGCTGACAGTTGTAGAGCCGGTATCGTATCACCGTTCCCGGGTATTTGCAGCTCGTTCTTCTATTCCCGCCCTCTTTGGAGGGATGCCGGACACTGATGGTATTACATACCCCGTTTGTCGATCCAACGGTATGGAAAGCCCCTTGTCCGAAAAGGGAATACATGTGCGTATGAAATCATAATATATAAATATATTTGCATTTTTGAAGTAAATTTGTTCATTTTTGTTCTTGATACATGAAAGGAAGGCGGGAATCCTGATTCTACTTTTGTAGACCGATCTCCGGACATCCGGATTCATGGATATCCCCGGTTCACTATTGAAAACTAAAAAATTCCTTGAATATTCGGGATTTTTGCAAAATAATGTCTAAAAAGTGTTTTTCTAAATATCGCGACACCGGCTCTCTTTCAATGCTGAAAGTCTCTCGATGGCCCCGATATCGATATCCGTCCCGGTATTCAGTCTGCCGTTTTGCTTCGCGCTCTCCACGAACATCTCCCCGACACGATTCCTGATGATGAGGGTGGTGTGACCAGGAGGGCTCCCGACTGCGCCCGCCGATATGTCAGAGTACACGCCGGTCAGGTCATTACAGTACCTGCACCCGGGTCTCACGCAATCGTCGAGATCACGGAGGGGCAGGATGAGGGACGACCCGTTTTTCAACGATATCTCGAGTTTGCCCTTCACGTCGAGGTGGTCTACGTCCCATGTCTCGATATCGTGTTCCTTTTTCAGTTTTCCTTCCATGAGAAGGTGGTAATCAAAGGACTCGGTACAGAAGAGCCCGATTACCAGCCTGATGGAATCCCCGAATGGTGCGAGGAGATCGTTGTCGCTCTCCCTGATCTTCTTCAATGCATGGACGACACAGGGAACGCCGATAAGAGCGATCTTCCTGCATTTTTTCTCGATGACCGCCGTCTTTAACGCCTTGACGAGAGGGACCCACCAGTTGTACCTGGAGCCTGCCTGGTGTACCAGTTCTTCTGTTGACGTGATTACCACAGATGACGGACGCAACGTCCAGCGGTCCTCGCTCACGGTCACGACCGCATCGATGAGGCCCTGTTCGAGCGCATTGACCAGTATCGCGGTCACCGCACCGCCGCTCTGTTTTCTCGGTATCTCGAATGCTGAACACGCCGATATGATGCTCTCGTACGGTCCAAGTCCAACCTGCACCCTCTCGCCGGTTCGCGGGCACGCCGAGTAACATGCCCCGCAGGGCACTTCATCATCTGCCTGTTTGCAGTACCCGATGTTGACTGGCCGATCCCCTCCCCCGTCTGTGTCAAAACAGATTGCATCGGCGGGGCATACGGCCACACATGCACCACAACCGGAGCAGATCCCCGTATCCCATACTTTTTCTTTCAGGTCCCGGTAACTTTTTCCTGCCATTCGTCTCACTCCCACGTATACTTCCCTGCAAAAGGACGGCTGCTTGACGGTACAACCTGGATGTATGCGTCATCATTGAACGGTTCCGGGTCGATATCAAAACAGGCGGCATAATTGCGGATCAGGGGATATATCTCCTCCATATCGTCTTTTTCAAGTGGCAGTTTCCGTGCTCCGACCCCGAGGTAGCGGTCGTCCAGGTCTCCGCGGATGACGATCTTTCCCCCGTGTATCCCTGATCCGACACCCCTCTCCCGGATCGGCCTGGGACTGGTCCTGCCAAGGACAAGGATGAGTCCGCCGGCCATGTACTCGCCAAGGAACGCTCTCGTTGTCCCCCCGACGACGAGCGTCGGGCGCTTTTCCCGGTATTGTTTCATATGGATGCCACCGCGGTACCCGATATCATCCCTGACATATATCTCGCCCCCCCGCATGGAATGGGCTACAGCGTCGCCGGCGCTTCCATGAATGATGATCCGGCCTGCGTCCATGGTGTTTCCCGGTGCATGGTCGCAGTTGCCAAAGACGATACAGGTGGGGCCGTTCATGAACATCCCGAGGTCCCCCCCGGGCACCCCCTCGATCCTGATGGTCACATTCCCTGCGAGCCCGTCGGCAATGAAGCGCTGACCCATAACGTGTTGTACGATGATCTCATCAGCGCCATCTTTCACTGCCTGGCGGATCTCCTGGTTTAGGGGGGTATAATGAAGGCCCGATGCATCGATGGTCACAGTCTTCATCTCGATCTCACGCTCCCACCGGTTTCACATCGAGCACCTTCATGATAGCTTCGTCGAGGAGGTATCCCCTGAGACGGTCCCGGTTTCCCCTGAGGCTCTCGATACTGTTGATGCCGGCAGCACCCATCAGTTCCGAGAGTTCGAGTGTCCATGCGTTGATGAGGTTTGCAACATTCTTTCCTGCGGTTTCAGGGTCGAGGCGGGCGACCAGGTCGGGCCTCTGTGTTGCGATCCCCCATGGGCAGAGTCCGCGGTAGCATGTCCCGCATACCCGGCAGCCCATTGCCACGAGCGCTGCCGTCCCGATATAGACGGCATCGGCACCGAGGGCGATCACCTTTGCGACATCAGCACTCTCCCGTATTCCTCCGCTTGCAATGAGTGATACTTCGTTCCTGATTCCCTGCGAACGAAGCTTCGCATCCACACTTGCGATTGCAGCTTCGATGGGAATGCCGACGTGATCGCGGAATACTTTCGGCGCTGCCCCCGTCCCGCCCCGGAAGCCGTCTATGACAACTGCGTCAGCCGAAGAACGGGCGATGCCCGCAGCAATTGCTGCAGAATTATGAACCGCCGCAATCTTTACGAATACGGGTTTTTTCCATTGTGTCGCCTCTTTCAGGCTTCGTACGAGCTGCTTGAGATCCTCGATACTGTAGATGTCATGATGCGGTGCCGGACTGATGGCATCACTCCCTTCCGGAATCATCCGTGTACAGGATACATCGGCGCATACTTTCTCGCCCGGAAGGTGGCCCCCGATTCCCGGTTTTGCCCCCTGCCCGATCTTGATCTCGACAGCTGCTCCCCGCTCGAGGTAATTGATGTCAACCCCGAACCTGCCGGATGCGACCTGGACAATCATGTGGTCCTGGTAAGGATACAGGCTCTCGTGCAGCCCCCCCTCTCCCGTCCCCATGAATGTCCCTGTCTCTTTGACCGCTCGTGCCAGGCTCTGTTGTGCATTCAGGCTTATCGCCCCGTAACTCATGTGGCCGATCATGATGGGTGTCTCGAGCTGGAGGTTTGGAACGAGCGCAGTCTTTAACTCTATATCGCCGTTCATCTTCTCAAATTCGATTCTTGATGGTTTTTTCCCGATATAGGTCCGGAGTTCCATAGGCTCCCTGAGCGGATCGATGCTTGGATTCGTGACCTGGCAGGCGTCAAGGACGAGCCTGTCGAATATGATGGGATAGTCGACGGCATTCCCCATCCCTGCAAGAATGATCCTCCCTGTTCTTGCCTGGTTATAGATCGCCTCCCTCACCTCGGGTGTCCATACCGGATGGCTCCGGTAATCGACAGGACGTTCCTTTATGTCAATGGCATCGCGGGGACACATTGCGATACACCTGTGGCATGCGACGCATTGCCGTGAATTGACGTGTATCTGGTTGTTTTCCATCCTGAATACACCGTACGGGCAGTTTTCGATACAGCGGCCGCACAGCATGCACTGCTCATGGTTGACGGAGACCCGGAATTTTGAGGGGACGCTCCCTATCGTCATGCAACGATCCTCCCGATAATCGGCTCTCCTGCCCGCGGCATGGTGATGTCTGTTACGTCCGGCTCCATGACCCGTATTGCAGCCTCTTCGCTGGAGATGAATAGCCTGGAGCCGAGTTCCCCTGTCACCAGCGGACGGAGCTTGATCCGGTCCGTGAACCCGATTATCGCGTCGGGACGTGCAACGATGATTGCAAACGGCCCGTTCATGAGGGCCGGACCATATGCCATCCTTATCGCCCTGCTGATAAACTCCTCTTTTTTGGGCATGCAGTCTATCTCGTCCCAGAACGGGGGGGCAAGAGCCTTGACCGTCATCTCGGGAGTGAGTCCGTGTCTCCGGGCGAGGAGATCGAAGAGGTATGCGACGACCTCGGTATCGGTATACATCGTGCACCTGTACCCGTAACTCTCGATGTACCGGCGGTTGGTCCCGTACGAGGTGATCTCCCCATTGTGGACGACACTCCAGTTCAAAAGGTTGAAAGGATGCGCTCCGCCCCACCAGCCGGGAGTGTTGGTCGGGTACCGGTTATGTCCCAGCCAGATATACCCGTCATAATCCTCAATGCGGTAGAAATCCGCTACCTCTTCCGGCCATCCCGAGGCCTTGAAGAGCGCGATGTTCTTTCCAGAGGAGAAGACGAGTGCTCCTGCGATTGTTGTGTTGATCTTCATTACCAGGTGAGCGACGATATCATCTTCCGGGGTCATGCTGCGCGGCATAAGGAGTGGATCGGGGCTGAAGAAATACCTCCACGGGGTATGTACCTTGCGCAGGTTTGGCTGTTCGTAGGTTGGGATCTCCTCCTCGAAAACGATCTCCCCCCACTTGGAGAGTTCGCGGTCGACTGTATCCTTTATCTCATGGATATTGTCAAAAAACACATGTATCGCGTAATAGTCCTTGAATTCAGGAAATGCTCCATATGCAACATATCCTGCCCCTTCTCCGCTCCCCCGCTCGTCCATCATCGCAAGAGCGCTTTTTATTCCGGAGCCATCCATTTTATGGCGGGACCGGTCAATTACTCCTATAATGCCACACATCTTTATCACAGATCAGATTGATAAGAGGGATTTATTCCAACTTGTGACAGAAAGTATGTTCAATTAAGTATAAATATAATTGGGTAGAAGCTATGTTCCATATGTCGAAAGATATCGTCACGGATATGCTGGCGCGAATTGATGCCGACCTTGTAAAATTCCTGCGGCTCCAGTTCACCGATATCCAGGGAATGCCAAAAAATGTAGCAATTCCTGTTGAACAGGCAGAGAAAGCATTAACTGATGGTATATGGTTTGATGGATCTTCCATCGAGGGGTTTGCCCGGATCGAAGAGTCAGACATGCTCTTAAAACCGGATCCAAACACCTATTCCATCATACCCTGGCGACCGTCAGACGCCCGGGTGGCACGGTTTATCTGTGATGTATATACATACGGAAATAAACCGTTCGAGGGGGACCCCCGTTATATTCTGAAGAAAAATATCCAGGAAGCCGAGAAGATGGGCTTTACCTACAATACCGGGCCTGAACTGGAATTTTTCCTCTTCAAGATGCTTGACGGGAGGCCAAGCACCACATTCCAGGATTTCGGGGGATATTTCGATCTCGCACCAACAGACTATGCAGAAGATGTACGGAGAGATATTGTCCTGGCATTGACACAGATGGGCTTTGAGATCGAGGCTTCACACCATGAAGTCGCCGAGAGCCAGCACGAGATCGACTTCAAGTACAGCACTGCACTTGATACCGCTGACCGGGTGATAACCTTCAAGTTCGCCACAAAGACGCTCGCACTCAAGAGAAACCTCCATGCCACATTCATGGCAAAACCGATCGGGGGGATCAACGGCTCGGGTATGCATACTCACATGTCGCTTATGAAGGACGGGAAGAATGCGTTTTATGATCCCGATGGAAAGAGGGAACTATCTGATACCGCGTTGTATTATATCGGTGGGCTTCTCAGGCATGCGAAAGCCATCACGCGGGTAGCCAATCCAACTATCAATTCGTACAAACGCCTGGTTCCCGGGTACGAGGCGCCGGTCTATATCTCGTGGAGCGCCTCGAACCGGTCCGCTCTTGTACGGGTTCCTGCAGCACGCGGCAACAGCACCCGTGCAGAGTTCAGGAGTCCTGACCCGACATGCAACCCGTACCTCTGCTTCGCAGCAATGCTTGCCGCGGGGCTCGATGGGATCAGGAACAAGATCGCACCGCCCGAAAGCACGGATGTGAATATCTATCACCTGAGTGACGCTGAACGGAAAAAGCTGGGAATAGAGATGCTTCCGGGAAGCCTGCTCGATGCAACCGATGCCTTGAACCGCGACCAGGTTGTTTCAAAGGCCCTTGGCCCGCACATCATGGAAGGCCTGAATTCAATAACCCAGCTGGAGACGGATTCGTACCGGACAACGGTCCACCCATGGGAGCTCGACCGGTACCTCGCCACCTATTAATTTTTTTTCTTCTCCGGCAATAACAAATTATAAATATATAAGACGGAAACTTCCTTCCATTGTATGGGTGAGGGTGAACAAGAGCCTGGGGAAGAGGACAGGGTAATGATGTGCTGGCTTCCAATATTCGACCTGCAGGGAGAGTCCGATTTATTTGAGATGATATTTACCGGATTGGAAAAGCCCAAAGAATTACCCGGTAAAAGGATTCACGGAGAGTTCAGATGAAGATTATCTTTGCTATCGTGCGTGAAGAGAGACTTGCGTTTGTCCAGAGATCCCTTGCGGATGTGGGCGTTTATGGTATGACTGTGAAGCATGTGACGGGCAGGGGCGAGCAGAAGGGCCTTTATATCCAGTTCAGGGGGGGCATTCTGGCGGTCGATCTCCTCCCCAAGGTAAGTCTCGAGATCGTGCTCGGGGACGACATGGAGGACCGTGTGGTATCTGCAATCCAGGAAGGTGGCAGAACAGGCAAAATTGGTGACGGAAGAATATTTGTCCTTCCCATCGAACAATCAGCCAGGGTCAGGACAGGTGAAGTGGAGGTCTGACATGTAAAAGTTTTTCGGCCTCCCAAAATAACAGTCTCTCCGGACGCACTTTTTGTATATCCTGAGGCTGGCCAGGGATCCAGAACCTGGTCATCCTTATCCGGTTGTTTTGAAATTGCATCTTCCCGATGAATTGATCTTTTCCCATCTGGTCTGGTCCGCCTGTTATTTCAAATTTCATGTTGCACAAAAATATTATATATGGGTAGAACCATACTTCCTACTGCACAGACAGACTGAACATGAAAGGAGAAATGAAAAGATCGATTGGAGAATTGGTGGAAAGATGGTACTTGATACGGGAACAACTTCCTGGCTTCTGATATCGACCGCACTGGTCATGCTGATGACACCCGGGGTCGGGTTTTTCTATGGAGGGCTTGTCCGGCGGAAAAATTTCATCTCGATGGTCGCACTCGCCTTCATAGTTTTTGCACTGGTAAGCATACAATGGGTCCTGTTTGGGTATTCACTCTCGTTCGGACCGGATGTCGGAGGGTTCATTGGCAACCTGGACCATATAGGCCTCACGGGGATACAGAATGAGGCTGGAGAAGCCGGATATCCACCCCTGCTCTTCGTCGCTTTCCAGATGGTCTTTGCAGCCATAGCGATGGCCATAGTGACATCAGGGTTTGCAGAGAGGGTTAAACTCTCATCATTCATCATATTTGCATTATTATGGACAACCCTGGTATACGATCCCCTGGCTCACTGGGCGTGGGGTGGTGGCTGGGCCGGGGCCTATGGATCCCTTGACTTTGCGGGGGGCACCGTCGTCCATATCAGTTCCGGTTTTGCGGCGCTTGCAGTGGCCCTCGTAATCGGAAAAAGGGCAGGGTTTGGCGAATACAGCATGGAACCCCATAATATTCCCATGACCCTGCTCGGGGCCGCCCTCCTCTGGTTCGGCTGGTTCGGCTTCAATGCCGGGAGTGCCCTTGCGGCCGATTCCATGGCGGTAAATGCATTTCTCGTTACGAATACGTCGGCGGCAGCAGGAGCTCTCTCGTGGCTCTGCGTGAGCTGGCTGCGTGGGAAACCGAGTTCGCTCGGAATGATATCAGGGGCCGTTGCAGGGCTTGTGGCAATCACACCGGCCGCAGGCTACGTGGGTGTCATTCCGGCAATGGTGATCGGGGCAATCGCCGGAATACTCTGTTACGGTGCAATGCTCTGGCGTCTTTCGCGAAAGATGGATGAGAGTCTCGATGCCTGGGCGGTACACGGCGTTGGCGGATTGTGGGGTGCTATTGCTACCGGCATCTTTGCGGCTGCGGCTATTGGGGGCTTTTCCGGACTGATCGAAGGAAACCTCAGCCAGTTCATTGCCAATGCGGCAGGAGCACTTGCAGCCCTCATATATGCGTTTGTCGTTACACTGGTACTGGCAAAACTTGTCGACATGACGCTTGGACTCCGTGTCAGTGACCAGGAGGAGTATGTCGGCCTTGATCTCTCCCAGCACGGAGAACGTGTGTGACAGGGGGACCACTCATGAAGATGGTGAAAGCGATAATCAGGCCCGAAAGGCTTGAATTTGTCAAGAAAGCCCTCGAGAAGGAGGGAATCTATGGGATGACCATATCGGAGGTCATGGGAAGGGGGGACCAGAAGGGAATCTCCCTCCAGTACCGGGGTGGTGCGATGACCATCGACCTCATCCCAAAGATAGAGATAGATATCGTCGTCGGTGATAACAATGCCGAAATGGTCATCCAGAAAATTCGTGATGCAGCGTATACCGGAAAGATCGGCGACGGAAGAATCTTTCTCCTCCCTGTGGAGCGGTCCATAAAAGTCCGTACAGGCGAGGAGACCACCTGATCTCATTCAATCTCACTCTTTTTCGTTTTCCAAATAAAACCTTTATCATAGCCTGTTTTTGCCTCGCCATCATCCTGCGTGAGAGATCGAAAACGAAAATATTCCTTCTTCACAGAGACTCCATCCTCTTCTCCGCGTGATGTCCTGTTCAGGCAACGGCGTGTATTGTTGGATACGGGCTGGATGGAATAAGGCAGGGAAAACGAAATCCTTTGTATCATTCAACAATGAAGAGATCTTTTCCTATCAAAATGGCTCAGCTGTTTTCATCTTGTATTCACAGGTCTCGATGAGAATCATGTGACCTATAAAAAAAACGATCTGGCCTGTACCGGATTCAGGTTCACAACCTCCGGATCGAGTCCAGGGCAGGGGCCCTGACATACCCGCTTGAGTCAACACCGGGCCTTTTGCAGGGGAACAACTGCTCGTTTATTCCCGGGTTCTCCAAGAGCCGCCGCTGTTACGAACCTGATATCACGGTGATTATCGGAGAGCAGCGGCAAAGGGAATCCATAAGCCCTTGAATCCCTGGCCCTCTACAGCAGCGACCCGCACCATCTTATCATCCGTCCCGGAGATCAATCGTGGGATACTCTGTTGTCGTATGGCCAGGTTCCCGGAGCCTGGCGACGTCTTTCCAGCGTTCCTTCCCGGGATTTTTCTCCTCTTTTCGTGTTTTCCCTCAACACGATCTCCCCCCCCTTGAGGGTATTTACCGGATAGTCCAACGAGTTGTAAAAGAGTCCCTGCTGAAAAACAAATAAAATCAGAGTGATCTGGCAAAAAAATCCTTTCCATAGGATATCAATAGTCTATTATAAATTC
>JAHDSI010000226.1 GCA_018432765.1 Methanoregulaceae archaeon | reverse complement strand
GCAGCATGCCACCGCTCTTTCCAGGTCGAGAAGAAGCGTCTCCTCGATGGCCCTGTTGGCCCGCTCAAGCGATTCGGTCAGTGTGCCTCCTGACAACCCGTCCACGATGTGCATCAACACGGCCAGTTGCGCAATGAAGGACTTGGTTGCGGCCACGCTGATCTCGGGCCCGGCCTGCATGTAGAAGGTGTGATCTGCGATACGGGTGATGGAACTCCCGAGCACGTTGGTCACGGCCAGTGTCGGACAGTTATAGGATTTTGCAACCTTGATTGCGGCGATGGTATCTGCAGTCTCACCCGACTGGGTTATGCCGCCAACGAGCTCGCTCAATGGTGGCGGGAAGTACTTGAACTCAGACGCGAATTCCAGCCTTGCAGGGATCCTGCAGATCTCCTCCAGGAGATACTTGAAGAGGAGTCCCGAATGGTACGAGGTCCCACACGAGACAATCGAGATTCTCTTTACCTTCCTCAGCCATGTAGGCATCTCTTCCCTCTTCTGGGCCCTCAAGGTGTTGGAAAACACCTCTGGCTGCTCGTAGATCTCCTTTTCCATGTAATGGCGAAAACCACCCTTCTTCACGTCGTCAAACGACCAGTCGATGAGTTCTGTCGGCCGGACCACCTCGCTTCCGGAATTTTTAATCACGACCTGCCCGGGAGCAAGAGATACGATATCGCCGTCCTCCAGAAATACCGCTCTCTCGGTATATTCGAGAATCGGGGTCATGTCGGAGGCGGCAAAGACTTCCTGGTCTCCCATGCCAATCACTAATGGGCTGCTCTGCCGTGCCGCAACGATCCTCTTCTCTCCCCTGGCTATTGCAAGGATGGCGTATGAGCCTTCCAGGAGGGGAAGGGTGTGTTCCACTGCTGACAGGAGGTCTCCCGTGTAGTGCTCCTCGATGAGATGGGAGATCACCTCGGAGTCTGTATCTGAACGGAATGCGTGCCCCCTTTCGATGAGATCCCGTTTGAGTGCAACATAATTCTCGATGATCCCGTTGTGGACTATCGCGATATCCCCCCTGCAGTCGGTGTGTGGGTGTGCGTTCCGGT
>JAHDSI010000209.1 GCA_018432765.1 Methanoregulaceae archaeon | reverse complement strand
GGTTTGTGATTACCGCCACCTGCGTAATGAACTCCCCCGACAAGATATAGTCCATGAAGCGACAGCGCGTTTTCGCGGAGAGCAGCCCAACTGCGCCGTTGGGGTTGAACTGGCGGTGGAGTCATTTTTCAGCCTCCTGTATGACACGATAAAGAGCTATTGATCTCTCCTGGCTGCGCTTATGAAAACTGCCGATAAAACATATCAGGGCTATATTGCCTTAATTCTATGGAGCACCGCTGCTGCTTTTATCCGTTCTCTCAGCGAACTGATCGGACCTTTTACGGCGGCTTTTTATGTTTACCTTCTGGGAGGGTTGCTGACCCTTATTTTTTCACCCCGGCAAGGGGAGCAGGGTGCCCTTGCCCGCCAGTTGGATCGCTCGACCATCCTGTGCGGGATCATGTACATTCTGTATGTCTTCGCCACGTTCTATTCGATCGGCATTTCCCAAACGCGGGTGATGAGCCTGGGCGTGACGGTCATTAAATCCCTGTGGCCGCTCTTCACTTTGATCCTGTCGATTCCCATCCTCCATGAAAAAAAGAAGGTGTCCACCTGGGGATTGTTGTTTTCCCTGGCTGGTATTTTGGTGGTGGTGCTGGGCAGTTCCAACGGGGAGGCGCTCACCCCTGCCACTTTTCGCATTGTCGATCTGTTCCCATTCTTCATTGGTCTTGTATCGGCGGTTTCGTGGGCGCTCTATTCCAATTTGCTGAAAAAGCGCACCATCGATGGCAAGATCATCGGTCTTTTCATGCTTATCTCGGGTCTCACTATGGGTCTGATCAGTCTGTTTGTCGCAGAGCCATCCAACTGGAGTCTCAACGTTGTCTTGCAAATCATTTATCGTGGCGTGGTTACCATATTCATCGCCAATGCGCTGTGGAACCAATCTGTCATCAAAGGGGATATTCAAAAAGTATCCATCGCTGCCAATTATCTGCCGATCATGTCGGCATTGACTTCCGCTTTGATCCTCAACGTAAAACTGGATTTCAGTTTGCTGATCGGTGGGGCTTTGATCGTGATCGGCAATATCTTCCACAGGAAATAAGGCTGTTGAAAAAGAGAATGCGGATGGTGAAATGAGCGCTCCTAAAAAAATGAAAATATCTGATTACCGGCGTTGAACCGCCTGGAAGGAGGAAAGATGCCCTACGGGTATCATGGGAAGGTCTTGCGGGTAGATCTCTCACGACAGACTTTCACAGTTGAGACCCCCTGCGCGGAATTCTACCGGCGTTATATGGGGGGAAGTGCCATGGGGCTTTATTATCTTCTGAAAAACACTCCGCGCGGTATCGATCCGCTCAGCCCCGCGAACACCCTCAGCTTTTTCACCAGCGTGCTCACCGGCGCCCCTATTTCCGGGCTTTCACGCATTACCGTTACTGCTAAATCGCCCACCTCTCATCTGGTGGGAGATTCCCAATCCGGGGGTTTTTTCCCGGTCGAATTTAAATCCACCGGTTATGATGGCGTAGTGCTCAGCGGAAGGGCGCACCAACCGGTTTGTCTGTGGATCACCCCCGAGAAAACAGAGCTAAGGGATGCCAGCCATCTGGTGGGCAAGTTCACCGCCGAAGTGGAAGATATCATACGCGCAGAACTGGGGGATGAGCGCGTGCAGGTTGCCCAATGTGGTCCGGCGGCAGAAAAAGGGGTGCTGTTTGGCGCTGTTATCACCAGTTCCAACCGGGCAAACGGGCGGACGGGCATGGGAACCGTGATGGCTTCGAAGAATCTGCGCGCCGTGGTGGTGCGAGGCGATCGCAAACCCGCTTTGGCCTGCAGGGAGGATATCCTGCGTCTGGCTGGCGAGGGCGTGAAGCGTTTTCCGGATTCGGGTGTCTTTCTGATGGGGAAATATGGGACGGCTCGTGCGGTTGAATCCAAGAATACTATGGGTTATCTGCCTTCACACAACTGGTCGTCAGGGGTGATGCGGGCTGCCGAGCGCATTTCCGGGGAGACCATGGCAGAAACAGTATTAAAGAAAAGGGATACCTGCTATGGCTGTGTTGTGCGCTGCAAGCGGGTGGTTGAGATCCATGATGGCGGGTGGTCGGTTTCCCCTCGCTATGGAGGTCCTGAATTTGAGACCATCGCTGCGCTCGGTTCCTATTGTGATATCAGCGATCTGGCGGCGATCTGCTATGCCAATCAATTGTGCAACATGTACGGCATGGATACCATTTCGTGCGGTGGCACTATCGCCTGGTTGATGGATTGTGTGGAACATGGTTATGTGGATGATGATTTTATCCCTGGAGTACCCTGCCGGTTTGGCAATGCACAGGCGATGGTGAAGTTGGTCGAGATGATCGGCAAAGAGGAAGGGATCGGTCGTGTTTTGGGAAAGGGCTCTGAACGGGCGGCGGATGAACTTCAGATCGGAAAAGAATTGCTGGTTTCTGTCAAGCACAACGAGTTCCCGGCACACATGCCGCAGGAGAAAAGAAGTTTGGGGTTGATCTATGCGGTAAATCCTTTCGGTGCCGACCACAATTCTTCAGAACACGATTATTCCTATATGAAGGAATCTGATGGGCTTGCAGCGCTGGGGTTGACGCATCCGCAACCCAACGATGCGATCAACCCGGAAAAGGTTGAATTCGCCCTGGTCACCCAGTATTTTTACAGCTTGCTGGATACCCTGAACTGTTGCAATTTCGTGTACGGTCCGGTGTGGCAGTTGTACCGACCGTGGGAACTGGTGGCTGTGGTGAAGGCGGTTACGGGTTGGACGTTGACGCTGCAGGACCTGCTGCTGGTCGGGCGTCGCAGGATGAACATGCTGCGGGCTTTCAATGCCCGCGAAGGAGTCGGAAAAGAAGCCGATGTCGTCCCGGTGAAGCTCAACCAGAAATTGACCGGCGGTCCTACGGATGGGTTGTCCATCCCGCCCGGAGAGCTGGAAGATGCGCTGCGGGAATATTACCAGCTGGCGGGTTGGGATGCGGAGGGAAGACCCACCGAGCATACGTTGCATGAATTGGAATTGGAATGGGTCGGCTAGCGGCGGCAATGGAATGCTGCGCGTACGGTGGTGACGAAATGGTGAGGTAGGGCACGTTTCCAAACGTGCCGATTGCGTATGTTGTCGTTCGGGCAGTGGAGTAGGGCACGTTTCCAACCGTGCCGATTTCATATGTAGTCGTTCGGGAAGGTTGATAGCGGCAATGGAATCCCGCCCTTGTATCTTTAAAGACGGATATGTTAGAAAGGTGGAAGGCACCGGTTGTGGAAGGTCAAGGTGAATCTGGAGCCGCCCTTCAGGCGAAAAGCCCGACTCGTAGATGAGATCCCCTGACCAAGATCCGAACAGAGATCGAACGGTATCTGAAGCCTTTCTGACATACCAGAAATGAGCTTGCATTCACAAGGTTGATCCAAGTCGAGATCATGCAACCAGTGCCCTCATTTCAAGTTTACCAGAGAGGATGCAAGATGGAACCAGCCCATATAGGAATCGATGTATCAAAAAGCAGTTTGGATGTGGTATTGCTATGTGAGGGGAAAAGACATTATCAAGTAGTAGAGAACAATCTGTCAGGCTTCCAACACCTATCTACATGGCTAGAAAGAGAGGGATTTCAAGAGGTGCATATGTGCATGGAAGCCACCGGGCAGTATGGCGATGCTGCCGCCACTTATTTTTATCAAAGAGCTTATCCGATCAGTGTAGTCAACCCAGCCCGCATCAAAGCCTATGCAGCCAGCCGCCTTACCCGCAACAAGACCGATAAAGCGGATGCTATGTTGATCGCAGAATACTGCCTCAAGGAGCAACCTCCCCTGTGGTGCCCTCCCCAAGCTGCTTTTCGCACCCTAAAAGCCCTGGTTCACTATCTGGATGACCTTATGGCAATGAAGCAGCAGGAACGTAACCGCCTGGAATGCGGTTCTTCTGATCCATTGGTGGAAAGTATGTTACTGGAACATATTGCTTTTCTGGATGAGAAGATCAAAGATTTGCATAAAGCCATTCACCAACACCTCCAATCCGATCCCCAGCTCAAGCATTGTTCTGAGTTGCTAATATCCATTCCTGGGATAGGAGAATGGACAGCTGCCAGACTTCTTGCAGAAATCCGGGACTTTCGAGATTTCAAGGATGCCCGCCAATTGACCGCTTATGCTGGTTTGAACCCCAGAAATTACCAGTCCGGTTCCTCTGTGCACAAGAAGAGCAGGTTATCGAAGATTGGAAATGTACATCTCCGGCATGCTTTATTTATGCCAGCCATTGTCGCAATGCAACATAATCCTATCATTCGGGAATTCAGCCTGCGATTATCTGAAAGAGGGTTAGCTAAGATGGCGATTGTTGGTGCTGCCATGCGCAAATTACTGGTGCTGGCTTATGGGGTCATCAAGACTGATATGATTTTTTTTTTTTTTTTTGCCCAAAAGGAGATAGTTGGCCCTTGACTTTCAAGACGGTATCTACGGCGGCATGACGTTAGGAGAGAGATGTTGGCTCTAGGCTTGATAATGAATGGATTGTGATATGAAAGATGCTTCACTTCGTTCAGCATGACATATCGATTAAGGTATGTGCTCTGGGCTAGACAGTGGATGAATTATTTTTAATGGTGGGAATGGAATGCTACCCTACGGCAGGACTTGACAGGGTTGGCGGGAATGGAAGGCACTCTGCGACAGGATTCGACAAGGTTGGTGGAATGGAACCTCGCCCCGCAGAAAATCAGGATGACGGACTGAAGGATAGGCTTAAAGAATCATTCCCATTCGATGGTGGCGGGGGGTTTGGAGGTGATATCGTAGACCACGCGATTGACACCGGGCACTTCGTTGACAATGCGGTTGGAGACGGCTGCCAGCAGATCGGCGGGCAGATGTGCCCAATCGGCGGTCATGAAATCCTGGCTGGTGACGGCGCGCAGCACCACCGTCTCCTGATAGGTGCGCTGGTCGCCCATGACGCCCACAGAACGGACGGGCAGCAGGGCAGCAAACGCCTGGGCAATGGGCACTTCCCCTGACCGGGGAGGGCGGTCGATGAGCCCGGCAGCGCGCAGGGCAGAGCGGAAGATGGCATCCGCCCGGCGCAGGGTCTCAAGGCGGGCGGGAGTGATAGCCCCCAGGCAGCGCACCGCTAACCCGGGACCGGGGAAGGGCTGGCGCCAGACCAGTGCGGAGGGCAGACCGAGGGCTTCGCCCACAGCGCGTACCTCATCCTTGAAGAGATAGCGTAGCGGTTCAACCAATTCAAAATCCATGTGTTCGGGCAGCCCACCCACATTGTGATGGGATTTGATGCGCTGGGCGTTGGCACGTTCAGGCGCGCGCGATTCGACCACATCAGGATAGATGGTGCCCTGCACGAGGAAGGGCAGGTGCCCCAATTGATCGGCTTGCTGCTCGAAGATACGGATGAAGGTCTCACCGATGATGCGGCGTTTGTGTTCGGGATCGCTGACATCCTGCAAGGCGGTGAGGAAGGTAGCGGCAGCATCCACCACGTGCAGATTTTCTCCCAGCAGTGGGGCGAGGGCAGCCTGCACGCCGGCGCGTTCATCCTGGCGCAGCAAACCGGTGTCGACGAAGACGGCTTCCAATTGACTACCGATGGCGCGACTGACCAGGGCGGTGGCGACGCTGGAATCGACCCCGCCACTGACGGCGGAGAGCACCCGCTGTGCCCCTACCTGAGCGCGCACCTTTTCCGTGGCATCCTGGATGATGGAATGGGTGGTCCAGGCAGGCTGGCAGGCGCAAATGCCATAAAGGAAGTTGTGCAAGACCTGGTCGCCGTGGGGCGTGTGGGCGACCTCGGGATGGAACTGCAAGCCATAGAGGCGGCGCTGCGGATCGCCCATGACGGCGATGGGGCAGGTGGCGCTACGGGCGTATACGATAAAACCAGGCGGGGGAACCTGGACACGGTCGCCATGGGACATCCATACCTGCTGCAGGGCTGAATCCACCAGCGGGTTTTCCTGAACGATTTCCAGATGGGCGGAACCGTATTCATGCTGGGAAGACGTGCTGACCTGCCCACCCAGGGTATGGGCGAGTAACTGCAATCCGTAGCAGATGCCAAGCACGGGCAGCCCGCTCTCCAACACGTAAGCTGGCAGGGTAGGCGCGCCGGGAGCATATACGGAGGCGGGACCGCCGGAAAGGATAAAACCGCGCGGTTGGATGGCGAGCACCTGCGCAGCAGGTGCATCCCAGGAGAAAAGTTCGCAATAGACCTGCTGTTCGCGCACGCGACGCGCGATCAACTGGGTGTACTGGGAACCATAATCAAGGATGGCGATCGACATAACTTTATCCTTTCCAACGTATTGCTAAATAAAAAGGGCAGGAAAAATGTGGCCTGCCCGAACTTTTACTCTTCTTTGAAGGTGAGCTGTTCCCCATCCATGGCGGTGATGCAAGCCAGGGAGTGAACGGGGACACCGAGCTGTTCCAGTTTGGCGCGCCCGCCTTCGAATTCTTTTTCGATGAGGGCACCGATGCCGACCAGGGTGGCGCCGGCAGCCTGGGTAAGGCGCACCAGACCATTGATGGTGGCGCCGCTGGCGAGGAAGTCATCGATGATGAGCACGCGTTCGCCGGGCGGGAGATACTCGGGGGAGACGGTGGGAGCGACCATGACACCCTTGGTGTGGGAAGGAGCGACGGTGAGATAAACGGTATCGGGCATGGTGATGGGTTTGTGTGTGCGGGCATAGACCACG
>JAHDSI010000148.1 GCA_018432765.1 Methanoregulaceae archaeon | reverse complement strand
GGCTGCTGCATCCTGGGACGTGTAACCCTGTCGCCTGCCTGGGCGTGCATGAATTTCTGTGCACCGATGGCGCAGGCATTATACACATCGACGATGGTCTTACCGTCGTCAGATACTTCAACCTCGACATCGTCGCACAATGTCCCGCAGAAGGGACAGATCACATCAGGAACTACCTTTGTCATCAGACCTCACCCCGGCACTTTTTCTGTACCAGTTCGACGGAACTGAGAATCTTCTCGTTCATTGCAATCTCTACCTCGATTGGTACTCCTTTAAAAGTAGGCATTCCGGTAGAGTAGGTGTTTGGATCGGTCACGGAATTGGCCCACGGTCCCATTGGGATGTAGGCGAGGCCAGGGTGGGGCCCCTGGGTTGCCTCGACTGCTTTCACCACGACGCTGCCATAGGGGCTCGTTACCCGGACATTGGTATTTCGCCATGCCCCGAGTTTCCTGAGGTCGGAGGGATCCATCTCGATGATACCGCATGCTTTGGTATACGCGTCCTTCTCCTTTCCGGCCTCCATGGCCACACCCTGGTGGATCGTGCGGCCGCTGATCAGGTTCAGTGCTATTTTTGTCATTTTGGGGTTTACCTCCTTTCGCTTGTGGGGTTAAGCGTCCGAGGTCAGACTTGAAGTTCCTTGAGCGGATTAGGTCCAAGTGTTTTGACGGTGTTGATCACATCTTGCAC
This sequence comes from Methanoregulaceae archaeon, assembly GCA_018432765.1. Taxonomy (GTDB): domain Archaea; phylum Halobacteriota; class Methanomicrobia; order Methanomicrobiales; family Methanospirillaceae; genus SD8. The sequence goes on along the minus strand of JAHDSI010000148.1, from coordinate 8,977 downwards.
AACTGTTGCCCACTTCGCTCCTTCTGATGCAGAGACGAACGTCATTCTCATCCTCTTGTCCTCAAGACCGATATTCTTGAGAAGGCTCTTTAACATGAACATCCGTTTTGCAGCCTTGTAGTTTCCTTCCAGGTAATGGCAGTCGCCAAAGTGGCATCCTGATACCAGTACCCCGTCGGCACCGTCTGTAAAGGCTTTCAGGATAAAGAGCGGGTCAAGCCGTCCGGTGCACATGACCCGTACGATCCTGATGTCAGGCGGGTATTGTGTACGGGCGCTGCCGGCAAGATCCGCACCGGCATATGAACACCAGTTGCAGACCAGGCCGAGTATTTTTGGCTCCCATTCGTCCGCCATCACTCTTCACCTCCAAGCAGGAATGCATCTATTTGCGCAACGATCTGTGGGGTTGTGAAATGTTGCATGTAGATCGCTCCTCCCGGGCAGAATCCACCACAGGTACCGCATCCCTTGCACTTGGCTTCGGTCACTTCCATGACCTTTCGTCCCTCTTTCTCGACGAGGGCAAGAGCGCTGTATGGGCAGAGGTTCACGCACATCCCGCATCCTGCACATATCTCTTCTCTACACTGCGCGAAATAGGGCTCGAGCTCGACTTCGCCTTTGTGGATCGGGATACTTGCAGCCGATGCCGCACCCTCGGCCGACGCAACCGTGTCAGGGATATCCTTCGGGCCCTGGCAGACACCGGCGAGGTAGACTCCAGCCGTTGTGGTACCGCAGGGATTCAGCTTGGGGTGGGCTTCGAGGAGCCATCCGTCCTGTGAACAGGATACACCGAAGAGTTTTCTGACAGGGTCGGCCTGCCTGGTCGGCTGGACCGCGGCTGCAAGAACAACCATGTCCACTTCCAGGTTCATCGGGCGATCAAGCAGTGTGTCGTCGGCCATGACCTTGAGGTTCTTGGTGACAGGATCCTCGAGCACGTTGGCGACACGCCCTCGTATGAAACGTGCTCCTTCGTCCTGTATCCTGTAGTAGAACTCTTCGTACATCTTGCCAAACGACCTGATATCCATGTAGAAGAGATACGGTGTCGCACCCGGGATCTTCTCGATGATCTGGTGTGCATGTTTCAGGGAGTACATACAGCAGAACCGGGAGCAGTAGGGCTTCCCGACGCCGGTATTGTCACGGGAACCTGCACAGAGCAGGAATGCGATCTTCTTCGGGGTCTCACCGTCGCTTGGACGGACAAGGTGTCCGCCGGTCGGTCCCGACGCACAGATCAGGCGCTCGAATTCGAGACTGGTGATGACGTTTTCGTACTTCTTGTAGCCCCATTCGTCCTTCTTCTCGATCTCGAATATATCGTATCCTGTTGCGAGAATGGCGGTCCCGACCTTGACGGTGACGAACTCGTCCTGCATCTCCAGGTCAATCGCCTTCTTGTCTCCGCACGCCTCGACGCAGAGTCCGCACTTGACACACGTGTCGAAATCGACCGTGTATATGAGCGGAACAACCTGCGGGTGCTGGATGTAGATCGCCTTCCTCGGCTTCATACCCATCTCGAAGGTGTTTGGCTTGATGACAGGACAGACCTCGTCACAGTCTCCACAGCCGTTGCATCCGCCACCGACGATGCCCTTTGCCTCCGCTTCTGCGGGTGTGAGCACTCCGCGGGCCTTCTTTCGTATGGTGACGTCGAAGTTACCGATGTACCCCTCGACATTCTCCACTTCGGAGTAGGTCATGAGCTCGATATTCTCCGCTCTCCCTACATCGACCATCTTCGGAGTCAGGATACACTGAGAACAGTCCAGCGTCGGGAAGGTCTTGTCGAGCTGGGACATGCGTCCGCCGATCGTGGGCTCTTTCTCGACGAGGTATGTCTTGATACCAGCATTCGCGAGGTCCAGTGCCGCCTGCATACCGGCGATACCCGCACCGACGACCATTGCGGCCTTCTCAACGGGAACACTCTTGGGGAAGAGATCCTCGAGGAGCGCAGCCTTGGCAACGGCGATACGGACCGCATCCTTAGCCTTGTCTGTCGCACCCTTCCGGTCGTGCATGTGCACCCATGAATTCTGTTCACGGATGTTGGCCATCTCGAAGCGGAACGGGTTCAATCCTCCCTCCTTCGATGCGGTCCTGAATGTCGGCTCGTGCAGACGTGGTGTACAGGCTGCAACGACGACGCCGTTTAAGTCATGCTCCTTGATGGCGTCCATGACCTTGTTCTGGCCGGGTGTCGAGCACATGTACTGGTAATTGTCGGCAAATGCGACGTCGGGCAGGCTTTTTGCATATTCCTGGAGTGCTTCGATATCAATGGACCCGGCGATATTGGTTCCACAGTGACAGATGAACACACCCACGCGTGGCTTGGCTGCAGGCTTCTTCTCGGTCGCCATCTTTGGTGCTTCCTGCTTCTTTGTCGTTTTCTTAGCTTTCTTTTCTGCCATTTCTCACACCTCCGTCACAGGACCTTCTCCAGGAATGGCTCGCAGCTGATCGCATGGAGATCCAGGGCCAGCTCCTGGGGGCTCATCCCCTGGGCAAGTCCGAGCAGTTCGCAGTAGTGGAGTACCGGAAGGTCGTAGCGCACGCCAAACTTCTCCTGTATCTCGATCTGGCCGCGGTCAAACTGCAACTGGCAGAACGGGCAGACCTCGGTGAGAGCGTCCACACCGACTTCCTGCAGGTTGATCATCTTCTCGTTGGTGATATCGAGCGAGTGCACGAGATCGTATCCACGCACACCGCCACCTGCACCACAGCAGAGCATCTTGTTCCGGTACTCGACCGGAGTCGCACCAAGGGCCCCCACCATCTCTTCGATCCATGTGGGGTGTTCCGTGGTTCCGAAATGACGCTCCTTCTTGGGCTTCATCAGGTGGCAGCCGTAGTGGACCGCGATCCTGGTCCCGGTCAGCGGAACCGTGACACTTTCACGGATCTTGTCAACGCCGACGATCTCGGGGTCATAAAAGAGCTCGGCAAGGTGCCAGACATCGATGCTCCCCTTGTACTCCATGTCGATCTCTTTTAAGACTTCATTGACCCCGTCACGGAGTTCGTCGTTGTGCTTGAGTTTATGGTTCACTTCCCAGATGGACTTGTAGCACCCGTTGCATATGAGTGCGATATCCTTGCCCATCTGCTCTGCAAGGCAGAGGTTCCGTGCAGCCATCGCATACCAGATGTTTAAGTCGATGGACCCGAACGCACCCGGTGCAGGGCAGCAACTGGCGCCCTGGAGGTCAAGGAGTTTTATACCCAGTTTCTCGGCGGTCTTGTACGATGCCGATTCGGATCCCGGGTAGCGGTTCGGTGCAATGCATCCCAGGTAAAAAGCATATTCATGCATCAAAAATCACCCTTCCCTCTCTTTGATAATCTTGTCAGCCCGTTCCTTGAGCTTGTAGTGGTCGATGATTGTCTGAATCCCCTTAATGTATTCCGGGAACCCGTGTGTGGTCGGAGGATCTGCCGGAAGACCGAGTTTCATGCGTGCTGCCCGGTTTACATCGTTGTTCGGCACACCGTGACCTGACGAGTAAATTGCCTGGACCGTCTTTAAGAAGTTCACAGGCACGATATCGCGCCTTGCAGCAAGGTTCCGCATCGCCATGATGACGTCGGTTGGTGCGATGTCCCTCGGGCACCTGTCCGTGCAGCTGTAGCAGGTGGTGCAGAGCCAGAGATCGGGGTCAGTTAGAGCCTCCTCCTCAAGGCCAAGCAACGCTCTCCGCACGAACTTGCGTATACGGTATGAACTCCGTGGTGCGGATGGGCATGATGCCGTACATGTCCCGCACTGGTAGCACATGTGCGGGATTGTCATCGAGATCTTCTCAACCGTCTTGGTAAATTCAGGGTTGGAGTCCTCGTTATACAGGCGGGTATCTCTCAGTTTCTTATCGAGTTCTTCGGGGTATCCTTTTGTTCTTGCCATTTCTAGATCCCTCACGCCTTCTCCATCATCTTCAGCTGTACTTCTCCGGGGGTGTCTTCCTTTACCTTCGACGTCCTCGGGGTGCACAGTTTCTCCTTGATCTTGTTGAACAGGTCGGTCTCCTTGCCCTTGATGCGGATACCGGTCCTGTGCAGCCGGATAATATCTTCACCCGGACATGCATTCACGCATGCTCCGCAGAGGATGCAGAAGTCCTTGTTGACAGCGATGGTGGGTGAAACCTCGCCCTTCATCTGGCCTGCCGGCTTATCGGACGGGAGATAGATAGCGTTTGCCGGGCAGATCTCCACGCACGTGGAACAGCCGCCAGGGCACTTCTCGGGGAAGAACTCGATGTCGCCCTCGAATATCTTCTCCACCTTGATCGCCTCGGTCGGGCAGTTCGTGGAACACCAGGTACATGTGCAGCACATATTCTTGTCGATGTTCACGTTGCCGGGCATCTTCTTGGAGACAACTTCACGCTCGACGGTGATGCATTCCTCCGGACAGAGCTCGACACACACCTTGCAGGCATCGCACCGGGACTCGTCCCAGACCACTTCGCCCTCCACCTTGCCGGATTCAGCGGTGAATGTTTTGTGTTTCACATCTATTGCCGGGCAGAGAGCTCCGCAGATCCCACAGAGTGTACACTTCTCATCGTCCACTTTGAACTCGATCTTGCTCTCCAATGCCGTCTGGCGTTCTTTTCCTTCTTCAGTGGCTCCCTCGTATTCGGGAACGTCACGAATAATCGCGTCCCGCGGGCAGACCTCGTCGCAGATTGTGCACTTGACGCACTTCTCGTCGTCGATATCTGCAACCATGTCATATTCGGGGAAACCCTCTTTCTCTGCTATCGGTAGTCGCTCCTCACCGTCAATCTTGAGGGTAAGAGCGTTGAACGGGCACATAATCACACAAACGCCACAATATGAGCATTTGACCTCGTCAATATCGACCGGGGCAGCATACTCCACTGCACCGCGTCTCGTCGCCCCAACGAGTCCCAGCGCAATGGCTTCTTCCGGACATGCCTCGACACAGATCCCACACCCGGTACACACTTCCGTGTTCAATACCAGGTTGTTTACTGCCTGGAGGAGTCTCTGCTCACAGGTGACATTCACGCCTTCCCGCTTCTTGGAGAATTTTGGAAACATTGTCATGCGGTAACCTCATTTCACTCCTGTAATCTCAATTTCATACCTTGGCCTTAGACGGCACCGACCCTCGTCCTGCCAGCCTAATCACATCATGCGGACATGCCTCGACGCACACTCCACAGCCTGCGCACAGTTCCTGGTTGAAATCAAGAACCATCGCCTTGCCATGCTTTACCTTGTAGATCTTCTCTTTGGTGACTGGATCTACAGTGTAGAGTTCGAGTGCGTCAACCGGGCACGCGACCACACAATTATTACAGCCGGTACAACGTTCCATGTTAACATGCAATGCAAATGCCATTTTTTTATCACGCACCAGCTTTGAATCGATTAAAAAATCGACTAAAGAAGAATAGTTAACTAATATAGATAAACTCTTCTGATTTTTTCTTTTGCTCGCTCGTAATGCCCGAAAGAAGATTAATTAGTTTGTATTAATTGATCGATGAATTAACATGATTGGCCTTAAAAAGCCCGGAAAACCCTGCGATCTACACGGTTCTCCAGGGTCATATAGTAAAGCTAATATATTATATGAGAAATTGTCTGATTTCACACCATTAGAGCCTCATTCCAGGCGGATGCCAGAACAATATCAGGGGCTTTTTTTGAGCGGATCGCGCATAAAATGATGGTTTTTTCTTATGAGATCACCGAAGGCGCCTGCAGGGTATCGAAAGTGGGTTTTTTGCATCCCCGAGTGGATATTTTGTCGGCAGGCAGAGAGACGTCTTTTTCATCCCCTCCCCCGGTGGCGTGGCAAAAAGAAACGTTCTTCTATCAACATCATGTTATGATTGTGTAAAAGAGGTAATGGAATGGAGATAAACGGTGTACCTATTGACGATACCTATGCGGAAGCGTTTCCTACCTGGATTTCCAGGATAATAATCACTGCAGTGACTGAAGACTGGGCGTACCGGGCCGCTGTCGAAGCAACCGGCTTTGCCACATCCGCCATCGGCTGCCCCTGCGAAGCAGGGATCGAGGGAATACTTGCACCCGACGAGACACCCGACGGAAGGCCAGGCATATCCATCCTGATCTGCGCATCCAAGAAGAAACTCAAAGAACAGGTCGTGGAGCGCCTGGCCGAGTGCGTTCTGACCTCGGCCACGACAGCAGTATTCGACGGCCTTCCCGATGCGGAAGAGAAGATCCCGGTGAAGCTGCATTTCTTCGGTGACGGGTACGAGTACAAGAAGGAAGTGGGCGGCCGTAACTGCTGGGTAATCCCGATCATGGAGGGTGAATATGTCGGGGAAGAGGAGTTTGGAATCGTCAAGGGCGTCGCCGGGGGTAATTTCTTCGTGATGGGAGAGAACCAGATGGCAGCCCTGATGGGCGCCCAGGCTGCAGTCGATGCAATCTCCGCCGTATGCGGGGTCATCACCAGTTTCCCCGGCGGAGTCGTTGCGAGCGGATCAAAGGTGGGCTCGAACAAGTACAAGTTCATGCCTGCCAGCACCAATGAAAAGTACTGCCCGACACTCCGTGAGAAGGTGCCTGACAGCAAGATACCGGCAGGAGTGAAGGCGGTATACGAGATCGTTATCGACGGCCTGGACGAGGAATGCGTGGCAGAGGCGATGGCGGCGGGGATCAATGCAGCTGTGACGGTCCCTGGTGTCAAGTTCATCAGCGCAGGGAATTTCGGGGGCAACCTGGGGCCCTTCAAGTTTGAACTTTCAAAAATCCTTTAATTCTCTTTTTTCAAGGGGACCAAGCGATCTCCTTAAATAGATTTGTTGCCGAATATTCTGTTAACGATATTTTCGGTGACGAACAGATGCAAATGTATACCCCTGATATGGTCCGGGACAAGTTCGGCCGCCTCTTCTGCGGAAAATTTCTTGTGATGGTGGACGAGACCCGTGGCCTTGCACAGATCGTCGAGCATTGCCGGGCACGGGGCCCGATCGAATGGGACGCCGCAAACCGGATGCGTGCCGGTGGCGCCTGCGAGTCCTGCTCTGTCGAGGGAACAACCATGACCATGACCGCCCGTCTCGGAAGTTTTCCCGTGCACTTCGGTGCTGCTTCGAAAGAGATCGGCGGCCAGGCGCTGGAAGGAGTATCGGTCGCCGGCGACGAGGTCATCACGTCCTGGGCCGGCATGGCAGGTGCCGGAGTAGGCGTTGCAGCCTGCCTGCCCCAGGCGCCGGGAGTGATCCGCGTGGAATATCCGACAGAAGATGACCTGGTGGTGGGCGGTGCACGCACGAACCGTGTGCGGATCACGAGCCCGCGGTACGAGAAGGTGACGATCGGGATCGACGACACCGATACAAAGACGAAAGGGGCTACCTGGGTCATGGCCCTCAAGTGTGCCGAAGGGCTCGATATAGAGGGTGTGGAGTACCTGAACATGAGGCTTGTCCAGCTGAACCCCGAGGCCCCGAAGAAGACCACCAACTGTGTGGGTTCCGCCCTGAACTTTGCAGTGAGACCCGGTGCGGTCCAGGCCCTCCTCGACTACGTGAATACGTTTGTCAGTGAGAACACCTACAGCGACGACACCGGTATCGCTCTCTTTTCAGGAATCGAGCCGCTCGTTCCGGGCGATCTCTGGAATGATACGGCAAAAGATGTGAAAACCAGGATAATGACCAGGGAAGATGCTGAACTGGCAGCAGAAAAACTTGGGATCACCTTCATCGACCGGTTCGAGAGCAAGGGGAGGATCGGGGCTCTCGGAGCTGTTTTGTGGGCGAACAGGGGAATCGAAGCGGCAGGTCTCTATGGAGAAACTCGCTGAGCCCTACATCATCCATTATCCCCGGATAGTGGGGATAGCGGATGAGAACGGAGAAAACGTTGAATTAATCGAGTTCTTCGACTGCATAGGCGGGGCGATGTGGTCAAGGCACCACTATGCCAGGAGCCCGCTTGTCAGGAGTGTGCGGAACGTGGGATCGACCATGCGGTACCAGCTCGTTCCCGGGCAGGTCGATCTGGATCTTGTGGGGTCTGCGTTTCCGGCAGGAATCTGTGGTCTCTCCATCGGGGACCGTGAGATCGCCGTCTCCTACCTTGGCATGGGCGGAGGCGGCGTGGGGGCTTCGAGCTGCAGGTCGTTTGCAGGAGGGGTCACCAGGTGCAGGACAGATCCCTCCGGCGGGGGGCGTACGGCAGGATCGACAGTCTGGATCCCGAGGAACCAGCGGGTCCTGATCGGGGTGGACGATACAGACACACCTGAAGAGGGTGCGACATGGACCCTCGCGCATAACATCGCACGGGCCGTCGAAGATGACGAATCGTGCTATCTCTCGCATACCATCGTGCAGCTCTTCCCGGTCGAGTTTCGGACCAAGAACTGCGTGAGTATCGTCTGCGAATTCGCAACCACGAATCCCGGCCGCCTGATCGGGAGATACCGATCGCTGCTTGAGCGGTATACCCTCTCGGACGATACCGGTATGGCAGCATATACGGGATTTGATCCAGGCGAACTCGTGGAGTTTGCGTGGGAGGCGAAACGCGGCCAGGTCGACCCCGCCGCGATAGAATCTCTCGGGAACGGCAGGCTTCGCCTGGTGATGAAAGGACGGGGGATCGTGGGTGCGGTGGCGGCCATTCCATTCTATACGCGATACGAGGAGGCTCTCCTGTTATGCACTGGAAAGAGTTGAAAGCCCTGCTCCTCTCTATCGGTTCCGCCCGTCTTTCCGGAGAGCCTGCGGCCCGCTACATATCGCGGTCAGCAGCAGGTCCGGGGGCCGGCGGAGGGGGTTCGATCTTCTTTGCCGTCGGCAAACGGCGTGTGAGGCTCGGCCTGGACTCTTCATCGCCCGTATCGATACGCCACCTGGGAGACGGCCGGGCCGAGCTGGTGGTCGGGGATGAGTCCGTCCCCGGGCGGCTGGAGCCCGTGGCCCTT
>JAHDSI010000131.1 GCA_018432765.1 Methanoregulaceae archaeon | reverse complement strand
GTCGGAGTCACCGGGCTCCCCGTCACCCACACGAACGACGAGTACGAACTGCTCCCCCTGCTGTTCGAGACCGTCAGTCTCGGCGTATACCTCCCGGCCACGTCATAGGTATGGGCCGGGTTCTGCCTGGTCGACGTGTCTCCGTCCCCGAATTCCCAGAGCCAGGTGTCGGGATCGTACTTCGAACGGTCCGAGAACTGGACCGTCAATGGTGTGGTTCCGGTAGCGGGGCTCGCCGAGAAGAGTGCGATCGGCCGGTACCCGGGTACCGGGGAGGTGCTGGTCGGCGTCGGGGTGATGGGACCGCTCCTCACCAGGATGGACGACGTGTAGGTGCTGTTCCCGCCGCTGTTCGAGACTGTCAGTTTTGCCGAATAGGTCCCTGCCGTAGTATATTCGTGGACAGGGTCCTGGACGGTCGACGTGCTCCCGTCCCCGAAGTCCCACTGCCAGTCCGTCGGCGACCCCCTCGACTGGTCGGCAAACCCGACCTCCAGGGGAGCTGCTCCGATCCGTGGCGAAACGGAGAAGAGTGCATACGGCGGTGAGCCTGACGGGCTGACTTCGATGTAGTCCGTCCTCGTCCTCGTGTCCTGCCCGTCGGCGTTCGCGGCCGTCAGCGAGACCGTGTAGGTGCCGGGGAATGCGTAGGTGTGCGTGACTGTGCTGGTGGCGTTCGCCCACTCAGTCGACCCGTCCCCGAAGTCCCAGGACCGTGTCGTCACAACGCCGGTCGAGTCGTCGGTGAAGACCACGTCAAGCGGGGCATCCCCGGAGGTCACATCGGCGGAGAAGTCGGCCACCGGCGCCGGGTAAACCACCTCCCCCGTGTTGATCACAAAGTTGTCAAATGCAACCTGTACCAGCTCGTCTCCAAACGAGTAGTCATGTCCCCACGCCCTGATCCTGAAGGTGACGTCGTGGGTGGAGATGGCGCTGTCCGGCACGCTCTGCAGGAGTACCCAGTCATGGGAATTCTCATCAAAAGAATATCCCTCGATCTCGGTGCCGGTCCGCACCAGGCGCAATTTTCCGGCCGTGTCATTCGTCACGGAGACCAGGATGGAGTCTGCAAAATTCGTCGTGTAGTGATCTCCCGGAGTGAAATAATCCAGGGAGCTGTACATGACACGTTCAACGGTGCAGGAAGTGGGGCCGCTCTCGATCCAGAGGCCCGCTCTCACACCGCTGTCCGGGGGCCAGGTGAGAAGCTTGTAATCGACCTGGATGTCAAAATCACCTCGCAATGCACAGATACTGTTATACCCTGCGAAAAATTGCTCCCCCGATGAATCAGGAGGTATGGTGATCTCCAGCCGCTGGCCTGTCTCGTTGACATACGGGCCACCATATTCGGTAATCTCCCAGAGGGACTCATCGCATACATTGTCATCGAAATCGTCGTATGGTGCAGGGATCACGGGTGACGCGTCGATCGCATAGACCCTGCCGTCACCGCTCCCGACATACACGACGCCGTCTGCCACCGCCGGGCTCGATGAGATCTCGCCGCCTGTCATGTAACTCCAGATGAGCTCGCCGTTCGAGGCGTCGAGGGCATAGAGTGTGTTATCATCGCTCCCGACATAGACGACACCGCCTGCGACCGCCGGGCTGGACCGGACACCTCCGCCCGTCGTGTAGTTCCAGATCAGATCGCCGTTCGAGGCGTCGAGTGCATAGAGAACGGAGTCTTCACTTCCGACATAGACGACTCCGTCAACAACGGCAGGGCTGGAGATGACATCTCCAGCCGTGGTGAAGGTCCAGATGAGGGTCCCGGTGGAGGCGTCGAATGCACATACTGTGCCTGAATTGCCGCAACCGACATAGACGACTCCGTCAGCAACGGCAGGGCTGGAGTAACCCCTGTTGCGTTCTGCTGTCTCCACCACCCAGAGGCGGGTCCCGGTTGACGCGTCGAGTGCGACGAGTACCCCGTTTAATGTATACACATAGACGGTACCGCCGGAAACCGCCGGGCTGGAGAAGATGATGTCATTGAGCACTTCATCAAGAGTGGTCTTCCAGAGGAGGTCTCCGGTCACCGGGTCGAATGCGTAGACGCTCCCGTCCATGTTCCCGATGCAGGCGACTCCGCCGGCAACCGTCGCACTGGATGATATGCTGCTCTTCGTCGTGGACCGTATCGGCTCCCTGTACTCCCAGATGAGTTCTCCCGAACAGGCGTCGACCGCGTGCATCTTGTACTTCAGGCCGCCGATATAGACGACGCCCTCCGAGACCGCCGGGCTTGAACTCACGATGTCATTGCGCTCGCCGGTATCATAACTCCAACGCTGGGCACCCGTCAGGGCATCCAATGCATAGAGGTTGCGATCAAAACTCCCCACGTAGACCACGCCATCCACGACCGCCGGGCTCGAACTCACCCTCCCACCGGTCTGATAGGTCCAGAGAAGTGTCGGGACCGGGCTCCTCCCTCCATCGTCGTACACGCCGGTATTGGCGGGATCGGACCGGAACATCCGTGCCATCGCCGTATCCGGGTTGTCGGCCACCGTAAACATCACGGCATTCGACGACTCCCCTGATACCCTGTCACGGACAGTGATCTCCACCCGGGCAGAGTGTGCGACGTATGCTGCCGGGACCTCCATGCTGACCCGTTCCGGCTGGAGCAGCTGCGTTGCCTGCTCCTGGCCGTTCCAGAGGATTGCAGAGTCCGAGGTGAATCCCGTGCCAGTAACAGTGAGGGTGAACCCTGGGTCGTCCTCCACCACGCCGTCTGGGTCCAGGGACGAGATCGAGAGCGGGCCTGTCGTCACGGTGTCGGAGACAAGCGTCGCGTTGACCGCACCGCCGGCCCCGACGGTCTGTATCGCGATGGTGTGCTCAGTTGAGGGGAGAAGGCCCGTCGCAGTCCAGCTCCCGGTCCCTGCCTCCACCTCTCCCTGCAGGACCCTGTCCAAAAAGACCTTCACGTGCGAGAAGCCGAGCTCCCGGGGATCGGTCCAGTCCCAGGTGATCCCGGCACCGTTGATGGTGGTCGCATGGAGACCGGTCACGCTTGCAGGCGGGTAGTCCGGGAGCGTGGCGAGCGCGTGGAGGTAGCCCTGGTAATTATCCTGGATATACAGGACACCCTCTGAGACGGCCGGGCTTGAGAACCGCGATCCATCCGACGTGTACTCCCAGAGGAGATCTCCTGTCCACGAATCGAGGGCATGGACCGAGCCGCCATCATCTCCGACATACACGATGCCGTTTGCGACCGCCGGGCTGGATCTCACGTCTCCACCCGCCTCGTACGACCAGAGGAGCGCACCCGTGGACGCATTGAGTGCATAGAGATGGTCGTCATCGCTCCCGGCATACACGACACCATCTGCGACCGCCGGACTGGAATAGACTGCATCCCCGGTCTCGTACTGCCAGAGAAGGTCCCCGGTCACGGCATCGAGCGCGTCGATCGAGTTGCCGTCATTGCCCACATAGACCACGCCATCAACGACCGCCGGACTGGAATCCAGGTAGGCCGTCTGTGAAGAGGATGCAGCTCTCGCGTAGTTCCAGAGAAGATCGCCCGTACCCGCGTCAAGCGCGTAGATCTTGTTGTCCCTGCTCCCGAAATAGACCGTACCGTTCACCACGGCAGCGCCGGATCTCACGTCTCCACCGGTCTCAAACGTCCAGAGGAGCGTGCCCGTGGACGCATCGAGGGCGTAGAGATGGTCATCATCGCTCCCTGCATAGACGACACCGCCTGCGACCGCCGGGCTGGAAAAGACTATCTCCCCGGTCTCGTATTGCCAGAGGAGCGTGCCCGTGGACGCATCGACTGCATGTATCTCATGCTCATAGCTTCCTGTGTAGACAACACCGTCCACCACTGCAGGGGACGACGACCTCCCCCCGGAGGGAGACGTCCACAGGAGCGTCCCGGAAAATGCGTCTATGGCGTTGATATCGAATATCCCGCAGATATAGACGACTCCATCCACCACCGCAGGGCTTGATCCATAATAGCCCTCTGTCATGTACTGCCAGAGAAGCTCGTTTCCCGGCCGAATCCCGCCGTCATCGTACACGCCGGAGTTCAAAAGATCGGAGCGGAACTTCCACCCCTCTCCGTCGGCTGCAACGTTTGCAGACAGGAACAGGAAGAGCAGGAGAAGCACTGCTATTCGTAGACTTGGTTTCACTATGCCACCTTCGATTCTTTATAAAGGTAAAAAGTTCTGTAAAGTATTTATCAATTCCCCCTCGGGTTTGTAAAGAGTTCCCGGTTTCCACCAGTCGGCATCTTCCTCCCCGCGTGGGCGGCAGGAAGGACGAAAAACCGCGTCTTCGCTGTTTCGTGTGGCGAGACGGATTCGACGTTCCGGTCCAATCACTCCCAACTGCGGCCCGGGTGTCCTCGCATCAATCATACCCTGTTGCCCAAATTCTGACGGTGAATCCGGAGGTGTCTGCAGGTCACCCCGGGCCGGGGCGGAATTTTTTCGGGCGGTGTCGCAGGCATCGCAGAGCGGGATGTGATGCGGATAGCCCCCACAGGTATCCGGTTCATCAACCCTGCTCACACCGGGCAGCGAAGAGCCAGAAAAACCAGATGGAAATCTATTTGCATTTCCTGCGTCTCTTTTCCATATGAGATACCACTTCGCACTCATTGGTGCAGCCGTCCTCATCCTCGCCGCCCTGGCAGGATGCACCGGGACACCCGGCGAGAGCCACGAGGCAGGACCCTCCGCTGCAGCGGCCGCATACTCCCGTGGGCTGGCCGAATACGAGGCTGAAGACTACCGTACTGCCGGGGCATCGTTCCAGGAAGCCTATACGCTTGCCGCCGGTGCCGGCGATACGGCCACCGCCCGTGCGGCCAGGAATGCGATGTTTCTGGCGAACAGGACGATCATGGAGTTCCCGTACAACCGCTCCGATGCGGAAGCGGCCATGAGGGAGGCGGCACCCGGCATCACCGACGACCAGGTCCGCGACTGGCTCGATACCCGTGCCCAGACGATCGTCTCCGACGATGAGGTGCTCTACTTCTGCGATGTCGGTGCCGACTATCTCTATGCGTACCCCGAAGAGCTGCAGAAACAGGGTGCAGGCAGCCTGGACTTTGACTTCGTTGCCCGGTATGCCCTGGCAGGGGATCAGCCCGCCGGGGCCGGCCCGTACCAGAACCCTGTGCGCTACGCCGGCGTCGAGACGCTTGCAATCCCGCACGAGATACTTCCCGCGACAGGAACCCTCCGGATCTGGTACCCGCTCCCGGTCGGGACCGACTCGCAGCGGGATATCACCGTCGGGAACCTCTCGCACCCTGAGTATATCGCCGCCGGACCGTTCACCACCGGCCCGATCGGCTACGTCTACTACGAGATCCCGGTCGAAGAGATCGCCGGCGACCTGACGATTTCGGCAGATATCGCGTTCACGTCATACGAGCAGCGGTTCAAGATAGACCCGGCGTCGGTCGGGGAGTACGATACCGGCGATCCCGAGTACATACTCTACACCGCGTCGGAGCGAAACATTGAGATCACGGATGCCGTCCGGAAGAAGGCCGGGGAGATCGTCGGAGACGAGACGAACCCGCACCTCCGGGCACAGATGATCTACCACCATATCATCGAAACCTACCCGTACAGCCACGTCCCGCATGGCTCGCTCGATGCCCGGGTGCCGAAGGTCGCCGAGTCCACCTACATGTTCGAGACCGGCCACGGCGACTGCGGCACGCAGAGCATGCTCTTCTCCGCGTTCTGCCGGTCGCTCGGGATCCCTGCCCGCGCAATCGGCGGCTACCAGATGCTGCTTGCCGAAGATCCCGGTACCCACTTCTGGGCCGAGTACTTCCTGCCGGGCTACGGGTGGGTCCCGTGCGACCCGACGGTCGCCGACGTGGCTGACTGGCTCCCCGTCCCGGACGAAGAGCGGGAGGCGTTCAAGGAGTATTATGCCATGAACCTCGACCCGGCGAGGCTCGTCATCCAGAAGAACGTCGATACACCGATGGACCCGCCCATACCCGACGATGCGGTCGTCTTCAGGGTTGTCCGCCAGCAACCGGCGATCGTCTCCGATACGGCGGACTATGATATCGATCTCGCCTGCATGGGCTGCTTCAATATCAGCCTCTCCGCCGACGGGACCTGAAATATCCCGCTCATTTTTTTCGGGAGCGAAAAAAAACACTGATCTTCTCCGACATTCTCTTTTTTTGACTCTTCGCTATCGTGTGTGGGTGAGGATCGCTCATCATGCATGCACCAAAAGCTGGCTCTTGCGCCCAGCAGGATGAATGCCGCCGCCTACAAAAATACCGCGAGGCTGACTCACCGTCATAATTTGAGCAATTTGGGAGGGCGTCCCGGCGTCGGATCAATGACGAATTCAGGATACTCTCCGAAGAACAGGGAATTCATTTCGCCCACAGGAAACAGCAAGGAGGCTCTTTTCTGATGCATCCGGATTTTCATCCGCACCTTCCGGGACACACCTGCTCACGGAGCGTCATGCTTTTCCCCGGGTAACACAACAGATCTCTCTGATAACCAGCATGAAGACCCTCATCTACTACTTCACCGGCACCGG
>JAHDSI010000004.1 GCA_018432765.1 Methanoregulaceae archaeon | reverse complement strand
GGGTGACAGGCGATGGAACTTCATCATCGGGTGACAGGCGATGGAACTTCGTCATCGGGTGGTAGACGAGAGATCCACCGGGGTCTGTAAAAAGCGGTGGTGCTCCCTGCAGTCACCCCCGGGATTTATCAGGGGCCACTGCCAAATACCCATTCATATGGTCTCTCTCGCCGATATTCGGGATGCCGCGGCCGCCATAAAGGACCACGTGATACGGACGCCGCTGGTCTACTCGCCAACCTTCTCGGAGATCACGGGCGCAGAGGTCTACCTGAAGCTCGAGGCCCTGCAGAAGGCAGGGTCGTTCAAGGTCAGGGGAGCAACGAACCGAATCATCGCCTGCCGGCAGGAGATCAAAGAGATGGGTGTCATCGCAGCCTCGGCAGGCAACCATGCACAGGGTGTGGCAGTCGCCGGGAGGATGGCCGGCGTTCCGGTCACCATCGTGATGCCTGAATGGGTCTCCCTCTCCAAGCAGGAGGCGACGGTGGGGTACGGTGCCCGTGTGATCCTGAAGGGAGAGACGCTGGAAGAGAGCATCGGCCATGCCTGCGACCTTGCAAAGAACGAGGGCTACACGTTCATCCACCCGTACGACGACCCGGCGGTCATCGCCGGCCAGGGGACGGTCGGGCTCGAGATCATGGAAGACCTGCCTGGTGCGGACCACGTCATCGTCCCGGTGGGTGGCGGCGGGCTGATCGCCGGTATTGCCACGGCGGCAAAGGCGATCCGACCGTCGGTACAGGTCACCGGGGTGCAGGCCACCGCATGTCCCTCGGCTGTTGCTGCGCTGACGCAGGGGAAGCCGGTAACGGTCGCATCGGGCCCCACCATCGCCGACGGCATCCGGGTGAAGCGGACCGGCGGGATCGCCTTTCCGGTGATACGGGACCTGGTCGACCGGGTGGTTCTCGTGGACGAGGTGGAGACGCGGAAGGCGGTGGTGCTCCTCCTCGAACGAAAGAAGATTCTCTCCGAAGGGGCAGGCGCAGTCTCGCTTGCCGCCCTGCTTGAGGGCCGGGTCCCGGTCAGGAGGGGTGAGAAGGTGGTTGCGGTAATCTCCGGGGGAAACGTGGATCCATTCCTGCTGGAACGCCTGCTCCGGGCAGGCCTCTTCGACTCGGGCCGTATCATGCACTGCTCGGTGATCCTGGAGGACGAATCACTGACGCTGTCGGGACTGGTTGGGCTGCTGGGAGAAGAGGGTGCCACCATTACACGGCTTGACCCGGTCAGGGCCGAGCCGGGCCTGCCATTGCACCAGGTAAGGGTGGCGCTCGAGCTCGAGATCCGGGGGCCGGATCACCGGGAACGGATCCTCGCATCGCTCAGGGAGAAAGGGTTTCGGACGGTCCTTCCTGGTTCCTGGGCAGGTCAATCCTGAGCGATCCCACGTGGAGGGATGAGACGGCATCCCGGTCAAACGGCGGCGACCGGAAGGTGATCGTGCCCCCGATGATGTCCAGGTTCTCGACTATCCCGAGCGTGATCACCATCATCTCGGGATCGCAGAGCGCAATGACGAGGTCGCGCCAGTCCTCGTCGCGGAACGTCTCCGGCATCCTGCCATGCACCCCGATCCCGGCAAGGGACAGCGTACAGGTGGACAGCTCAGAGAAATATCTCTCGAACTTCCTGGTGCGATAGATCCGCCTCCACCCCCTTCTCCGTTCCACCACCTGCGCGGAGACCGGGACCGTTTTTGTCTCCATCCGGGGATGACGGCGAAAGTTGACCGCGATCCCCTCCAGCTCGTGGCCCGACTGGATCGCAACCAAGAGGTCGGGCTGCAGGAGATCGATCATGCGGACATGGAACTCCTGCGCCCCCGGCTCGATCACCCAGCCGGGCGAGTCGATGATCAGGTAATCCGCCCCCTCTGCGGCTGCCTTCTCCTTCAGGCGGGCGGTCGCAACGATGTGCTGGAGCGTATGACCGACCGGTGACGTCGATCCAACGAACCGGAGAAAGACCGCATCGGGATCTTCCGGTGAATCGCGGTACAGGGCAAGACCCACCGTGGTGGGAGGGCCGATCGACGACTGTCCCGTATCGCAGTCCAGGTATCCGACCGTCCCCTCGTTTACCAGTTCCCGGGCGAGGTACCTGCAGAACGTGCTCTTGCCCCGGTCGGTCGCCCCCATGACATACATCACCCTGCACGGACGGGCTACGACATAACCGAGGATATCTTCCCACTCTTCAAGCGCTCTAATCTGTGCAGCCACTGATCAGGCGTTTTTGCCGCGGGCAGACATATAGGGATCGATCCGGATCATGCGTGATCAGTCGCCGGCCCGGTCCGACCGGTTCTTCGTGATGGAGAGGACGTTTTTCCCGTCCCTGTACTCGTATCCGACCGAATCCATCGTCTTTTTGATGATAAATACCCCGAGACCCCCGACCTTTCTCTGATCTACATCGTCGCAAAGGTCGGGGGGCTCAACCGTCAGCGGGTTAAAGGGCACGCCCGAATCCTTGAGTGACACGGTGACCCTCTCAGGGGATACGGCAAGTTCAACCTCAATCTGACCCTCCTCTTCCCCGTATCCGTGCAGGATGATGTTGCTGCAGGCCTCGTCCACGGCAAGACCCACCTCGAAGATCTCCTTTTCGGAGAACCCCTGCCCGGCGAGGTGCTCCCCGATGAACTCGGCAATGGATGGGAGGTTCTCCTTTCTCGCTTCCAGGACGAATACATGCCGTTTGGTCATATCGTTCCAACCTTCAGGACCATGAGTGTCATATCATCGAACTGGGCGGCCCCTCCCGAGTGGACGGATACGGCACTGTTTATCTTTTCTATTATATCGGCGGGCGGGAGATTGATGTTTTGGCTGACGAGTTCCACGAGCCTCTCCTCGCCGAACTGGGTATACTGGTCATCTATCGCCTCCGTCACCCCATCGGTGTAGAAGAGGAGGACGTCTCCGGGGCAAAGATCCATTGACCGCTCCTCGTAATCCGCATCTGCAAGCGCCCCGAGTGCGATCCCGGTGATCTGAAGCGGAACCGGATCACTCCCGGTCCTGAAGAGCAGGGGAGGGTTATGGCCGGCATTCACGTAGGTCAGCCGGCGGGACTCGTGGTCGAGGACCGCAAAGAAGAGTGTCACGAACATTCCTGACCGGGAATCGGCACTGATGGTTGCGTTGGCCCCCTGGATGGCCTCCCGGGCCTCACTGTGCCATTCGGCGTTGGCACGGACGACCGTCCGGGAGAGCGCCATGAAGAGAGCCGCGGGAACCCCCTTGTCGGATACATCGGCGATGATGAGACCGGTCTTCTTCGCCGGTGCGGTGATGATGTCATAGAAGTCGCCTCCCACCTCCCGTGCCGGAATGCTGGATGCGGCGAGACTGTACCCGGGAATGCCAGGGATCTTTTCGGGCAGGAAACTGGTCTGGATCTCGCGTGCGATCTGGAGTTCGGCATTCTTGCGCTCCAGTTCAGAGTGGAACAGGTCCCGCTCCCCCCGGGTCTCCTTCTCTTTTTTCAGGTTCGCGATGATGAAGGAGAAGATGAACATACCTGCCGCATTTGCCACGATCATGGGAAAGGCGACGTCCGATACGACCGCGACCGCCTGGGAGAGCGGCCGGCTGATGAGGAGAACAAGCCCCATGTGTATACCCTCGATGATGACGGCCAGAGAGACCGCGACCGTGATCCCGGGGAACTTTTTCCCAGCCACTATATAGACGAGCCCGGCAATAAGGCCGGCCAGGATGGTCGCGATGGTGCAGGGGACCATCGTGAACCCCCCCATCGTCAACCGGTACAATGCCCCGATCAGCCCCGACATGACCCCCACGAGCGGCCCGGCCACGAGCCCACCCACGACGGGCCCGAGATCGCGGACGTTGATCGGGGCCCCGAGGATGGAGATGCCGCTCTCAGACCCGTAGATGGAGAGGATTCCGAAGAGCACTATCAGGAAGAGCTGGTTTTTCCAGGTGAAGACCCCGTCGAGCACCTCGGAGAAGAAACGAGTGCGTGTGATCAGGTAGGCAAAGACCACGATCACGCACATCATCTGGAAGAGGACGATGGACGTGGAGAGAAGAGACGGAAGCATCGGTTCAACCATGCTCATACCCGGGCATCGAACGACGAGACGGCATCTTCCGGAGATGGATATATGGAAAAGATGCGCTGGAACCCGGCAATCTCAAAGATATTCCGGATCTCGGGTTTCAAACCAGCCAGGAGCAGCTGCCCGCCGTCTTCCCTCAACCTCTTGAGCGAGGCGAGCATCACCCGCAGCCCCGCGCTGCTGATATAATCCAGATCCGACATGTCCACCACGATCCGCCGCTCCCCTGCCCCGATAAGGCGCGACAGGACCGCCTCCGCTGCAGGCGAGGAACTGGCATCCATGCGGCCCGAAAGAGATACGATCGTTGCGGAACCCGAACGGGACTCATCCACCCGGAGGATATTCTCCATGAGCTCTATTTCAACGTGATCCAATATGAGGATAGTCCTCTTCCGCATGAACCGCGAACCTGAAAGCAGTGTATCATTCTGCCTCCTCGCTGTTTTGGGTGAGGGGACAGAATCGAATTGGTATCTGCATACCAGTTCAGTCACTCACAACCGCCGCCGGGACGTCCTCACAAGCTCATACCCAATCGCTCAAATTTTGACTGTGAATCAGCCTCGCGGTATTTTCGGAGGCGGCGGCGTGTATCGCACGTGGGGGGTGTGGGGTGGATAGCCCCCACAACATGTATCCGGTTCATCAATCCTGCCCACACCAGCTCGCGAAGAGCCATCCTTCTTCGCAAATTGCCCCCCGTGTCCGGTCGGCAGGGATATTCCAGGAGAAACTGAGCATTTTCGTCTGGATTCCGCATGAACCGACCAAAAGGGGCTTGATGGCAGAATAACCAGATATTGCTTTTCGTTTCAGGAATGGAGAGTAATTTCAATTATTTTTATGGTGTGGAGAAAAATAGGGGAGAAAAGGCTTAAATTGGATTTATATTTTGATTTTGACAGCGTAAATGGTTTAAAATCCAATATTATTTTCAATTGATAATTACCAGTTTTAAAATATACCACATCTAATATCTCAGCCAGGATATGTGGATGCACGAGGATGGATTTTTGGTTCCGGGAGTGGTTTCTTGAGCGAAAACGAATCCCCTGTAGCATATAGCATCATATGGTTTATAAAAATAAATTAGCGCGTTTCCTTCCTTCAATGACAAAAATAAACGATTTTATACGAATTAAAAAAAGCCGGTTACCAGGCGCTCGCGAGAAGTGGAGAGACAGGAGATTCGTGCAATCCAGAAAATCGGCGTTACGTGGAATTAAAGAGAAAAAAATGAATTTTAAGGCCTGGAATGTAAAAATTTTCGAGCCGGATCATGTATCGTTTCGCCCTCAGAGAGATCAATTGCCTGTGATTTTACCAGGTTCCGGATAACCAGGAGATCCCGAAATTTCGTGACATATTCAGGGATTGCCAGATCGTCAGGGTGAGATGCATGGATTTAGTGACGGGTTCAGCAAACACCCGGGGATGGAATATCGGAGAGATCCTGGGATTTCGTGAAATATTCAGCGATTGCTGTATCGGAAGGGGAGATACAGGGATGCAGGGAAGGATTCAGGGAACCCCAGGGAATGGAGTATCGGAGATATCCGGGGATTTTGGGAGGTAATCAGGGATTGTCAGATTGCCGGGGGAAATTGGACATCCGATAATGCCGGGACTTGAGAACGAGACGACTGCGACACCCTTTCCACGTCTGAACTGAAAAGGCAATATCTTTAATTTTTGAGCCAACCAGCGGCAGATATTCAACAGGACAGAAAGAGAAAACTATGCGAGCGAGAGGATTGCGTTTTATGCGAAAAACAATTTGAAACCTTTCTTCGCTTTCTGATATGGCTGCCGTGCCAAAAGGCCAGTCCCGGGCTGTACCAGGGAGTACAATTGCCATGATTATTCCCGATCTCTCTTCTTCTCCTTCTGGCGGTTATTGTTCTCGGCGAGGGGGAAAAACTCCTGGTAAACCCGTTTTCTCTCGTCAAGGTCGGTGTGCAGGTAGATCTCTGTCGTCTTGATGGAGCTATGTCCCAGGTTCTCCTGCACCACGCGGAGGTTCTTGGAGCGGCGATAGAGCTCGCTGGCATAGCTGTGGCGGATTTTATGAGGAGTTATCCCATCCGGAGCATATTTCTTGAAGATATGCTGCACCGCCCGCGGGGAGATGTGATGGCCCTGCTGCCCGAGGAAGAGGGGGCCCTCGATACGTTTTCCGATAAATTCGTCCATTTCATCAAGGGTTTCACGGTCGACGAAGACAATCCGGATCTTGCCACCCTTCCCCCTGACACGGATGGTCTCGTCTTCGAAATCGATATCCTCGATACTCATGCCGCAGAGTTCCGACACCCTCACGCCCGTGGCATAGATGGTGCGGACGATCAGGCGGTCCCTGTCGTCCTCGATGGAGTCGATCAGGCGAAGCACCTGGCTGTGCTTGAGGTAGCGGAGCTCCTGGTCCTTGATCTTGGGCCGTTCCACGGCAGGCATCGGGTTCGAGGAGATTGCGCCCTGGCTGTAGAGAAAGCGGTAGAACGAGGAGAGCGTGGAGATTATGCGGTGCAGGGTCTTTGGCTTGTATGTCCGCATCGAGCTGATGAACGAGAGGTAGTCGCTGATGATGACCGGGACAACCTCCACCGGTGTGTCGAGCCGTGCCCTTGTGAGGTCTTCCCAGTATACCACGAGCTTCTCGGGATCTATGCTCCGGCGGAGCCAGACATAATACCCGAAATGCCTGACTACCTGTTCATAGCTCTGGATGGTCCGGGAGGAGTAATTGCGCATTCTGAGGTAATGGCGGTATCGTGGAAGCCACTCCGAAAAAAAACCTCCCTCCATGGGTTATTCTTTATTCGCTCCAATAATTAAACTTTTGCGCAGAATAGTCATTTGGCGAAGTAGCAAATTCCGAAATGAAGCGTGAAATAAGCGCCTCTCCGTAATACAGGATCATCGCACCACCCGAAATGCGATACCAGCACTCGTGATCGGTCGATCTGAAATCTCGAAAATCCGGGCTTTTTATCCGGTCGAGAACGGCCTTTCGGATCAGGTTGCGGGGAATTCATCGTATGGCTGGGGATCGCCGGTTAATAGCCGGATAATGGCGGATTCGGATCCCCTGGAGCCCGGACAGGGTTTCGGGGTGCCGTGCGGGTGCCCGTTGAAGAGTCAGGCACAGACAGGGGCATGGATCACGATAAAAATCCTGGCAGCGCGGAATCAGCTCCACCTTTTCCGGGTATCAGAGACGCGGATGGTTGGCACAGTAAATACACCAGTGAAGAGGAAGGCGATCAATGGGAAGAGTTCCGGGGGGGTCATGTCAGAAGACCCGGGTCAGGTCGTATACACAGCGACATGTCACGAGGATGTATGGTGCACATCATCCGGAAAGATGGCCTGGCGAGGATGTCCGGGGTTTTTGCATACGCCTGGTTCTCGGAGCCAGGTTCTCCGGCCCTTCGTGCCCGCCCCCCTACCCCACATGCGATGCCGGATCGATTCCACCAATCAAGACCCTGGGCGACTCTTCGGCTGCCCAATGGTGCATTTTAGAGAGCGAAAACCGATTTTTTGACCATGCCACGGGATCCGGCGGGGGAGCAGGAGTGACGAAAAATGATATACAGATGCCAGCTTTGATACTCTCTCACGGGGAGACAATATTCCAAATTTACCGGTGGGCATCCTGTCACCTCCCATTGATCCATCTTTTGATACGGGAAGGATTGGCAGCTATGCCAGGATCTATTAAAAAACAGGGGATGGCCGGATCACTGCGTCAGAGTATTGATTCCGGGATGTCCCGCATGTGCCCGGGAAAGACGCTTCTTCTACAGAACATACAGAGACTTTTTCGGGATTAAGCACGGTGCATCGAGTTTTACCGGATGCCGTGTTTTGAATCATACGAATATCACACTGAAAAGACACTACTCTGAAGCGTCGGCAGATTACTGGTGTTGATCCAGCATGTGCGGTAGGAAGGTTTGGGAAATTCGGGACAAAAGGTCAATTAAC
The DNA here is from genome assembly GCA_018432765.1 of Methanoregulaceae archaeon. Classification (GTDB taxonomy): domain Archaea; phylum Halobacteriota; class Methanomicrobia; order Methanomicrobiales; family Methanospirillaceae; genus SD8. Next base: position 1,074 of record JAHDSI010000004.1, on the reverse strand, counting down.
GGGATAAAAAAGCTTTGTAAAGCGATAAACGGCCTCTTCTTTCCAAGTCTGGAAGGACCGGTTTGAACGGATCGTGAACAAGGATGATCAGGACCTTTTCGGTCCCCGGGAGGAATCCTTGCTACGGGATCGCGAGGTTTTTCATCTCCCCTGTGGTTTTGGAGATTTTTTGCCACCGCTCTTTATGAACAATGGAGAACCAGTGACCGGACGATTGAGTCAGGATCGGACCGCCTCGATTGCCTTCTTTGAAGAAGAACACGTGTGTTTCATCGCATAAAGAAGGCCAGTTCGTTTGTTCGAAATGTCCAGGCCCTTTGCCGAGACAGGAAAAAACCGTGCCCTATCTACTGCACTATCCTCGCAATTTGTTCTGCCCGAAGCCAAGTTCATCAGGAAATGCGCGATCAAAAAAAGAACCTCCTCGCTGTTTTGTGTGGGAAGACCGAATCGAATTGTTATCTGCATAGCAATTCAGTCACCGAACCGCCGCCGGGGCGTCCTCACAGAACTCATACCCAATTTGCTCAAATTTTGATTGTGAATCAGCCTCGCGGTATTTTTTCGGGCGGCGGCGTGGCATCGCATATGGGTGTGTGGGGGCGGATAGCCCCCACACAATGTATCCGGTTCATCAATCCTACCCACGCCAGGTAGCGGAGAGACAGACCAATATCTGGAACGGGTTTCTCTCCGTCTCCAATCATTCTGTCCACAGTGCTGTACAGGGTTCTTCGACGCCATTTCAGGGTGAATAATCGCCGTTTTTGCGTCGCCCATGGCTCACTAACCGGCAGGATTCAATCAGGAAAAACCCTGACCCTCAAAAAAGACACCCCCTGCTCCATCGCGAAAACCGGCCGAAAAGACAGCCCCCGTCCTTTTCCGCAAACACCAGAATCCATGATTCAGACGTAGAGAAAAATCTCTTTCGAAATAGGTACCGGTACCTTTCAGCAGAGTTCTCCAAGCCCGAATCAGCCATGCAGGATGATGTTTCGGCGAGAGAGGAGATGGGGACATTCCACATATCTATGGATTCGAATCAGGCCGCATGGCGTGTATTTTTCCCTG
>JAHDSI010000096.1 GCA_018432765.1 Methanoregulaceae archaeon | reverse complement strand
GGGTCAGGATTGCTGCGAGCCTGTCACCCAGACTGGACGTCATTCTGATACTTGTTGTTCCCTCTCCAAAAAGAGTTTTTCCAAAGATGGAGACGACAAAAAAATATCGGTTCCGCTGAGATATACAAGATGGTTGACCATTCCGGGCAAATATTCGATCACTATATGACTTGACAGAACAAATAAATGGAAAATGGCACCATCAAAGGATCTCCCCAAGACCTACGACTTCTCCGAGGTGGAGAGGAGATGGCAGGAAACATGGCGGGAAGAGGATAATTATTTCCAGGATGAGTCGGACAAGCCGCGTTTTGTAATAGATACCCCTCCGCCATACCCGACCGGGAATTTTCATATCGGGAACGCATTCAACTGGTGTTATATCGATTTTATCGCTCGCTATAAACGAATGCTTGGCTATAATGTGATGTTTCCCCAGGGGTGGGACTGCCACGGTCTGCCGACCGAGGTGAAGGTAGAGGAGATCCACGGAATAACAAAGAATGATGTGCCAAGAGAAGAGTTCCGGAGGATGTGCAGGGAGCTGACACTGGGAAATATCGAGAAGATGCGAAGCACCCTCCGCCGTCTCGGGTTCTCGATCGACTGGAGCCACGAATACATCACCATGCTCCCCGAATATTTCCGAAAGACGCAGGTATCCTTCGTAAAAATGCTTCAGTCAGGGTATATCTACCAGAGCGAACACCCGGTCAATTTCTGTACCCGGTGCGAGACGGCGATCGCGTTTGCCGAGGTGGCCTATGAACCACGGACCACCACGCTCAACTACTTCGACTTCGACGGGGTGGAGATCGCGACCACGAGGCCGGAACTCCTGGCGGCCTGTGTTGCGGTCGCAGCACATCCCGACGACGAGAGGTACCGTTCTCTCGTGGGCAGGCACCTGAAAGTCCCGATATTCGGCCATTCCGTTCCCGTGATCCTGGACGAGGCGGTGGACCCGGAGTTCGGTTCAGGGGCCGTGATGATATGCACGTTCGGGGACAAGCAGGATGTCCACTGGTGGAAACAGCACGACCTCGAGCTCCGCAAGGCAATCGACCGGAACGGCAGGATGACCCCTATTGCAGGAAAATATGCCGGTATGAAGAGCGGAGAGTGCAGGGAAGCGATTCTTGCGGATATGAAACGCGAGGATATCCTCAGGTCGACCGAACCGCTTGAACAGCGGGTCGGTACCTGCTGGAGGTGCACCACTCCTATCGAGATCATGAGCGAGCGGCAGTGGTTTGTCCGTATCGTGCCCGAAGAGATCATGGAAGCCGCACGGGAGATCCGCTGGAACCCGGAACACATGTTTCTGCGGATGGAGAACTGGGTGGACCAGATGGAATGGGACTGGTGTATCTCGCGGCAGCGAATCTTCGCAACACCCATCCCCGTCTGGTTCTGCCAGGCGTGTGGCCGGATGATCGTCCCGGACGAATCAATCCTCCCGCTCGATCCGACCGTGACACCCCCACCAGGACCGTGTCCTGACTGCGGATCCACGGACATTTCCGGTGAAGAGGACGTCCTCGACACATGGATGGACTCTTCCATCTCCGTGCTCAACGTCACCGGGTGGAACGGGGAAGAGACGCCTGCGATCTTTCCTGCCCAGCTGAGACCGCAGGGGCATGATATCATACGGACATGGGCCTTCTACACCATCCTCCGGTCGGTTGCTCTCACCGGCCAGAAACCCTGGGAAGAGATCCTGGTAAACGGCATGGTGCTCGGCGAGGACGGGTTCAAGATGAGCAAGAGCAGGGGAAATATCATCTCACCCGAGGAGATCGTCTCGGAACACGGTGCTGATGCGTTCAGGCAATGGGCGGCGGCGGGAGCGGCCACCGGCTCTGACATCATGTTCAACTGGAATGACGTGATCGCTGCATCCAGGTTCCAGACCAAGCTGTGGAACATTGCCCGGTTCGTGCTCATCCAGCTCGAGAGGAGAGAGTTCGACGATTCGGCCCCACTGACCGCAGTCGCGGACCGGTGGCTGATGACCCGGCTCTCCGGCACCGTCTTGGAGGTGACGGCCTGCATGGACAGCTGCCAGTTTGATCGTGCGCTCAAGGCGATCCGGGAGTTCGCCTGGGACGTGCTGGCCGACAACTACATCGAGCTGGCGAAAGGGAGGCTGTACTCCGACGATAGCGGCAGGGATAGCGCCTGCCGGGCGCTGACCACTACCCTGGACATCCTCTGCCGCCTGATGACCCCATTCACCCCCCATTTCGCCGAGGAGTGCTACGCGCACCTTGGCAGGGGGAGCGTCCATTCCGCGGGCTGGCCCGCGTGCGGATACGACGATCCCGGTGCCGCACGGGACGGCGATCTTCTCACAAGAGTGGTAGCAGAGTTACGGCGCTACAAGCATGAACGCGGGCTGGCCCTGAATGCGCCGCTCGGGAAGGTCACGATATTCTCCCCCCTCTTCGGGGACGATTCAGGTGACGCGGCACGGGCATTGAATGCAGAAGTGGTCTGGCGCCGGGAGACGGCGAGGCTTGAGAAGGTGATGGGCGATGTGCAGTTCAACATGGCCGTCATCGGGCCCGCCTTCAGAAAGCAGGCCCGCGCGTTCATGGACGCCGTGCGGGCGCTCCCGCCGGAAAGCCTGGAGAACCCTCCCGATTCGATAGAGGTGGACGGGACTGCCATGCCGGTCCCGGAGGATGCGTTCTCCCTGACCTACACCTACATGGAGGAAGGAGAAAAGGTCGACGTGCTCAATGTCGACGACGTGATCGTGACCATCCAGCACACTGCCTGATGGAATCGGCCACGAATTCCTGAATCTCTCTCTCGTCTTTTCCGGCATCGATGACAAGGAAACGGGACGGCTCCTCTTCAGCGAGTGCCAGGTACTGCCGCTGGACGTCCTCGAGAAGGTCGGCCGTCTCGAAATGCTCGAGGGCTCCGCCCCGGTCCATCCGTGATAACGCCTCGTTGACCGGCAGGACCAGCAGGAACGTCAGGTCAGGCGTGATGCTCCAGCCCGCGTGGATATCTTTTAACCAGGACAGGGGGTCGGGCAGGACACCCTGCAGCGTCACTGCCTGGTAGGCGTACCTGCTGTCCCGGTACCTGTCGGAGATGACCAGCTTCCCTTCAGCCAGCGCAGGACGTATCACCCCCGATACATGAACAGCATGGTCGGCAATGAAGAGGAGGGCTTCCGCGATCGGGTCGATCTCTTCGGCGATGGCCCGTCTCACCTGCTCGCCCACCCAGGTGGAGCCCGGTTCCCTGGTGAAGAGGGGGTCAAGATCCGAAAGAAGTTCCCTCAAGGCCGAAACAAGGGTGCTCTTCCCGCTCCCGTCGATTCCCTCTATGGTGATCAGGACCATTCGCCCCTCCGGATGGACTCTGCCGGGATCCTCCCCCTGTGAAGGGCTGTGGCCACTATCGCGCCGTCGAATCCTGACTCCTCGAGCACTGAAAGATCACGGGTACCAGAGACCCCTCCGCCATAGTAGAGCGATCGCCCGTATGCAGACCGCAGTCGCTCAAACTTGCCTGCATCTATCCCGGACCCGGTTCCGACAGCGCTGATGTCAAGGATGATACAGCCGTCGAAAGCCCAGTCTTCTGCCCGTTCAAGGAGAACGGTCGGATCAAGCCCTCCCGGAATCACTCTCCCGTCCTTTACATCTATGCTCAGGAACCCGGAACCGTATACCGACAGGTCATCCCCTGCAGTCTCGGTCCCGACGACATTTATGATGGTGTCGCCCTCGATGAACTCCCCGGGGCAGGACACCCCGCGATCGACGTAGCAGGTATCAACCATAGATGCGCACCGGATGACCTCCCGGTCATGATCTCCGGTCCTTGCTATCCTGTCGAGATCCGCGATGTAGAGGAACCGCGGGGCGATCGCCTCCACGTATCCGGCCGGGTCGGCCGTCGGCGAAAGTCCCCAGTCAAGCGGCCGGTAGGACGCACGGTCACCCTTCATCCCGTGGACGACGAGACCGGACTTTAAATCCATGGCGAGAATCAAATCCATACGTATAGTAATCACTATTTACCATCAGGATCATTAAATTCTATGCAATTATTGGTCAGCCCGAGGGACATTGAGGAAGCAAAGCGATCTCTTGCCGCTGATATTGTTGATGTGAAAAAACCGGACGAGGGATCGCTTGGTGCAAACTTCCCCTGGGTCATCAGGGCGATCAAGGAGCTCTCCACCAAACCGGTCAGTGCTGCCATTGGAGATTATGATTTTAAACCAGGCGGTGCGTCGCTTGCGGCACACGGAGCTGCGCATGCCGGGGCTGATTACATAAAGATAGGGCTGATGTTTGATGGGGCCGATCGTGCCGCGGAAGTCATTCGAAACGTCGTGAAGGCTGTCAAGATGGATTTTCCCGAGAAATACGTGGTTATTGCGGGATATTCTGATCATGACCGTCTGGGCACCATATCGCCGTTCGAGATTACTCCGCTTGCTGCGGCTGCCGGTGCTGACGTGGCGATGATGGATACGGGGATGAAAGATGGCAAGAGCACGTTTGAATTCATGACCGAAGCGGATCTCGTCGAATTTACACGGCTGAACAGGGAAGCGGGTCTGAAGACCGCCCTCGCCGGTTCCCTGAAGTTCGAGGATATCGGGACCCTGAAGCGTATCGATCCCGATATCATCGGGGTCCGGGGAATGGTGTGCGGCGGTGATCGGGCATCGTCGATCAGGGAAGATCTCGTTGCAAAACTGGCAGGGATGGTGCGTTAAGGCATATGTTCATCGAAAAGCTGCAGGCCCCGCTGGCACTCACGTTTGACGATGTCCTGCTCGAGCCTGCGGAATCACGTGTTGAACCGAACCAGGCCGTGGTCTCCAGCCGTTTTACGCGGAAGATTCCACTGGAGATACCCCTGGTCAGTTCTGCAATGGACACCGTGACCGAGTCCGAGATGGCTGTCGCGCTTGCCCGCGAGGGCGGCATCGGCGTCATTCATCGGAACATGTCGCCGGAAGAGGAGATGATCGAGATCCGGCACGTGAAACAGGCTGAAGAACTCATCGAACGGAAGGTCCTCTCTGTCGGTCCCGACACCAGCGTGTCAGACGTGGAGCGCCTGATGAACGAGCACGGGATCGGCGGTGTGCCGGTGATCAAGGGCAAAAAGATCATCGGGATAGTGAGCCGTCGTGATGTAAGGGGGATTGCATCACGCATGGGTGCTGAAAGCGTCAAGGCGATAATGACAAAGAAGCCGATCACCGCCGGAGAGGATATCACCATGGAGCAGGCGCTCGAGGTGATGTACACCAACAAGGTGGAGCGGCTCCCGGTCACCGACGGCTCAGGCAACCTCGTCGGGATCATCACCATGCAGGACATCCTCGAGAAACGCCAGTATCCCAATGCCACGCGTGACCGGTCAGGCAAGCTCCGTGTCGCCGCGGCAGTCGGGCCCTTTGATTTCGACCGCGCGATGAAACTGGACGAGTGCGGGGCAGACGCGCTGGTCGTCGACTGCGCTCACGGACACAACATGAATGTCGTGAAATCGGTACAGGAGATCAGGGGGAGCGTGAAGGCCGAGGTGATCGCGGGAAACATCGCCACCGCACAGGCGGCGGAAGCCCTCCTGGATACCGTCGACGGCCTGAAGGTCGGCATAGGGCCCGGATCCATCTGTACCACGAGGATCGTCGCGGGTGTCGGTGTGCCCCAGATCACGGCCATCGCGAACGTCGCCGAGGTCGTGAAGGAGACGGGAGTGACCGTGATCGCCGACGGCGGTGTCAGGTTCTCAGGCGACGTTGCCAAGGCTATCGCCGCCGGTGCGGACTGCGTGATGATGGGAAGCCTCTTTGCAGGCACCGACGAGTCCCCGGGAAGGGTCATCACGATGAAAGGAAGGCGCTACAAGCAGTACCGGGGGATGGGTTCGCTCGGGGTGATGAGCGGGGGCGTCTCCAGCGACCGGTACTTCCAGAAGAAGGAGATCGGGAAGACAAAGTTCGTGCCCGAGGGCGTGGAAGGCGTAACACCCTATGTTGGAAGGGTCTCGGATGTAATCTACCAGCTCGTCGGCGGGCTCAAGTCCTCGATGGGATACACGGGGTCTGCAAACATCCGCGAGATGCACGAGAAGACCAGGTTCATCAGGATCACGAATGCAGGTGTCGCAGAGAGCCACCCGCACAACATCCTGATAACCGACGAAGCCCCCAACTACCGGCTATCCGAATAATGAAAACCTCTTTTTTTCAATTTCCAGGCATGAACCGGGATGTTATCTTCCGCGTGCAACATATTTAGATTGGGTACTGTCGCATCTATCATTCATGACATGTGTCTGTGGTGATACACCCGGCGTCGGGAGGTACCGGTGCCGGAGATGCTTTGCGATCATTGAACTGGACGAAGAGTCCGACGAGTTGCCTCCGTGCCCGAAGTGCGGTGACTGCCACTGGGACAGGATCTGATCCCGGGTTTTTGGTATCCCAAAAACCGATGCACGATCAACCGCGATGTATCGCATCTTCGTTCATGTATCAATCAACCGCATCTGCACCGGATCCCGGATCTCAACACCTATATATATAAAAAAACCTAACATTAGGTAACTAATGCTTGATCAGGTTGAGGTTGCAAGAATCCTGGATATCCTCGGAAACCGTAACCGGAGGAGAATCATCGAACTCCTCAGGCAGAAACCCTGTTTTGTCACCGAGATCTCCGACAGGCTCGTGCTCTCCCCGAAAGCGGTGATAGAACACCTCCAGATGATGGAGCGGGAAGAGATACTCTCGTTCCGGCTCGACGAGCGGAGGCGGAAGTATTACTTCCTTGCCCATGACATCAACGTGATGGTCACCCTCGAGAAACACGCAAACGAGGATGTAGTCGACAACGGTTCCGACAACCTGATCCGGTTCAGGCATTCGCTCCAGACTCTCCAGAAACTGCTTGATGCGAGGGACGACATGGTCAGGAACCTCAAGAACCTCGACAACGATATCGAGAACCGGATCAAGGAGATAATAGGCCGGGGGAGAGAGATCCTGGCAGACGACGCAAGCATCGACATCTCGATCGCCCTTGCACACTGCCCGCTCTCGGCAGACGAAATACACGAACTGACGGGTCTTTCCCGGGAACTGGTGTCAGAGAGTCTCCGAAGACTGGAAGAGCGGCAGGTCGTGAAGAACGAGGGAAAGATGTACACGTTATGTGGTACCCATGCCGGATAGTCCATACGACGACTTCCTGAAGAACCTTGCCCGGATGGTGGAGGAGATCATACAGAGTATGCCTTCCCAGGACGAGGCGCGGTTCATCGGCTGCACAATCATCACAGGGAACCAGTCAGACACACCACATGTCATCCGTATCGATACCAGCCGGCTGCAGGACCTGGAATACGAGATGATCGAGAGCGACGATCGGATCTTTGTTACCGCCGCAATTCCCCCGGGTATCACCTCCGCGATCTACACCGATATCCAGGCAGAGAAGATTGCGATCATCGCAGATGAGAGACGGACCGAGATCGATCCCCCGTGCCGGATCGACATACTCGAGAGCTTCTACCAGGTGAAAAACGGCATCATCGATATCGTGTTGAAAAAAGAACGCAGGAGAGCGGTCCACCGGTAGTCAGGCAGGGAATTTATTTTTCGGCCCGCTTCTACTCCTTTCAGACGGCATCCCGTG
>JAHDSI010000203.1 GCA_018432765.1 Methanoregulaceae archaeon | reverse complement strand
TTGTTTGCTTCTGCCAGCGCTTCCCCAAGACTGGTGAATGTGTCGAGGACGAGGAATGGGACGAAGAGTTCGTCCCGCACGAGGCGGTGGCCCCTCGGGATCTTTGTTACAATGGTCGGCTGCACATAATAGCCCCGTGACATCATCTCCCCGCTCTGGACGTCTCCCCCGGCAAGCACAATCCCTCCCTCGGAGCGGCACTGGGCGACAGAGGACTTGAACACCTCGAAGGCGTTCCGGTTGATGAGAGGACCCATAAATGTCTCTTTCCTGCGCGGATCTCCGATCTGCAGGGCCTTTGCCCGTTCACAGAGGGCTGTGCAAAACTGGTCGAATACATCCGACTGGACGTAGACACGGGAGGTTGCACTGCATTTCTGGCCGCTGTATCCGAATGCGGCCATGGCCGTCCCTTCCGCCGCCTTTGCAATATCGGCACTGGACGTGACTATGCAGGGATTTTTACTTCCCATCTCGGCGACCAGCGGTTTTACATACCCTGCCCTGGTGGAGAGTGCCTGGTGGAGCCACATCCCCACTTCGCGTGAGCCGGTAAAGGCAATCCCTTCGATGTCCGGGTGACGGGTGACGGCTTCGCCGAAGATCCTGCCCGGTCCGGTGAAGAACTGGATTGCAGAACCGGGCACACCGCTCTCCCGGAAAGCGCGATAGAGTGTAAGCCCGGAGAGCGGGGTCTCGCTTGTCGGCTTGAACACGACACAGTTACCGGTCAGAAGAGCTGCCCCGATCATGCCTGCCGCGAGCGTGACAGGGAAATTGAAGGGAGAGATGACGGCCCACACCCCATAGGGACGCATCACGCTCCTGCAGTGCTCACCGCCAATCTCGGATCTCGTGGGACGGATATATCCCTCGTTTTGCTCGTATATTTCGCAGTAGTACCGCAGCATATCGATGCCTTCGCTTACCTCGGCAATGGCTTCATACCGGTTTTTCCCGCATTCGAGAGTGACCAGGGCAGACAGGACGAACCGCTTCTCATCGAGCCGGTCTGCGGTTTTCCGGATTATCGCTGCACGGGTCTGCCAGTCATGCCCGCTCCAGCCTGGAAATCCTCCCTTCGATGCAAGAATTGACTCGTTCACCTCAACTTCTGTACCGTCCTGGAAGTATCCGGTGATCATCTCGTTGTCAACCGGGGAGCGGGCGACAAATTCACTGCCGGTCCACCGCTCGTCACCGTTGATGAAGATCGGGTGATGGTGTCCAAGCTCTTTTTCGACACGTTCAAGGGCCGATTCGTATTCTCCATGGATGCTTTCATCCGAAAGGAGAGTTACATAGGTAATCTTCTTCTCTTTCGACATTTTCCTCCTCCTGTATCACCTGGTTTCCGGAGGGTCCGGTTTATGAACCTGTCGCCTCCGCAAAACATCTGTCGAGCACGGATAACCCGACATCGATCTCCTCGTCGGAGATGACGAGTGGCGGGCTGAACCTGATGACCGATTGGCCTGCCGGGAGCAGGCACACCCCTTTTTCAAATGCGTTTTTGAGGATAGCATTTCTCTTCGCTTTTGCAGGTATCTTGGTTGTCCGGTCCTCCACGAGCTCGATGGCAGCCATGAGGCCCACTCCCCTGACATCGCCGATCAATTCGTATTGTGCATACAGCTCCTTGAGCCCTTTCATGAGGTGCCTGCCTCTCACCTCTGCGTTCTTTCCTGCATGTTCCCGTTCCATGAGATCCAGCACGGTCAGACCGGCGATACACGAGAGGTTATTTCCCCCGAACGTGCTCGCATGCGAACCGGGAGGCCATCTCATCAGTTCATCGGATGCAAGTGTCACACCAAGGGGAAGTCCGCCGCCGATCGCCTTTGCCATGCAGACGATATCAGGGACCACGCGGCTGTGTTCACAGGCAAGGAAAGGCCCTGTCCGGAAACAGCCGGCCTGTATCTCATCACACACAAGCAGGATATCGTGCATGTCGCAGGTCTCCCGTAACTGGCGCAGGAAGTCCACGGGGGGAACCACGTATCCCCCCTCTCCCTGGATTGGTTCCACAAAGATCGCGGCGACTTCATCGGGTGCCACTTCCGTCCTGAAGACCTCCTCGTTGATGTAGTTGACCACATCTATCTCGCACGACGGGCTGGATGTACTGAGCGGCCGGTACGGATTCTCGTACGGTACATGGATCACCGGGAGAAACGGCCCGAAATATTGCCTGTGGATCACCTTGGTCGCTGTCAGGGACAGCGCACCCATTGTCCGTCCATGAAAACCGCCATAGAACGAGATGAGGTATTTCCGCTTGGTCGCCCGCCTGGCAAGCTTTATCGCCGCTTCAACGCTTTCGGCTCCCGAATTGGAAAAGTACACGCGGTCTATGCCCGGAGGCATGAAACGGACCAGTTTCTCCGCAAAAGTGACCGGCACTTCGGAGCAGAAATCAAGGAACGCGCCATGTGAGAGAGATTCTGCCTGTGACTGCACGGCCCTTACCACGTCGGGATGGTTCCAGCCCATGTTCATCACGGCGATACCGGCGGAAAAGTCCAGGTACCTGTTTCCGTCAACATCCCAGAGGTTCATACCCTTCGCTCTCTCGAGCACGAGCGGGTATTCCCTTGCCATGGATTGCGAGACTACCCTTGAATCGCGTTCGAGGACGTGACGTGCACGGGGTCCCGGCGGGGGCGTTACGATCTTTGGCTCCATGGCAGATTGGTAGCGAGACGGAGTGTTATACGTTTCGCATGGGCCAGGGAGCAGGCGATTGTGCGCGCACAAGATTCAGCTGCAGATAAATTCCCGGATGAAGGAGAATCAATATCGGAAATTATAAATACTATGGCGCCCTATCGGATTATGCCTCAGAGGGGACTTCTGGGGATACATGTCAGGACGCAATGAGCCCATATATCCAAACGGCTATACGATATATGGACGACAGAGACGCTGCATCCTGGGGCCGAACAAATGTTCGAAAAACATCCAAGCCGTGATAAAGCAAATCCATCATTCAAAACGGCGGAAGAACGATGGGTGCATGAGAGTTTTGTCATGGGGCCGAAACAGGTGTTTCACGGAACATGATGCTGCGACACAATGAACCTGCAGGATCAAAACGGCGAAAGAACTGCAGGTGACAGAGACATTCTGTTGCGGGGCCGATCATGTGTTCCGGAATTGATCCTCTCATGGGGCACATTCCAATCCCATGAAAGCGATTTTTTCGACTTTTCCTTTTCGTTGTGGTCAATGGCCCTGATCGTCCGGCAATTTTTTAGAAAGATTCTCAAGGCATCTCCGCACCAGGCAGTCGGGTCTGGTGCTGCAGGTCCCTGAATCAAAAGGAATGCACTCACCGGATCTGGTTCTCCATGGAGACGAACCGGGAAGGACGAACGGCAGAGTGGACACAGAGCAGAACCCGGGAATGAGGCATGAATCGAAAGGAATACACTCACGAGATCTGGTTCTCCATGGAGACGAACCGGGAAGGACGAACGGCAGAGTGGACACAGAG
>JAHDSI010000221.1 GCA_018432765.1 Methanoregulaceae archaeon | reverse complement strand
GCCCCCTGGGTGCTGACCCTCATCGGGGACGGGACTATCTCCCTCTCCAGGGAAGAGTTTGCCCGGGCAGAGGAGACATCCGGCGTCACGTACACCGACGGAGTGGGGAATACCTATCGCGGCCTGCCGCTCACGTACCTCGCCGGCCTCGTAGATGACGGGGCAGACCGATCCTTCAATACCACCCGGGCATCGGCAGGATATACAATCACCGTGAGGGCGACCGACTGGCACGATCGCCTCTTCTCCAGCAGGGATGTGAGCACGGACGGGTTCCTGGTTGCACGTACCCGCAACGGAGCACCGCTCCCAGCCCGGCAGGGGGACATCAAGATTGCCCCGCTTCTTCTCACCGGGCCGGATGTACCCCCACACATGGAGATCGGAAACATCATGGACATCGCCCTGAAGGGGCCGGAGATCACCGGAATTCCATCCGGATCATCCTGCTCTGTCACCATCCTGCGCCGCGAGATCACTGGCGGGCGCATCCTGAATACCACAACGGTCACCTGTTCCTGGATGGAGAAACACCTCCCGGTGTACGGAGACACGGAGACGCCCTACCGGTACCAGGGGCCGACGTTTGATACCGGTGATCTCTGGAATCCCACAGAAGACAGGAATCCCGCTAAGGTCGAGGAGGTCGTGCAGGGAACATCGATCCGGGATCTCCTCGGACTTGTCGGCGGAATGCAGGAGGGAGACGAACTCCGCATGACTGCGACGGATGGGTATGTCGTTGAACTGATGTATGACAATATCTATTCTGCAGACCCTGCGCAGGGACAGGCCATCCTTGCCTGGTGGACAGAAAAGGAGGGCTATGTCCCGGCATATACAGGTGGTCCGGCCCTCTTCTTCCTGGCAGATGACCATACCTTCGGCAACCAGGACATGAGAGAATGCATCGACGAGGGATACTGGCGGTTTTACTGGTGCCAGGGGACTGAGTATCCCTCTGCGGCGGGCCTTGCCATCAGGAACGTCGAAACCCTGGAGATATATCCCCGCCAACTCACTGAATGGGAGCTCGTCCTGGAAGGTCATCTCTCATCGGCAATCGGCAGGAAAGAGTTTGAACAGGGAGTCTCGTGCGGTGAGCGGGCTCACGGCCATGTCGTCTCCTATACAGATACGGACGGGCATGTCTGGACGGGAATGCCCCTCTACATGCTTGCCGGCTGGGTAGATGACGATTGCCAGCATGACGAGAACCTTGTCAACAACCGGGCATACAACACGACCCTCGCACGGGACAATGCTTACACTCTTGTAGTAAGGGGAGATTCCGGCGAGGAAGCGGCGTTTTCTGCCCGCGAGATCATGAAGAGCCACGGGTATGTCATGGCACATGCGGTTGACGGGGGCACGTTTTCCCCCGGTGACGGAAACTGGCCCCTGACCCTTGTCGGAAAGGACGTATCTCCCGACAGGAGCGTGCACGGGATCACACAGATCATGCTCGTCTTTGCGGAGCCTCATGCAGCCGTCCAGGGCGATCCTGCACCTGCATCCACGTCTTTCGAGCTGTGGGCGGTTGTTGCGATCGCGGCAGGGATCCTCCTCGTGAGAAAAAAATGATTCCGGGCATTTGATGAGGAGACCAGCGTTGCAGAACGGGTTTTTTCCCTGCACGCCCCTGGTCACAGGTTCCGGAGACGGTTCCCGAACCCGGGGAGGAAATCCTTCTTCCGTGACATCACGCCGTCCAAGATGACTGGCTGGTCGTCGTAATCAAGAGCCGTGAGAACCGAATTGTCTGCAGAGGCAAAGAGTGCGCTCCGGTTCTCGATCACGTTCGTGAAGAGGCAGAGATAGATGTCGACGCCGTTCTCCTTCCGGAGGAGGTCGAGGTTCTTCCGGATCTCCGCTGCCCTCCCGAGGGCGTACTCGCCAGAGGCGGTCATGACCTGTGCGATGATCAGGTCCTTTCCAAAGAGGGTGTAGGGCTTGGTGTCGCGGGTCATCAGTTCATGGAGCGGGACCGAATCGAGTTCCATCCCCTGCTGGATGAGCGTGGTCCCGTACTCGACCGGGTCGAGCCCTGTGACGCCTGCGAGGTACTCCACCGCCTCGATGTCCCGTGGAGTCGTGGTTGACATCTTGAGCACCAGCGTGTCTGATAGGATGCCCGAGAGCAGCATCCCGGCGGCGGCAGGTGACGGGGTAACCCCTGCATCCCGGAACTTGCCGGTGATGATCGTGGACGTCGATCCCACCGGCTCGTTCAAAAACTTCACCGGCTTCAACGTCGTGATCGCGCCGAGCCGGTGGTGGTCGATCACCTCCAGTATCTCGGCGGTCTCGATCCCGTCGACGGCCTGGGCGTACTCGTTGTGGTCGAGCAGGATCACCTGTTTTTGTATCTCCTCGAGAAACGTGTTCCGCGAGATCATCCCCAGCAGCCGGTCGTCGCCGTCCACGATGCAGGCCGTCCGGTACCGGGAGTCGGTGACAACCTTCTTGGCATACGCAAGCGAGTCCTCGGGACGGAGCACCGGGACGTCGGAGGCCACCACCTCGCCAGCAGGGAGCGAGAGGTGGACCATCCGGCCGACAGAGAACGCGTCCAGCGGGCTTGCGAGGATCGCGACTCCCTTCTCCTTCGCCGCTTCGAGCGCCCGGTCGCCGACAGGCGCCCCTTCGGCGACGATGAGGGCGGCGATCCCTGCCGAGATGAGGGCGAGCTGGACCGGCTCGTTGTCACCAACGACCGCGACGTCGTCTCCGGTGAGCCGGGAAAGCGCCATGTGCAGGGCGTCGATGACGATCGCCACGCGGCCGTGGAGTGTCTCGGCGCCGGTGTTGCATACCCGGGCGTCGAGGATGCGGGCCAGGGTCGTGAGCGGTATCGGGCCGATGGAGAGTGTCTCGCGCCGGTTCGGTGTCACGTAGGCCTTTGCAAGCCCGTATTCACTGACGATCCCGAGAAGGCGGCCGGAACCATCAGTAACAGGGATGTTCCTGACATCCTGTTCGTCCATCATGGCGGCCACGTCGATGGTGGGCATGTCGGCAGGCGCCTTCTGGGTATAAAAGAAGGGGATATCGCCGACGTTTGGCTCCACGCTCTCCACGAAGACCGGGGTGTCCATGCCGAAACGCGAGAGTGCGTAGGCCGATTCGGCATTGACCTCGCCGCAGCAGGCAGCGATATACCGCCCAGGCTCCCGGGAATTGAGCAGCTCCGCGTACCCGATGACACTGCCGATGCTGTCGGTATCCGGCTGCTTATGCCCGATTACATATATCTCCTGCACAATCTCACCCCACCTGAAACGAATCCGTTCCAGGACAATCGTAGTATATAAGGAGAAGAGGACAGAAAAAGGTCCCTCTCCGGCACCACGTTGGCGTGACGGATTTTGCTGACGAGATCACAGGGAGAGAGGGTACGGATGATGGTTACGATGCGTGGATAGAGCGGAACAAACAGGGAGAGAGTCGTTCCGGGACAGGAGGAATGGGGGGGCCGGTCTCGTACAATCCATGGACAGATACTCATGAGTGGTCGTAAGCAGAGAGGAACAATCGGGAAGTTTTTCATTTCTCCCATTGTGGCGAGATAGCGGAGCAATTCAATGAAGCATTGTCTCATACAATCCATGAACAGATACACAAGGA
>JAHDSI010000068.1 GCA_018432765.1 Methanoregulaceae archaeon | reverse complement strand
TGCGGGCGGATCTCGGCTGCGGAAGCACCATTCTATCCTGATACCCGGGTCGGAAGACCGCTCGTCGACCTTTGCATCACGCTCTCGGAGAAGATGCCGTACCACCGGACGGCACGGGTCCTCGAACAGATGGGCCTTGCACTCGACCGGGGGAGCGTGAGAAATTACGCACGCCGCGAACTCGGCCCGATCGCCTCCACCGATATCTATGGGTTCAGGGTCCCCATGTCAGTCATCACGCTCTCCCTCTATTCCCGGGGTGGATAGGGCTGTCCCGTCAAACGGACAGAAACCGATACCCGGTGATCCGGTCTCCCACCCGCACACCGGGCACCGTTTTCTCTCCCTTTTTCGATCGAGGAACGGGATGAGGGGAATAAACAGGAACAGGAAGAAGAAGGGTATCCCGTATGAGAAGAGGACCGCGCTGGCGAGAAGGGATCCTGCGAGCAGGATCAGTCCGAGGATCCAGCGTTTCGTAACGCCACCTCCCTGACGGCGAACGCAGGCAGGGCATCGGAGAACGATCCAAGTCTTTCAGAGATGTCTGTACCTCCGGTGATGGCGGCAATGAGTCGCGATCCAACGCCTGCGGTGATGATGCCGGTTGCGCCGGAACCTGCCCTCACCTCTTCTATGGTGTTTTTGAGCAGCGATCCCTGTTCTTCCCAGAATGCATGGGCAATGGCCATAGCCCCCTCGGTCCCGATCTCCGGGAGGTCTGCACACACGACCCGTGCCAGTCTCCGGTATGCGGCCTCTCTCTCCCGGCCCTTTCCGTCCGGAGGATCGGATGTGTACTCTTCGGGCGTGATGTGGCCGAGTGCGAGGTGAACGTCACCGCTGCAGGCGAAGTATTCAGGGCTCACCCGTGTCCGGACACCTCCCAGTGAGACCTGTCGGACCAGGGCCGGAACACTGGTCCGGAGAAGCCCCGTATATACCAGGTACCCCTTCTGGAGCCGTGCAAGATCGGTCAGTCCGAGCAGGGCCGAAAAATCGGTGAGCGGTATGATGTCGGTGGTCGTGCTTCCCATATCGACCAGGACCGCACAGGCCCACTCCTTTCGGAGGAGATCGGCGGATGCAAGCCAGTTGGCGGCGGCAAGGCAGGGTGCCGCCTCGTGGTGAAAGCGCCCGTCGGTTCCGTAGAAGACAGCCCCCGGAAAGGCCGCCTTCACCGCGTCGACGATGAACCTGATCCCTTCGATCTTCGAATCGAAGCAGTCCGCAAGCTCGCCCGACATCACCACCGCGGCATCTTCTTCCCCTGAGGACCGGTAGCCGGCAAGCAGGGTCTCGAGCGGTGCGTTCTCCCACATGGGGCAGTAATGGATGTGGACTCCGCCCGAGTCGACGACCTTTAGGTTGGCGCCGCCGACATCGATTCCAATCATTCGAAAAAGACCCTCCCTGAGCTGTCGTACCTTGCCCTGCAGTTGAAATGAACGGATTCAGGCGCATCCCCCTTCGACGCCCGGACAAGGATGTCCGCGATCTCTTCTCTCATGCATGCGGCGATCCCGACGATGCTCGTGGTGATGCGCGGATTGACATCCACCACGTAGGGGCGGTCTGCAAGCACGATGTCGACGCCGGTATATCCCTGGCAGCCAAGGATGTTGACCGCTTTTTTCGCGACCTCGATGATCTCATCGGACCGCTCGTGATCCACGGGGGTCGTCCCTCCCTGGTAGGAGAACCGCCCGGCCGAATCGATCGAGATCTCCTGGTGGTTCAGGGCAAGGACAAGGGGGGGCTTTCCGGAGTAATACAGGCAGGCGTCACCCACGACCCTGCTTCCCACCAGGCTCACGCTCAGATGTTCCCCCTCGATGAAGCGCTGTCCGAATTCCCCTTCCCCGGCATGCCCGCCATCCAGCCGGACACCGATCGATCCGCACCCCGTGACCGGCTTGATCACCCTCGCTCCGTGTTCGACCTCTTCGGGAACAGGTATTCCGTTGCCTGCCAGTATCCGTGCGGTCTGTCTCTTGTTCGCACAGACTGCGACGTTCATGCTCCCACAGCCCAGGTTGTGGGTCAGTCTCTCAATCACCGCAGTGAAGCCTGAAAGAAGGTGATCAGGTGCTATAACGAGACCAAAATCACATTCAGGCGCTATTCGCCGGATCTCGTCCCTGAAGTCCGCACCCTCGGGCGAGATCACCTCGTAGCCGCATCGTTCAAAACTCTGCCGGAGGACGCCGAGCATGGCTGCACCCTCGGGAGCCAGGTGCGGGTCGTGGAATACGGCATATTCAGCCAGGAGGGCTTTCATCCCTCAACTGTTGGAAGGCCCGGGACATGAGCCTGACGATCGATCGGTCATATTTTTTGCCTCCTCCGCCAAGTCCATAGTGAATGAAACCATCCATCCTGCTTACCAATGACGACGGCATCACGTCTGCAGGCCTCTGGGCTGCATACGAGGCCCTTTCCCCGGTGGCCGATGTGACCATTGTAGCCCCGGCCACACAGCAGAGCGCGGTGGGAAGATCGATATCCATATTCGAGCCGATACGGGCGAACGAAGTGGAGTTAAACGGCATCCGGGCGTATGCTGTCGGGGGGAAACCGACAGATTCGGTGATAATCGGCCTCTATTCACTCGATATCTGCCCGGACCTGGTAGTGAGCGGGATCAACATCGGGGAGAACCTCTCGTTCGAATCGATCATGACGTCGGGAACAGTCGGCGCAGCACTGGAGGCCTCGAACCAGGGAACCCAGGCCATCGCGTTCTCGCTCCAGGTCGAAGACCAGGGCGACAAGTTCGATGACCCCCGGTTTTACAAAGAGAGCTTCGACGAGGCGAAACGGGTGGTCAGGGAGGTATGCAGTCAATTCTTCGACCGCCCCTTACCTCCTGGAGCAGATGTAATCAACGTGAATATACCCTCGGTTGTCCGCGGGGGGTACGAGGTGACCCGGCTGGCAGGCAAACTCTTTGAGACAGGCGTGGAGAGGCGTCTTGACCCACGGGGGCGGCCGTACTTCTGGATCAACGGACCCCTGATAGAGGATGCCGGGGAGGGAACCGATGTGCATGCTATCCGGAAGGGGAACATCTCGCTCACTCCGATCACCCTCGACTGCACTGCGCTTGCCGCTACCGACGAGTTGAGGCGTATTTTTGGAGGTGAAGGAGCGTGATGAAAGAAGGGAGCGGAACAACTGCGGGACGGAGAAGATCATGAGCACGACAGCAGAACAGAATGCAAAGCGGAAAGCAGGAAACTATGCAGCGGACCTCGTCGAAGACGGTATGGTGGTCGGCCTTGGGACCGGGTCGACGGTCTTTTATGCCATGGAGAGGCTGTCCGAGCGGATCTCTGACGGACTCACTGTCCAGGGTGTTCCCACCTCGTACCAGGCGGCGATGCGTGCCCGCCACCTTGGCATACCCGTCACCACCCTGGATGACTACCCGGTACTGGACATGGCAATCGATGGTGCCGACCAGGTCGATGGCGCCCTCCGCCTCATAAAGGGGAGGGGGGCGGCCCTCTTCAGGGAGAAATGCGTTGCTGCTGCGGCAGACGAGATCTTTATCGTGGTCGATCCCGGAAAAGTCACGTCCATCCTTGATGCTCCCGTTCCTGTTGAGGTGGTACCGTTTGCGCTGGCCCCTGTCAGGATGGCAATCCAGGAGATTGGCGGTGATCCCGTACTCAGGGAAGGGATCAAGAAGGACGGCCCCGTCGTCACGGATAACGGGAACTTTATCCTGGACTGCACCTTCGGGCCCATCGAGGTGCCGGAAAGGCTTGAGGCACTCCTCTCCGTGATGATCGGGATCCTTGAATGCGGGCTCTTCTGCGAGTTTACGCAAAAGACAACGGTCCTGATCGGCGATGCAGGCGGGTGCCGGGTCGTCCGGGCTCCTTGACCGGTGACCCGGGACAATTCGCCGTCGCGGGGAGAGGGACGGCATGGATTCTGGTGACCGGGTCACATGTGTGCCCGGAATCGCACCAATACCTGACTGGTCTGGTGAGTATCTCTTTTTCAGAAGAGTGGGATTCCGGACCCGGTCCCCGGTGATGATGAGAAGGGGACGGGATTAAAGATAACAGGATTACGGGACTGTATCAGGATATGTAATCCCGGAGTTTTTGTATCATGGTCAACTGGTTGTTTGCCTCCTCGCGCTTCTCAGTCTCGATGGAGTCCATGATATCGCCGATAGGCTGGGAAAGGCGGTATATCTTGACAGGTCTTCCCTTATTCTCCGCCTTGCTCTCCCGGTTCTCCACCCATTTCTGATCAATCAGCGCCGCCATTGCGATGCTTACTTCGGGTTGACGGAGGTCGGTTCCGCGTTCGATATCCCTCGAAGTGGCTTCCGGTGTATGGGCCAGGAATACGAGGACCTTTGCAACATTTCTCTTCATTCCAACTTTGATAAGCAGATTGGCAAATTCTTCTTCGCGGGGAGTAAAATACATCACATTCTTTGATCTCATGGAACATACACCCGTATCAGAACATATATGGGTTAAAACTATATAAAAACATTATTATTAATTATTTTACATTTTTTAATATCATGCCCGGATTAAAAAACCAAAATGATATATAAAATTATCAGAGAAGGCCAAGATTCTTCAGGTCGTTGAGTATCTTCTGTACGGCCTTTTTCGCGTCCTCAGGTTCTTTTCCGCCGGTAATGATAAGTTTTCCGGATCCGAACAGGAGCACGACTACTTTGGGGCTCTCCAGGCGGTATACGAGTCCCGGAAACTGTTCGGGTTCGTATTCGATCCGATCAAGGTTGAACCCGACTGCTATCTTGTTCAGGTTTATGCCTGACCCGAGATCGGCGGAGGTGACTATGTTCTGGATCTTGTAGGTGAGCTCCTGGGGGATGTCGATATTCAGATCCCGCAGCAGGTTTCCCAGGATCTCGAGACCTTCGGAGAGGCTCTCGATACTCTTGGCCCCTGTCAGGACCACTTTTCCGGAGCCGAAGACCAAAGCCGCAATTTTTGGATTCTGCATCCGGATGACGACACCGGGAAACCTCTTCTTATTGTATTCGGCATCCTTGATCTGTGACGCAAGCGCGGGAAGATCCAGATAATCGGTCACCTTTGCGGAGGCTACGATATTTTCAATCTTGAGAGAATCCTCTGGCTTGACTTTCATATTTATAAATGCCACAGGACAGTATATAAACAGTTGGGTGGGGTTTTTCCCCACATGATCCGGGCAGGATGGCCGTGATGAAAAAAAGGGGATCAGTGCTCCCGGGATCTCGGCCACCGGGGTGATGAGGAGATTTCCTCGGGTCGCGGGATCCTGTTTCAGCCGGGTCAGGATGTTCGGGAGTGAGAGGCCG
Source organism: Methanoregulaceae archaeon (assembly GCA_018432765.1). Lineage (GTDB taxonomy): Archaea > Halobacteriota > Methanomicrobia > Methanomicrobiales > Methanospirillaceae > SD8. Next base: position 2,250 of record JAHDSI010000068.1, on the reverse strand, counting down.
GTGAATCCCCCCATGTCCACGAATCCGGACTACTTTTTCAGGCCCAACACAGGATCGCGTGCGGTAGCGGCCGGGTCATGGTCCCGAGGCGCACGAAACCCCTGCATATCCTGGATCGTGGTATATATCGTTTCCATCTGCAGATCCCCGCCTTCTCTCCACCGGCTCTTTCCGGGATATCGGCAGTCTCCTGTGCCCTGGCGGAGGCCCGGTCGCTATCCGGGATCCAATGCGGCCTCTACATCCTCCGTGCAGCGTGTTTTGCAAGTGATATGATGGTCAGGATCGGTGGAGCACCCGGAGCAGATGGGAGGACCGAAGCATCTGCGACGTACAGCCCGCCGATCCCTGTCATAAGTGTGTTGTCCACCGAGACACCGATCCGTGCCGTCCCTCCCGGGTGGGGCCCCCGGAGTGGAGCGGTCCTGAAGGTCTTTGGATCAACACCTGCCCTCTGGAGGATCGCCCCCGCGACCGCTACCCCCCCAGCAAGAATGCGGGCATCGGCAGCGGTCACTCCCTTCTCTATCGTCTCACCCACACTGCCGGAATCCTGGTCTGCAATCTTCACCATCATGGAAAGGACGTCTCCTTCGCCCACAGTCTCCCCTCTCTCGTGCAGGAGTGCACCAAGCTGCCGTGAATAATGGGGCATGACGAGGCACCTGTCATGGGCCAGGTACGTTCCCATCGGGACATCGCGGTCAAACGCGATATCCGGGTAAACGCCGCCAATCGTCGCAAAAGTGTCGCAGAAGAGCGGAGAGGTGGGGATGCCGAGAGGCCTGAGAAGGCGGGGTGTCTCGAGCGCTCCTGCTGCGATGACCACGAGGTCGTCTGAATATTCACTCGTTCCGCATCGCACACCCGAGACCTCTCCGTGCCGTACACAGACTGATGAGACGGCCTGCCCGGTGATTACTCGTGCCCCGTTTCCCTGTGCTTCCCTGATGTACTCTCCTGCGGTCCACCGTGCCGATACGGGACAGCCGAGACTGCATCGGCCGTCCGTGCAGCACCGGTCCGGGTCGATGAACTTGGGCATCTTCCTGACAGGGAGCCCAAGGTCCAGGGATGCATCCATCAGGCGCCGTGTCCCTTCGCCGATCAGGTCGTCGGGAAGTTCCTGTACACCAAGCTCCCGCTCCGTCTCGGCAAACTCGGACGAGAGATCGATGCCGTGTGCCCGGAGCTCCTGTTCAAGGCACCGGAGGGCGTTGCCGCCGGAGACCATCGTCGTCCCCCCGAGGCAGAAGGTGCGCATCAGTTTCACCTCCGCGTTCACGTTCGCGTAGTGCCGGTGCGCATCCTGGTCCGGGATCTCCGGCCCTCTCTCAATGATGAGAACCGGGTGGCCGGCTGAAGCGAGTTCCCGTGCGACGGTCGCCCCACCCGCCCCGGACCCGACCACGATCGCCATAGAGTGGAGAGGGTGCCCGTGGATGATTAAACTGACTGGGTACAGACCGGAATATCAGGCAGGACCGGAGACCGGACTTTCGAGATTCATTCCCTCGTGGTGATTCAGGCTTCAGAATGCCGGCTATCCCATACCTGCAGGCCACGCGGGAGAAACCTCCTTTTGAAGCAACAGGAAATACCACAAGGGATCTCCCGGGAAAGAAAAAAAGTGATTTAATCGTATTCGCGCCAGGTGTGGCCGCACTTGCAGCACCTGAAGAACCTGACTTCGCTCTCATCCGCAGACCGGAGCTGCCTGAGCCACCAGAATGCCAGGTTGTGTTCGCACTTTGGACACTTTACCGCGGTGGTGGGGAGGGTCGCCGGGGCGTCCTCCTCGACTATCACGATCTCCCGTTCGCTGCGCCTCCGTTTGATCTGCATCTGGTCGTCATCAGAGATCTTCCTGATATACCCGCACCTTCTGCATTTCAACTGGCCACCGGACGAGATCATAAGGCTCTTGCATTCCGGACAAAACATCGCTATAATATCGGAACCATACCAGATTAAGCCTTGGGATTGTACAACGCGGGAGCGGCCCGGGGACCATTTCCAAGTACGATCCTTTTTTACCAAAACGTGTTGACTGATATTCAATGAAGGAATTCCTGGTCCTGTTCTCCTGCATATTTTTCCTGTTGTTCCTGGTTCCGGGACGCTTCCGGCAGTATTTTGCCGTGCTTGGATGGGCGGGCATGGTGCTGTTTCTCTGGGCCGAGATCCCGTATTACCTCTCGATCAATAATTTCCTCTATCCCCTGATTGCCGCACTCTCCATCCCGTTTC
>JAHDSI010000060.1 GCA_018432765.1 Methanoregulaceae archaeon | reverse complement strand
TCTCGATATCAGCTTCTATCCCTGCCCCTTTCCGGCAATCCCTCCCGCCTCCCTGGGAGGCGGCAACATCACCAAGCCCGGTGTGGTGCCGGATCTCTGATTCATGGGCATATTCGATGCATTCCTCCAGGGAAAAACCAAGGTCGTACAGCCGGTTCACTGCAACCGCCGTCGCTGTAAGGGCAGCCGCAGACAGGCCGAAACCCGCCCCGATTGGGAGACGGCACGCGGTCCTGATCTCCGCCTCTGCTCCCATGCGGGTGAGGAGATCCTCTACCGGAAGAGACCCGCCAGATCTCTCAATCACCCGGTCATTGAGATCCACCCGATCCACCGTCACTCTCGTCAGATCGGCCAGTCCGGCGGTCACCCTGACACCCTCATCGATGACGATCCCCGCACCCATGCTGCCTGTGCTGCGGGCATCGGGTCCGAATACGGGCCTGAAATACCCGGATATGTGGCCGGGACAGAACGACGTTACCGTGCGCGTCATAAAACACCAATCCACTCCTCCAACAGGATTCTGACTTTTGGCACCGGTATCACCACGAATTGGAGTCTAACCTGTTCCAGCGGTCAGACTCCTGCGCAATAAGCCTGCAGATATCCATCGCCACGTCCTCTTTTGATCCGGAAAACTCCCTGCGGATGTCGTCACCCAGCACCACAACCCTGCTCTCTGCTGACCCCATCGATTCAGGGCCGTTGGAGACGACGAGAAAGATCCCGCTTCCAAGCATCGTCTTCGCCCTCTCCTCCGCGTCGTCGCCGAGTTTGAAGGCGACCGCAGGTATCCTGTACTCTTCTGCCACGAGAGAGATCAGCTTCGGGAGCGGTACCAGCCCGATAATCTCCTTCTGCCCGCTCGGAATCTTTCCCGGCCGCCGTTCCGGAGCGAAATCCGATATGGCCGCCGCACTGATATAGAGGTCCACTCTCTCCGATGCACAGATCCTGTGCAGGGCTTCGCGCATCTCACCCGCAGTCTCTGCCGGGACGTTTCGCACGCACGGGATCTCCGAGCTGTGGATGACCGTCACTTCAGCCCCGAGCCGGAAGGCGGCATGTGCGAGAGCCTGGCCCATCTGCCCCGTCGAGCGCGTGGTAAGGACCCTCACATCATCGAGCGGTTCACGGCAGGGCCCGCTCGTGATCAGGACGTGCCTGCCGGCAAGTGGTCTTTCGAGCAGTTCCCGCTCGCAGGCAAGGACGATCTGGTCAGTAGACGCAATCTTGGCCTTTCCTTCCTCGATCCGCGGGCCGATAACCTGCACCCCCCATTCGCGGAGAGTACGGATACACCCCGTCACCCCGGGATGCCGGTACATGCTATGATGCATCGCAGGGGATACGATGACCGGCATTCCCCTGCCGATCGCCGTCGTCGCGAAGGTTGTCACGGGCGTGTCGTCGATTCCCCCGGCCATCTTGCAGAGGGTATTGGCCGTGCATGGCGCGATGAGGAGGAGATCCGCCCATCCCCCCTCTCCGCACATGGCCACGTG
>JAHDSI010000123.1 GCA_018432765.1 Methanoregulaceae archaeon | reverse complement strand
GTCAGTGTTGTGTTCCGAAAACTCTATTCGTATGACCTGTTACCCGGGGACGTGTACTGCGACGGATGCCTCGAGCCGGACGAGAACAACGCGCATCGGCCGGGAACCGAACGGTGGTCCGATCCGCGACTGCGTCCTTGAAAAAAAGATTGCACACTGCGGGGAGTGCGACATGTTTCCCTGTGAACTGATGGAGAGGCACCTTGCATCCGTGGAGTCGGTTCTAAAGAAGGCTCGCGAGATCCTGACCGGAGAGGAATATCGCGACTTCATCGAACCGTACCTTTCACGGGAGTATCTTTCGGGGAGAGGTTCCACCTGATTCGGAAACGTTCGCGGTATCGGTGCAATCATCGAATTTATCCGATTTCCCAAATTAATCACCGATATTAACGCCGTCCTGGAGAAAAATATGAACACGCCAGAGATACTCAAACACCGGCTTTTCAATTCCGGTCTGAGCCATTTGCCATTTTCCAGCGCCGCCGAGTCAGTCAGTCATCTCGGGGCCGTCCAGGCACAGGATTTTGCCGCTGCAAAATGGTCGCTCGGGCTTCGCGTGAAAAACTCCACGGACGGGGATATCGATAAGGCGTATAACGACGGGGCAATCCTGCGAATCCACGTTATGCGGCCCACATGGCATTTTGTCCTGCCCGACGACATCCGCTGGATGCTTGAACTGACGGCGTCTCGGGTGAAATTACGCCAGGAGGCATCCGACCGGAAACTGGGGCTTGACGATGCGTTGATCGCCAGGAGTAACACGGCAATCGCCAGATCGCTTGAAGGCCGTAATTATCTCACCCGGAATGAACTGAAGACGATCCTTGCAGATGTCGGGATCCCGACGGATGTCAGGCGGCTTGCCCATATCCTCATGCGGGCGGAGCTGGACGGGTTGATCTGCAGCGGACCGAGGCGGGGCAAGCAATTCACCTATGCACTCCTGGATGAACGCGTCAGGGAGACGAGAATGCTGGATAGAGAGGAAGCTCTTGCGGAACTGGCGCTTCGGTATTTCACGAGCCACGGCCCGGCCCAGGAGAAGGACTTCTCCTGGTGGTCGGGGGTTGTAAAAAAGGATGCCCGGGCCGCACTTGAACGGATCAGGCCAGGGCTCGATCATGCGACGTTCGATGACAGGACCTACTGGTTCCCGCCGAAGCGGGATGACTCGATCCCTGATCCTCCATTGGCACTTCTTCTCCCCATTTATGACGAATACACGCTTGCGTATAAGGACCGAAGCGATATCAGCCAGGCGCGGGATATCGAGAGGATGATTGTCAGGGGAAACGAGATGACGGCGGTGATCGTATTGAGCGGGAAGGTGGCAGGCACGTAGCGGAAATCCACGTTGAGGAGTTCGGTAGAGATACGGCTGAACCCATTCCGTGAACCGGACGGCGACGAGGCGGAAGCGCTGGAATTGGAAGTCGCCCGGTACGGGAGGTTCGTCGGGAGGGAGGCGGTGGTGGTTGATTAATGGATTGTTGCAGGATTGCAAACCTTCTTTTTCAAAAATACGGATGACATAAAAAAAAAGATCTCTTCCCCGACAGGCCTGCACACCGGGATCAATTCTACTTTCACCCCACCCCCCACCCACTTATATCCCATAAAATTCCAAACAGAATCTAAGAATGAGACTCATCCATATCGCCGATACCCATCTCGGTCTCTCGCAGTTCAACCGGCTCGATCCCGATTCGGGACTGAACCTGCGTGAGAAGCAGATCTATGACAATTTTCTATCGGCGATCGATCGGATCATTGACAAAAAACCCGATGTTCTCGTCCACGCGGGCGACCTCTTCGACCAGGTCAGGCCCAAGACCCGCGCCTACAAGACGGTGATGGAGGCGCTCGAACGGCTCCATTCCGCCGGAATTCCGCTTGTCGTCATCGCCGGAAACCACAGCATGGTGAAGACGCGGTATGCCACATCCCCCTTCGAGATCCTTGTCTACCATCCCGGCGATATGACCGCGGCATTCTCGTTTCGCTACGAGAACGTGGAGATCGGGGATACGATCTTCCATCTCATCCCGAATATGCTCCGCCCCGAGGACTACCGGAGTGCGTATGACGAGATAGAACTGTCCGGGAACCATCACAACGTCCTCGTGACCCACGGGCTCGCGACGTCGATCAGGGACAGGCGCCTTGCCACGGTCGCAGAACACGAGCTTGACAATACCATACTCTCTGACCGGTTCGACTATATCGCTCTCGGGCATTACCATCGCCAGTCCCAGATTGCCGACAATGCCTGGTACTCGGGCTCGCTCGAGCACCTCACATACGGTGAGATCTCGGACCAGAAGGGTGGACTGCTCGTGAACCTTGGCCATACAGACGGACAGGTCGCGTGTGACGTCCGCCATCTCGGATTACCCAGGACTCCGATGATAGATCTCGGGACGATCCCGTGCGAAGAGGCACATCCAAAGGATGTTTCTTCAGAGATCATCTCGCGGATCGACGGGAAGGATGTGCCGCCCCTGGCGATGGCGCAGGTGACGCTCGACGGCCTGACCCGCGAACACGGCAAGGGACCGGATATGCGGGATCTTTCCAGTGTTCGCGAGCGGTTGCTCGACCTGAAGATCCGCGTAATCACCAGGGATCGGGACGGGGCGGCGGTCCCGCTCCAGCAGGACGTGCGGGCGGTGGATTACCAGAAGGAATTTGTCACATTCCTCGAAAGCCGGAACCTCGATGCCAGACAGAAGTCGTATGTCGAACGATGCGGCCTCTCCGTCCTGAAAACGGTCATGGAGAAGCACCGGGAGGATGCGGAATGAACTGCAGGGGTGGCTTTTTCACCGGTCTTCTGATCCGGCGAGGTCAACCGGGGTGTCCTCCGGGAGGACTGCCATGATAATCGACCGTGTCATCCTGAAAAATTTCAAGCGTTTCAGGAACCAGGAGATCCGGTTCAAGGACGGGATAACCGGCATCCTCGGCAACAACGGGACAGGCAAGAGCACTATCGTGGAAGCGGTCTTTTTCGCCCTGTACGGTGTCCAGGCGACAGGAATATCCTCTGACCACATTGTCTCCTCGTTCGCAGGCCCGAAAGATAAGGCCGAAGTACGACTCGATTTCCGTATCGGAGGCGACCAATACACGGTGCACCGCTCATTCAAAAAGGGAAAGACGATCCAGCATGACGCAACCTTCCACAAGGAGGGAAAACTCCGTGCGACAGGGGTGAGCCAGGTCGAGGCCGAGGTGAGGAGGACGCTCGGCATGGGCCCGATCGACTTCCGGAACACGATCTATGCCGCCCAGAAAGACCTCCTGACCCTGCTCGAAAATACCCCGGGCAGGAGGAAGGAATGGTTCCTCCGGGCATTGGGCATCGATTACGTAAAAACCGAGAGTGACAGGCTCCTCAGGGAACGTATCGATGCAAAAGACCGGGATCTGCGCCTGCACGAAGGAGAACTGAAGGGGTTGATCGACAGGTATGACCCTGAAGAATTGTCGAAACTGCAGAAACTGGTCGAGCAACTTTCCAGTGAGAGAAAAGACCTTGAAGACCGCATGGTGAGCCACACGGAAAGGAGGAAAGAAGTTGCTGCCGAACTGCACAGCTTCCAGGAGAAGAAGACGGAATATACGCGACTCGTCGAGCGGCATGCCTCACTTTCGGGTGAAAAGAAGGTTCTCGTCCGGCAGCGGGAACTTCTCTCCGACCAGGTAAAAAGTCTCCCGGGCCTCGAAAGGGAATGCCAGGATCTAGAGAAAGAGGTCTCGGCGCTCGATGCCAAAAAGCAGAATCTCGAAGGTTTGAGAGATAAAAAGTCGGAATACGAACGACTCAAATCCGAGATCAGGTTTACCGAAAAACAATGGAAAGAGCTTGATACCCGGGTCGGGAAGACCAGGGCAAATATCGAAATCATCGATAAAGATGCAGAGAGACTTGCATCACTGCGGAAAGGAGTACGGGAACTCCTGCGGATTGGTCCGCAGATACCCGATACTGATCTCGAACATGCGGCGCAGTCAATGGAAGCAGATCTCCTGCACACCATCGGGACGCTCTCGGCAAGGCTCGAACACCTGGTGGAAGAGAGGAAAAATCTTGCTGCCGACTGGAAGATCATCGAAGAAGCGGGCCCCCATGGGATCTGTCCTCTCTGCCGCCAGACGCTCGGCGCTCATTACGGCCAGATCGAGGGTGAGTTCTCATCCCGATTCGACCGGATCGAAAAGGAGGCACTGGAGACCTGCGAACAAAAAGATCGCGTAAGCGTGGAGAAAGGCCGGATCGATCAGCAAAAACCGGCTTTTCGGGAGATCAGGAGTATCTCGGAGAGATTGAAGAATCGATCGCAGCTGGAATCCGATCTCCAGGAACTCCTGGCAGCGCTCAGGAGGAACGAGGAGGAAAGGAAGTCATTGGCAGATCGGATCGTGGAATCGGGATACGAAGAGACTGCATTTCTGCAGGCCGAAAAGGAAGTGAAGGACCTCGAAAAAGTCCAGGCCCGTTGTATTGAGCTCGGGAAGCAGATCGCCCATGGAAAGGCCCAGATGAGCCAGCTTGAAGCGCTCGGTACCAGGATCCAGGATAAGGAAGGGGAGATCGCGCAAGTTTCAGCCGCGATTGAGAATTCCGATTTCAATCCCGAGCTTGGATCGAGGCTGGAAGGGGCCCTAGAAAAAATCGACAGCGGGATCCGTGCTGCGGGGGCGGAGATCGCTGCCAACAGTGAACGGGTAAAAGGTGCCAGGGAAAAGATCGAACGATACAAAAAAGATGAAGAAGCCATCGAAGAGTTGAAATCCCGAAAAGCAGGTCTCGAGGAAGAGATAGGACTGCTCCGCCTGACCCGTTCGATGATCGGGGAATATGTCCTGTACCTCATGCAGGTCGTGCGGAGCCGGATAGAAGGTGAAGTGAGTCATATCATAAGCGAGATCACGGGAGGGCGGTACGAACAGGTGCTGCTTGACGAGGACTTCAACCTCCTGATCAGGGACATCGACGACGATTTCCCCATCAACCGGTTCAGCGGTGGTGAACAGGACGACATCGCGGTGGCACTGCGTATCGCTCTCTCACGATATCTTGCGGAGCTTCACCATGTCCATGAGAGTACGCTTTTGATCTTCGACGAGATATTTGGAAGCCAGGATGAGGAACGGCGGACGAACCTGTTATCGGCACTCCGGACACAGGAATCCCGGTTCCCCCAGATAATCCTCATCTCACACATACCCGACATCCAGGGGGAGTTCTCAAATACCCTGATGGTCGAGATGGCGGCCGACCAGTCGAGCAGGGTGCAGGAGCTGACATGACGCCAGGCGACCGGGAATACGAGAGAGCAGCCGATGAGATGGCGATACGCATCCGGCAAACAGTGCCCGGGAACCTCGTGGAAAAGTTTGGGGAGCAGGGTGGAATCGAGGCTTCCGATTTCTCTTCCTGCGAACCCTGCTCCTCTCATGATACCTGTGCGGTGGACGGGAGCAATACCGTCCTGATGGAGTCGGGGAGCATGGCGCTTGTCCTCTTCCGGGCGGCCCAGAGCACCTTCCGCAACACAGAGAGACTACGGAGGTCTCTCTCCTCGTTAGAATTCGGAATCATCGGCCCCGGTCCGGACAACGAGGATTTTCCCGTTCTCTACGAGGAATGCTTCGGCCAGGCGCCCGGGACCCCCCTGAAGAACGATGACCGTACCCGTGCCTCCGGAGTCCTCCGTGACACCCTTGAGTACTGGGTCGCCGAACAGATGGCGGCGATCCTGGATAAGGGATCCCTCCTCTTACGCGACGGTCCGCTCCGGGTATCTCATGCAAGTCATGACCCGGTCCTCTCCAGGATTGAGGATACATGCAGGGCACGCCAGATCGACCTTGCCGGAGTGAGCAAGCGCACATCGGCCACATGGGGCGGGGGCCATCCCCTCCTGCCTTCCGTCTTCGGGCTGGCCGAGGCATACGGGATACCCGCTCCCTGGTGGGTTCGGATAAACCCTGTCATTCTCGACCATTCGCAGTTTCCCCAGTGGCAGCACGGCCGGATATATGTGGCATGCCTCCATCCGCAGGCAAAAAGCCCCATGAAGATCGAACTCTCAAAGGATCTGCCGGAGTCACGCGAGAAGATCATCATGGATCGTCTTGCGGCATGCTCCGGCGACGGCCGCATTCCAGGGTATCCATACCCTCTCTTCGATGCCCACCGTACAGTCGTCCTGACAGAGGAGATTACAGAGCAGGTCAGGTCGGACCTGATACGCCGCATCACCGGGACGGGCATCAGGCGACAGACCTTCGATATCCTGTTTGGAGATTATCATGACGAATTTGCACGATATTGAAAGAGTTGATCATTCAAAATACCGGCTGATCGGCCGAAGCGTTCTTTCATACCGCTTCATCGCACCCTACGACTCCGAGCCCTACATCGGCGATATCAAGAAGATTACAGACGATACCAAGGGAGTCGTGTTCTTTGCAAAGGTTACCGATCTCACGCACGACAGTAACTTCGCCGATACCAGGTGGGACACCCGGGTGTATGCCGAGAAGTTCTATGGCCTCGGGGAGGATGTGTTCATCACAGTGGATGCAGTTCCGCTCGGGTTCGTGGATAATGCCGACGGCAAATTCCATAAACCCCGGACGATCCCCTCGAAATTCTCCCGGGTGGAAGATCCTGATGCAGACGATTTCCGGTTCCTGACCGAGCAGATGGGCGAGATCGAGGTCGGCCTGATGCGAAGCGGCCAGGACGTGATCCGTGATGTCGCCGTCAGGATCCCGAGCAAAGTCCTTCCCCAGCACATGGGCGTGTTTGCCACGACAGGGATGGGCAAGAGCAACTTCATGAAGACTTTCTGTGCCTCCTGCATGAATGAAAGGAAGTTCGGCCTTCTCATAGTCGATCCCCACGGCGAGTACGTCAGCGGCGGGAGATCCTCGATCGGTGAACCTACAGGGGGACTTGTCCATTACACGGCAGGCAGGGAAGGTCTCGCAATCTTTACCATCCGGCCCGAAACGGATCGGAAGAAGTACGGGATGAACCGGCTCTGGATAGAGTACGACGACTTCAAGATCGGGGATCTCTCCATCCTCTACGATCTCTCCGCTGCCCAGCACGAGATAGTGGAAGCGTTCTCAGGAGTGGAGGGCAGCGAGGTGATCAATTTCTTCAGGACTGTTGACCCGGAGATATTTCCCATCAGGGATCCTGCGGCGGCGGGAGTCCTGGAAGGGAGCCTGGCCTGGAAGATCCGGAACTCCATGGGAGGACCCGTCCGCGTGATCAAGAGCCATATCGAAAACATCGTCAATGGAAACAGTGCGTTTTTCAGGTCGAGGGGGTCTTCCATCTCCGAAATTATTGGCAACCTCCACGAGGACAGGGTGGTCCTGATAGACATCCCTGATATGAGTGAACGGAGCGAGCTCTTCGTATTATCGATAATCACGCGGATGATCATGGAGCGCCACCGCTCTGAAGCGAGGGGTTTTGGCATCGACGAACGCCGTGAACATACACACCAGGTGCTCATCACCATCGAGGAGGCGCAGCGGGTGCTTGCAAGCGGCGGCTCATCTACACAGGTATTCAGGGACTGTGCGATGGAAGGGCGGAAATTCGGCGTCGGTCTCTGTGTCATCACCCAGCAGCCGAAGAACGTCGATCCCAAGGTCCTCGCCCAGATCAACACCTTCGTGGTCATGGGGCTCGGTGACCGTGGCGACCGGGACATCATCATCGGAAGTGCAAAACAGGACCTCTCGAAGATGGAGATAGAGATACAGACGCTTGACCGGGGAGAGGCGATCATCAGCACGATCGGGATCCCCTTCCCGGTGAGTACACGAATCCACAAGTTCGAGGACTATATCGCCGGCCTGAACAGGCAGACGAGATCTTCTATATCTGAAGGACTGGAAGGGCGTTTCTGACCATTCCGCGAGGGAAGAGTGACAAAAAAGTGGGAAATCATCATAATTAATTTTCTCCCTCTCTCTCTTTGGCAACGAGCCCCATGAACAGGCACTCGTCCGCTGCGATCGGCTCCACGCCCTCGGAGTCGCCGATAAGGGAACCAAGACCGCGGACGAGCGCTGCCGGCGTCGCCTCGTCAGCCTCTCCCATGACAATCTCGGCAGCGGAGGCGATGTTGTCTGCGAGTGCCTGTTTTGTGACCTCGAGCGTCCGCCCGAAGAGGTCGCATCTCCCCCGCTCATCGATCACCGACGGGATACCGCTGCAGCCGATCGCGACGCCGCTGCACCCCATTCGCATTGCATGTGTCCTGGAATCGGCGATGATGACTCCGACATTCACCCCGAAGAGAGCGAACAAACGTTTCCGTATTGCCCGGGCGCTCTCGTCAGGCTCCGGCGGGAGCGGGATGACGCAGCCCGGCGGTGCGTTGGAGGCATCGACCCCTGCATTCGGGAGGAGTGTGCCGTTCTTCATGCAGAGGAGGAACCCCTGGATTCCCCCAACGATGCTGTCGCTTTCACGCCTGATGACCTCGACGACGCGGGGGTCCATGTCATAGGTTTTTGCCAGCAGGACAGACTCCGGTCCGGGGTTTACCGAATCGAGCCTTATCACATGCCCTTCTGCGGTGGCGAGCGCAGTCTCGGCGATGACCAGTATGTCTCCCTCCCGGAACTCTCCTGCCCCGGAATGTCCTATCGAGGTGACCAGGATAGAGACCAGGTCGTCATCTTCCCGGACCAGGCCGGTCCGGATTCCGTATGTTGTGAATCTGTCTGTCATCGTACCCCTTCCAATGCCGCCATCACCCGGACTACGTCGACTGTCGCGCCCACGTCATGTGTCCGGACCACATCGGCTCCCCTCTCTATGAGCATCGCCGTCAATGCAAGGGAGGCAGGCAACCGTCCCTCTGCCTCTCTCCCGACCACTTCGCCAAGGAAGCTCTTCCTCGACACTGCCGCAAGCAGTGGCCGTGAAAATGACCGAAATTCGTGGAAATGTCTGCACAGTTCCCAGTCCATCGCAGCGGTGCGTTCGGGTATCCACTTTCCGATCCCCGGGTCAAGGACATATTCTGTGATACCTGACTCTTCGCACCTGGAGACGACCAGGGACAGGGCGTCCATGGTCCCGGAGAGGCTCAAAGAGTCACCGGGGAGTCTTTGGGAGGCCATGAGAACAGCTGGAAGGCCGGATCCTGCAACGAGCTCTGCATACTCCCGAATTGCCAGTCCGCCGATATCGTTTACCG
>JAHDSI010000174.1 GCA_018432765.1 Methanoregulaceae archaeon | reverse complement strand
TGCTCGCGTTACCCCTACACCGTCTATCTCGTCGAACCCTGCGAGATCGACCTTCTCCGAAGCCAGATGACCATGAACGCCCTCATGGCCCGGGCGCATGCACGCGTGATAACCGATCTCTCCGCATCTGTCGCCTACGTTGATGCATGCGATGTCAACGCGGCTCGCTACGGCACCATGGTCGGCGAGAACGTCGGCTGCACCTGCCGTATCGTCTCCGAGCACCATGCAGACACGAGATGGCCCCTCGTGTCCGCCGCAAGCATCGTCGCAAAGGTCTTCCGCGACGAGGCGATAGCGGAACTGGCAGGAACCCACGGTGAGATAGGGAGCGGGTATCCCTCGGACAGGACGACCATAACCTTCCTCGAAGCCTACCTCGCTTCCAACAGGAAACCGCCGTCATTCGCACGCGCGAGCTGGCAGACGACGAGAACACTCGTGGCGGGAAGAGAGCAGTCCCATCTTTCATCTTTCTTTTAGCCTCCCCGCCGTTTTGTGTGGGGAGACTGGATCGACATACCAGTTCACACATTTCAACCGCCGCCGGCGCGGCATCGCACAACTCATACTCAATCGCTCAAATTTTGACTGCGAATCTGAAGGCGATCGCAGGTCATCCCGGGTCGAGGGCGTAAAGCCTCGCGGTATCTTTTCGGGCGGCGACGCGGCATCGCACATGGGGGTGTGGGGGTGGAAAAGCCCCCACAACATGTATCCGGTTCATCAATCCTGCCCACACCAGGGAGAAAAGAGCCTTCTTTGAAGAACCGCGGGATGCGTGGGCATTCCCCGGAGATCGTGTCCTGCACACTCCGACAGGTCCCTGTCATGCACACCACCTCAACACGATTGAAAATCTAGGGGATCCTGAAAAATCGCGTGTACGATAATTCATTGGAAAAAAAGAGACACCAAACACAATTTTATGTAGCCTCCCGGTTCATATATGATGAATGAACTGGCTCGCGATCCTGCTCCTCCTGGTTGCAATCTATGCCGCAATCGCTCTATTCGTGCACAGGAGCGGGATATATGCCGATCATATCGTCTTCTACGGCCCGATCATGGCCATAAAGACCGCCAGGGTCGGGTTTCTTGACCACTTCAGGCGGTTCAGCCGTATTCTTCGGGCGTACGCCTCGTTCGGCGTCTTCATGGTGGTCTTCATATCCATCTCTATCACCATCATGCTCTTCTTCTCGCTCCATTTCACGCTCGAAATGCGCCCCGAGCCTACCGGGATATATGCCCCCCAGAACATCCTGCTTCTCCCGGGGATAAACGAGTATGTCCCCTCAACACTCGCGGTATGGTTTGCGTTCGTGCTCACCATCGCGATACATGAACTGGGGCATGGCATCCTCTCACGGGTGGAGAACATCAGGGTGAAGGGCATGGGCGCACTCCTCCTCATCATACCGATCGGCTTTTTTGTCGAGCCGGACGAGGAGGAACTGGAAAAGACCCGTGGAATGCCGAAGATCAGGATGTTTGGGGCCGGGATTACCAACAACATCGTCGTCGGGGTGATCTGTTTTGCAGCCATGATCATGCTCATGGGTGCGGCGGTCCCGACAGACGAACCTGTCATCCAGGGGGTATACAGGAACTATTCGGCAGACATGGCGGGAGTTCCCCCATACTCCGTTATCACGGGGATTGACGGGATGGAGGTCGCCACGCGGGAAGATGTCTCTGCCGTCCTCGACACCACGCACCCGGGGGAGGTGGTGACCCTCACGGTGCTGACAGGGGGTTCTGAAAGTGATTATACGCTCATGCTGAGTGAATGGCCCGAGGATCTCGGGAACCGTTCGTCAGGGTTCATGGGTATCTACTACTATGACGGGGCCGCCGTGCTCGATGTCATCGGCAAAAGCCTCTCGCCGATAGGGTATTTGCGTCTCATCACCATACCGTTCGATATGTCTCTTGGTGGGCAGATGCTCCGTATCGTGGCCTTCGATACCCCTGACATGCAGTTTTACGAGACACCGTTTCCCTTCTTCTGGGGGACGATCCATCTCCTGTTCTGGTGCGGCTGGATCAATATAAACGTGGGAATCTTCAATGCTATCCCGATGATACCGCTCGACGGCGGCTACATCTTGAAAGAGGGGGTGGACCGGCTCTTCGAAGGGCGGAGAGTCGAGAAGTACGCAGCGCCCGTGGTCGCCTTCGTCTCGTCCCTGGTCCTCGTCATGCTCATCTCCCTGATCCTCCTCCCCTATCTCTTCGCACTCTGACCGGACCGGGAGAAGATATTCCTCCCGTCCTCCCGCGTCCGGAAAGAGAATGTATATCAGGGAGGTTCTGGAAAAATTACAGCTAAGATACTGCCGGAAACACCTGCCGGTACCGGATGTGACGTGACGATGATCCTCCAGTCCTGTAAAAAATCATACAACAACGAGACCCAGCGGGCAGTCTCTCCGGAAGAGACACTGGCACGGGTGGAATCCGCCCTGCCGGCGGCGGGAATAACCCGGGTATGCGACATCACCGACCTTGACCGGATCGGGATACCGGTCTTCATCTGCATGCGCCCTGCCGCCCAGTCAGGGGCAGTAACCCTGCACAACGGCAAGGGGGCAACCCCCGTAGAAGCACACGTATCGGCGATCATGGAGGGAATCGAGCGTTATTCGGCTGAAAACAGGGATAACAGCCTGAAAATCGGGCGATATACCAGCATATCGGCTGACATGACCGCCCTTGACCCGCAGGACCTGATACTCCCCCGTCATGCCGACGCCGGGATGTCCATTCCCTGGGTCACCGGCTACGACCTGCTGGAGAACGAGAAGATCGCCGTCCCTGCAAGCGCCGTATTCCACCCCCTCTCCATGGGATACCCCCAGCTCCTCCGGACCTCCACGAACGGGATTGCATCGGGAAACTCGCTTGAAGAGGCGGTCTTCCACGCGCTCATGGAGGTGGTGGAGCGTGATGCCTGGTCGCTTGTCGAGATGACCAGGGACACCGGGCCGGAAGTGGTGGGGATTACCGATCCCCTCGCATGTGACCTGCTCGATAAGTTCTCTTCCGCCGGCGTTGAGGTGCACCTGAAAAATATCACGAGCGAGAACGGCATCCCGACATTTGCCGCCGTATCCGACGATCTTCTCCTCAAGGACCCCGCACTTCTCACCATCGGGATCGGAACACACACCAGCGCCAGGATCGCGGCTCTCCGTGCCCTCACAGAGGTCGCCCAGAGCAGGCTGACCCAGATCTACCATGTAACGAACAACCCCGCATCGGTTGACATCAAGAACCGGATGGGACACGAGCGCACGAGAAGGATGAACCGCTACTGGTTCCGCTCCGACACGAAAGTGGATTTTTCGGATATCCCCTCGTTTGACTCCGACGATTTCCTGACAGACATCCGCCTGACCATGGACACCCTCAGGCAATCAGGCCTGTCAAGAGTCATTCTCGTGAACCTGACACGCGAGGAGATCGGTGTGCCGGTCGTGCGTGTCATCGTACCCGGGCTTGAAGTATACACCATGGACCCGGAGAGGATCGGGCCGCGGTGCCTCGAGGCCAGAAAGCACGCCCGTTCACGGGCAGGATAGGAGAAAGGACGGGCTGGGAGCAACCGGGATCACCCGCCGCTCTCCATCCTGATCACCGGGGTCTTTCATACAGCAGACGTGGCCGACAGCGGGGAGAAGCTGGGAGTCGAAGACGGATAGAATCGGGCTCCGGGGGGGATTAGGCTATTCAGAGATTTCCGCCGTGGATCCCGGGTTCATCGGCCGGCAGGGCGGAAAAGCACAGAGACGTGCAAAAGAAGAATTCGTTAAATATTAATCGGAATTCGTCCCACAATACAGTTATGTCATTATCCTTCCCTGAAAAGGTCAAGGGCTTTCTTCTCAATCCTGTGGAGACATTCCGCAAGGTCGCTCCCGAGGACCCGGGAGAGACCATCAAGTATTTCCTCTGTATTGTGATATTCTACGCGATCATGGCCACGATCCTGATGATCGCAGGATTCTTCTCCCACCCGATCCTCGAGGTCCCGTCAGACCCGCTCGTAGAGCCGCTCCTGGTTGTCGCCTGGGGGTTCGTCATACTCGTCTTTACCCTGATTGCAGCGGTGATATTCGGGTTCTGGCTCCACCTCTGGGTATATATCCTCGGTGGAAGAGAGGGCGTCTGGCAGACAGAGAAATCGTTCTTCTACGG
Source organism: Methanoregulaceae archaeon (assembly GCA_018432765.1). Lineage (GTDB taxonomy): Archaea > Halobacteriota > Methanomicrobia > Methanomicrobiales > Methanospirillaceae > SD8. Next base: position 15,450 of record JAHDSI010000174.1, on the reverse strand, counting down.
GCTCACCCCCTTGATGCTGCTCGGCTGGATACCGGTTGTCGGGGAGATCATCGGATTTGTCTGGTCAATCGTCCTCTGCGTGATTGGTGTACGCGAGCTGCAAAAAGTATCCAGTTCCAGGGCGGCCATCGCAGTCATCGTGGCCGTTGTCCTCGGCGGCATCATCCTCTCCCTGATCCTCCTTGCATTCCTCCTGGCAATCATCAGCTCGCTGCCGCTGGTCTGATAGGAGACCCTGATTTTTTGGATCCATCTCTTTTTGTCCCGGTTGCCGGAGAATTTTTTGTGTGCTCACATCGGGTATGCAACCCTGGCACCTGCCGATTCATTCCATGGCAGAGACGACCCATTCTCTCCCCTGTGCGTCCACCCGCTGCTCCGTTCCCGGGCATTGGTATATGGGCTGCTGCCAACGCCCGTGGGCCACCTCCATGAGGCAGGGCCAGGAGAATCGCGAGGAATATTCCCGTTATTCCCGAAGCATCGCGATCTTCGAGCCCCGGGGGACACCGGTCTCCTCGGCGATGGGGTCGCATTTCGCGGCCATCAGGTAGGCGACGGGCGGGAGCCCGGAGAGGAGAGAGAGCGATTCGTAGTTGGCCATCCCCTTGGCGATGACAAGCGTGCAATCCGAGAATGCCGATTCCAGGACAGGGGGCATGCAGTCGAGCCGCACCCCGAGTTCCGCCCCGCACCCTGTGGTGGTGATACTGTCGACGAACCGGTCCAGGTGCAGTTCGCGGGCCTCTTTCATCGTCGCGTCGTTGAGGATTGGGGCGTCCCTCACCGCCAGGGTGATGGCGGAACCGTGCGCATGCAGGTACTCCAGGAGAAGGCGGTCAAAGACGATCTCCCCGCAGTTGTCCGTGAAGTAGACGATCCGCTCTGTCAGTTCAAGGATCCGGTCCGTGTCATCGATGGCGAGCCCTTTTTTGAATTCACGATCGAAGTACTGCCGGAAGTCGTCGGTCACCGTGTGCGACCGGACACCGTAATCAAACGTATTTCCGATAACCGCGGCCAGGACGAAGTCACGGAAACCCGAGAGCCGGCTTTTCACGCTCCTGCAGACCTCCATCGCCTGGCGGTTTCCCTCCTCCTTGAGGTCACGAAACGGGTCGTCGCACCCGAGAAGAGAATAGGCGCGGCGGTGAATTGCGCTTGCGATCTCAGGGTGCGAGAGCGGCTTGTCCTTCAATACATCGAGAAGCTCCTCGCAGGATCTCCGGGCTTCCAGGGCAAATCGTGGATCGGCACCACAGAGATCGCATTCCAGGACGACCCTCGAGAGGAGACAGTCGAAACAGCGTTCGTCCAGTTTCATGGCAACACATCGGAAAAATCAAAAATGGGGCCACCGCGATTTGAACGCAGGTCAGAAGACCCCCAGTCTCCTAGGATGGCCAGGCTACCCTATGGCCCCGCTCTTATCTTCTTTGACAGGAACCCTTATGTACCTTCTCTTTTTTTCGCTATTTTCATGGCAACAGCTCCGCCGGTGACACACCCCCATGGCTCGGATTCGGATAGTGACGAAAGCACAAAGATATGAAATAGGAAAAAAATAATGTGTACTGTTTGGCGCCGCTCTGCAAAGGCAGCTGGCAGGATCGGGTGAGCTCATGCTTAAGGGAAAGATACAGGATTTTATTCTGAAGATAGGCGCAGTGGAAGGCATCGCTTCCTGTGCACTGGTGTCCCGGGACGGGATCATGCTTGGAAATGCAATAGCTGGTGAATTCAATGAACCCTGGTTTGCCGCCATGATTGCAACCCTGTTTGCTTCCGCCGAATCTGCGACCGGCATTATCAAGTCACCATCACCCGATGTAGTCACCATCGGCGGGGAAGACTCGACAATGGTCATTCTCGGAGCAGGTGAGAAAGTCCTGATCGTCGCCGTGCTGGAGACGAACCTTGAGAAGACCCGCGCAATCTCCGACCTGGAGGGTATCGCCCGGGAGATCGGAGGGTCAATCTGATGTATACGGTGATGGTGGTCGATGACAGCCCCTTCATTGTAGATATCTTCATGACCATGCTGGAACGTGGGGGGTACCGTTCCGTCGCCGCGTACAGCGGTGAAGAATGCCTGGAGATCCTCGATACCGTCAGACCGGACCTCATCCTCCTCGATATCATGATGGAGCCCATGGACGGCTGGGAGACGCTCATGCATATCAAGAACCGGCATAGCCTCAGGGATATCCCGGTGATGATGCTCACCGCAAAACAGCTCACCCCAAGCGAGGCCCAGGAATACGGGATATACATCGAAGACTACATCATGAAACCCATCACCCACCGCGAGCTCTACGATGCCATCGAAAACCTCCTCAACCGTCGCCGGATGATCGAGATGGACATCAGGATGGCCAGTGAGGAGGGTATCGACCAGCACCTGATCGACGAGTACTCGCGCCTGAGACGGAGCATAGACATCAACCGGAGGCTCCTGAAGATTCTCGAGAATACCTACAAGATATATGACGAGAACGCAACGGTGAGTGACGAGATCGGCATGGCGATAAAGAGCATGGACTTAAACATCCGGTTCCAGGAGCGCCGGCTGGAAGAGATCCGCGAGATCTTTGCCAAAAAGCGATAAGAATAATATAATTGGCTGCGATGACCGGGAGGTCGTTGCAATGCCTACAGTTTTTCAACGATTATCCGGACGCGGTCGCCCGCTTTCAGGCCGTGGCCTTTTGGGACATCGATATTGAACCACATGCAGGCCGGGTCGTCCTGCGTGTTGTCCTGGGCCATCAGGCAGTCTTTCCGTTCATTGATGACGGCCACGAATTCGATCTCCGATTCTATCTCTGCAACTTTTGTCATACCACAAAACAGGATTCTTTGAAAAGGAAATTTATACCGACCGGGATGTTACCATCCAGGTCGTGCTGTTCGAATAGCTCCACTTGATGATGGCCAGTTCCTGGCAGATCTCTGACAGGATGGCCATATTTGTACCCACTTCCTTCGGGGAGAGCCCAAGTTCCTTTGCAATATACTTGGATTTGAAATAATGCTTCCCCTTCTTCAGCCCTGTGGTCAGGTACTGAATTATCCGGTCCTGGGTATCGTTATATCTATCACGAATTCTTCGAGATGCCACTACATGTCACCTCATTGTTTGAGATCTGGTATTTCATGGGCACTATTTATACATATCTATTCACGCCACCCGGGAGAAAGGATTTAAATGAGAAATCTTGCCGAAATTCGTGATATAAGAATGTATTTTCCAGACTTACCAAATGGAAATGCCGGGACCGGGTTACATACCCGCCCCTACGAGAGAGATCTTCTCGATCAACCCTTTCAGCACCTCTTCCCGCATACCCTCAACGAACTTGATGCTTCCGACAACGAGGTGGCCTCCGCCGCTTATCCCGCCTCCCGGGATCTCTTCACGGAGCTCGCGTACCATGCGGGGGATATTCATCATGACACCCCTTGAGCGCAGGACTGCGAAGTCGGGGCCAAACCCGATGGTGACCACCGGCGAGTCGGGGTACTGGCGGCAGAGGCGGTCATGGACTTCCCCTGAGGTCTTGCCCGGCGGCGGGAAGGTGAACTTGTGCGCGTGGATCTCGACATCGAGCAGGAAGAGTTCTGCACCATTCCCCAGGGTCTGCCGGCGGACATGGGGCATCGAGGCACTCATCTGGTCTTCGATGGCCAGGTTCGCCCCTTCAACGAGCAACGTGATCAATTTCCTGTGGCGGTCATTGTTGCCCTTGATGTCGAGGATGTCCTTCACGAGCTCTCTCCCATCATTGAAGCGGAGCCAGAACTGCTCGTAGTCGAGGGCCAGTGCGATATCCTTGCAGTCGTCCTCGGTGAAGCGGTCGCTGGCAATCTGGAGGTAACGGCCGCGTTCAGGTGCTTCGCTCCTGTCCCCTACAGCAGCAATGGCCGGAAAATGCCGGATCACTGCTTCGATCGAGGGGTTGATCATGCGTGCCACCTCGGTCCCGAGCATTCCTGCGGTGATTCCGAAATCCCCGCCGACGTGATAGGGATTCACATGGCCTTTGAGGTACTGGTCGACGATCTCGTCAGGGTGGTGATGATCCACGACCACGACCGGAAGTTCATATATCTCGGCCATCTTCAGCGAGGGGAGGTCTTCTTCCGTCGAGCCGTTGTCGGTGAGAACGATGAGGGGCATCTTCTGGCCATACCGGGCATGGTCCTTCAATGCATAATCGAGGTCACGGGTAATATCTTCTATCTCGTAGAACGGCGCCTTCGATGGTGCACGCTTGAAGAGGAAATAGTCGGCATCGTAATCGCCGCCCGACTCCCGGATAAGGGAGGTGACGGCCTGCTCGATCGCCACGGCCGAACATATCCCGTCGGCATCGGCATGGTGCCGGAGAATGATCGGCTGTGCGGAAAAAACCGCCTTTCGAATGATCTTTGCAACTTTCCGCATCTCGGGCTTTAATTTTTCCAGGACGTCGCTCTCGACGAGGAACGGGATATCCCCGGGCTCCGCCCGCTCTTCAAGGGCGTTCTCGATGCGGTCCCTCACGATCTCGGCCTCTTCTCCGGCCAGGATGACGAGAGAGTCCACCTCTATCTGGAGCTGGTTGTTCCGCATCATCACCTCGCCGACGATCCGGACGATGTCCTCGAGCTCGGCCTCGGGATATGCCCGGACCCCTGCCTCCACGAAGGCGGCGGCGTTCTCGGTGCCGGACTCGTCGACGATCGTGAATATCGTGGGGCCGCTGGTCTGCTTGATCTGGGCTATCTCCCCCTCGATCCTGACCGTCCTTCCCACCTTTGTTCCCAGTTCACCCAGGCGGACGGCGGTCGACTTCTTCTCGACCATCTCGACCGTGTAGACGGGGATGGTGCTCTCTTCAAGGTCGATATTTCCGTTCTGCCTGATGTTTAGGACCTTGACGAGGATGGTATCCTTCTCCTTGTGGTTGGTCCTGACATTGCTCTTGTGCACGAGTCCCTTGACCCGGTCATTCAACTGGACGAACGTCCCGAAGTTCGCAAAGCCCTGTACTCTCCCGATATATGTCTTCCCCTCTTCCACGTCCCCCAGGTCGCAGGTCGGGCCCATGCGATAGACGGTCACATCTTCATCGTTCTGCATATTTTACCACATCTTCTCTTTGAATTTTCTTTATTCGTCGACTGTATCCGGTATGTTCAACCGATCTCTTCGCAGATCAACACCTGCGTGGCCAGGAGTCCTAATCCCCGTTGTCGCGGAAGGGAATCTCAATCATTTCCAGATCGGACGGAGCTATCACTCTTCCACCAAACCGTTTCTCTGCATCCCTGATATGGCTTGCTGTACTGGTATAGCGGGAACTCATGTGCACCAGTGCGAGCATGCGGGCGCCGACGGCCTCCGCGACCATTCCTGCCTCCCCGGCGGTCGAATGGAACACCTCCCTGGCCCTGTCAAGCGACTCGTCGTCATAGGTCGAGTCATGGATGATCAGGTCCGCACCCCTGCATATCTCCAGGATGTTTCCGGTTACCGGTCGCGTATCACCGGTGTATATCACCCGTCTCCCCGGTCGCGGGGGCCCCATCACCTGGTGAGAGTGTACCGCCAGCTCCGCCCCGTCCCTGGTGATGCGGACGGTATCACCCCGCTGGAGCCTCCCGAACAACGGCCCGGGCCTGACGCCGAGCTCGATCGCCTTCTCCCGGTTGAAACGCCCGGGACGCGAATCCTCTTCGAGCACGTAGCCCACGCTCGAGAGGCCGTGGCTGGTCTCGAACGCCCTGACGGTGTAGCCGTCGAACCTGACCGACGAGCCGTGCTTCAACGCGACACTCTGCAGGTCGAACTTGATATTGAACCTCGAGAGGGAACGGATCCCTGATACGGCTTCGTGGACCCATTCAGGACCATATACGGGAAGGGGCTCCCTCCTGCCCATGAAGGAGAGTGTCTGGACGAGCCCGATGATGCCGAGGAAATGGTCCGCATGCCAGTGCGTGATGAAGATCGCGTCCACTAAAAACCCGGTCCTTGCCCGCATCATCTGCTGCTGGCTCCCTTCTCCGCAGTCAAAGAGGAGCGTGTCCGACCCCCGCTTGACCATGAAGCAGGGCGGATTCCTCATCGGGGTGGGCAGCGCACCAGCAGTTCCGAGAAAATAGACGTGAAGGGTCTCGCCGCTTATCAAAACCACCCCTTCACGAGCTGGAGGCTCTCCTTTCCCTCTTCAAGCGATCTCCCTTCAACGACTGCGATTCCCCGGTAATCCCGTGCTATCTGCCTGCCGACGACCTCCCAGTCGATCGTTCCCGCTCCGAGCGCAAGATGCTCGTCGCTCTCCCCGTGGTTGTCATGGATGTGAAGGTGATTGGCACGGGAGAGGTACGGGAGGAACTCTGCCACCTTTCCCATCGTGTGTGCATGCCCGAGGTCTATGGTGATCCCCACGCCCTCGATGTCCCCGGTCATGCCGAGGAGTTCTGATGGAACGCGGCAGAGAAACTCCTTTATCGATATCATGTTCTCGAGGCAGGCAGTGACGGAATGTTCCAGCGCACAGGCACCGATCTCCTTTAAAGCCATCTTCTGCTGTTCCCACGCCTTCCCTGGCATCATCTTGCCCACCGGCGAGAGGTATCCCGGATGAATAGTGACGATATCTGTCCAGGAAGACGCTTTTTCGATGCACGTGCAGATCTGGCGGATCGACTCTCTCCAGATAGGGTAGTTCAGGGTTGCAAGGTTCAGGTCACCGTAGGGTGCGTGCACGGTGATCCCAAGATCTGTCCGGGATATGGCATCGTCGATCCGCCGGACGTTGACAGGGTCGTCAAGCCGGTAGTTGCCGTCCGCCACGATCTCCCAGCCGTCAAAGCCTGCCTCCCCGATCCCGTATACCCACTCTATCGAGTCCCAGACCTTGGAAGACGAGGAGAAATAGATCTTCTGCCTCATGCATCCTCCAGGATCTCTTCCAGGATCTCCCTCGATCGTGCTTCAAACTCCTCGATCGTTTCATCGTTGCAGATGGTATAATCGGCCTCTTCAAGGGCACGCGAAAGCCCCCACCCGATCTCCCGCCTGTCACGGAGGGCCAGTTCCTCCGGCCGGCTCATATCGTCGCCACGGCCCCGCACGGAGAGCCGGGCGAGCCGGACCTCGAAGGGAGCGTCTACTCCGATCAGCAGGAAATGGTCAAAATGCGCCCTGAACAGGTCGACCTCGGCATCCCCCCTGATACCGTCCACGAGGACAACCGGCGAGTGCTGGGACTCGATCACCGGTATGCACCGGAGTGCGATGGCCGCCATGCCGTCCTTCTCACGCAGTCCGGTGGCGACGTTCCCAAGATTCTCGTCAGTCACCGGGAGGCCGGCCTCCCTGACCGCCTGCCTGATGACATCGCCCATCACGACCACCGGGATGCCGATCGACCCGGCGATACGGGAGAACTCGCCTTTACCACTTGCAGGCAGCCCGACGACTCCTATGACCTTCATACACAAGCTCTCCGCCTTCATGGGTACGGATCTTGATCGTCCGTCCCAGCCTGTGGATCTTTCATGCAAGATGCTCCAGCTCCCCGACGGTGAGCGGCTGGCGCTGGCTGGCGATCTCTTCGTCGGAGAGGTCTCCGTTCCCTGTCTCTTCCCAGTCCTTCCAGAACCGTTTGAAGACCCCCTGCTGGAGGACCAGGGTGCCCCGCGGCAGGTGGCCAGCGATCTCGAGCACCTCCTTTTCGTTGCCGCCGAATATGGTGAGCACCACTTCGAAGTCGGAGAGCCTTCCCGACTGGCTGGCCTCGTCGCAGATCTTTAAGGAACGGGCAGCCTGGGTGGTATAGTCGTGTGCGCACTTCTCGGCATATCCCTCCCACCTCTTGCTGAATCCCTCCCAGCGTGTCTTGTAATCGAGGGCGATACGGTCTACGAGTCCCCCGTCGATCAGCAGGGCAAGCATGTCCGGAAAGTATCCGTTGGTCTGGACCCCCACGGCAAGACCCATCTCTTTTACCGCCCCGGCAAGGGCGACGAGGGGTTCTGCCTGCATGGTGGGCTCTCCTCCCGAGAAGATCACGCCTGATACCAGCATTCGTGCGTCCCGAATGGCGTCGAGGATCTCGTTGATATCGCGGAGATCGCTCCCTGCCTGGATGGTTGCGTTATGGCAGTAAGAGCAGCGGAGAGGGCACCCCCGGAAAAAAACTGTGCACACGGCCCTTCCCGGCCAGTCTATCGTGCTCAGGTCAACAAAGCCGCCATAATTGACTTTCATCAGATCACTACTGTGTATACTATGGTCCGGGACGTTTCTTGAATGTATGGAATCTGACGAAAAGAAGAGGGCAGGGATGGTGATTCGAAAGGCAGGAGACGGGGATCAAGGTGCCGATACCGGCGGTGGGATCCGGGCGGATCTTTCCGGGATGATTCCCTTTGAGATAGCCAGGATCCCGATTATCGCTTTTTAAAAACCCCAAAAAACGTAACAGAGACCGCCCGGTTCTTTTGTTGTATGGAATCGTATTCCAGGAGTGATATTTTACGTGGTTGTCCGGACACCTGCGGGAAAAAAGATCGGGTGATATTGCCGGATATGAAAAGAACGGCGGATTCTTTTCATATCATCACCGCGATGTATCCCACGTTGTCTGTCGAAAGTTGATCTGTTCAGGGTGCTGGTCGAATGCCTATCTGCCGCAATAGAGCTCGATTGACTTCTCTATGCACTGGACAGCTTCCTCAGTGCGCCCGAGCACCTTCAGGGTCATACCCTTGTTGAACCATGCATCGGCATGGTCAGGGTCTATTCCCAGTGCCTGGGAGTAATATGCAATCGCCTGTTCATACTGGCCAAGGCAGTCGTGGCAGTCTCCGAGCATGGTGAATGCCGCGGCGTGCTGTGGTTCCCTATCCACTACCTCTTTCAAGTAATTCACCGCAGTCTCGTGATCACCATTCATTGCCCTCTCCTGTGCCTGCCTGACCAGGTAATTCGCCCTGTTGGAAAAGCCGTTCTGGCTTGTTATGTTCATTTTTCCCCCCCCGGCCACAGGATCTCCCATCTGTTTGTACTGTGACCGACAGATAGTAAAATCCCCTTTATATTAACCCTTTGCCCGCAATGAACGCAATATTGGTCTGCAATCATACTCTGACGTTCGGAAGTGATTGGCATACGTATTTATATATAGATTGCTGCAAGTTTTATATTTTTTATAATATATTTATATAAATTCGATTGTCCCCTGGAAACTGAAATTGATACCTGCAGACCGGATCCATCGATACCGTGAAGGTGACACGGCTTCGAAAAGGGGATCGGTGAGATGGTGTAAATAATTATAGTTGATATGCCAAAACAATCAATATATCCTGAAAATTTTGCTGAAAACCTATACAAATATTTTTATGATAAAAAAGTCAGGTGATGACAATGAGCGTGCTTGATCGGGAGAGGATGAACCAAATCAAGCAGATCATCAAACAGAATCCCAGAGGGATGAGTATCTCAGATATCACCTCTGAGATGAAGATGAACCGGAACCTCATATCACGATACCTTGATATGCTTCTCGTCGCCGGAGAGGTTGAGATGCAGAGGATCGGGGCCGCAAAGGTATATTTCCTCTCGCACAGGCTACCCATCTCCGCGATGCTCGAGTTCTCTTCAGACCTCGTCATCGTCCTGGATGAAGAGCGGCGGATCCTGATGGTCAACCAGGCCATCCTCGATCTCCTGAAGATTAACAGGGACTGCCTGGTCGGAATACAGCTGAAAGACCTCCAAAATCCCTTTATCAAGACTCTCCGGGACTACCTCCCACCCGAAGGATCGCCCCCCGTTGCGCAGCAGGACCGCGAGATCAGCTGCACGCTCGGGAACCGTGAGGTGCATCTCCGCATGAAACAGGTACTGACCGGTTTCGAGGACGGAAGCCAGGGCATCACGCTGATTCTTGAAGATATCACCGACCAGGTCTCATTCCAGAATCGCCTGCTGATGAGCGAGGCGCGTTACCGGGGTATCGTGGAGGATCAGACCGAGTTCATCGTGCGGTTCCGCCCCGACATGACCACCACGTTCGTAAACGATGCATATGCCCGGTACCTGGAGAAAGAGAGCAATGAACTCGTCGGGCAGCCGTTCGCACCGTGTATGCTCGAAGATGATATACAGTTCTTGAATCGCGCCCTCAACTCGCTTGAACCGGACAAACCAGCCCCCTTCTTCGAATGCCGGATAGAGCATACCTCCGGCGAAATTCGGTGGAACGCATGGACCATACGCGCACTCCATGATGATTCCGGGAATCCGTCGGAATACCAGTGCGTGGGCAGGGACAACACCGAGAAGCACGAAGCTGCCGCAAAGATCAACAAGTACATCAAAGAGCTGGAATTTCTCGCCCAGGCCAGCAGGGATTTCCGGGACATGGAAGAGACCGGCGATATATTCGAATACACAGCCCGCCGCGTCTACTCCCTTGCACCCGGGTTCCTGGCATGGGTCGGTCTTATTGACCTGCAACAAAGCACCCTCCGGATCAGGAGCGTCGTCGGGGACACCGACTCCATCAGGCAACTGGACGAGATACTGGGAAAGAGATTCGTGGATATGGTATTCCCCATCGAACTCGAAGAGACGGCGGCACTTCTCCAGCGCCGGACCCTCGTCAGGGCCCCATCGATCTACCGGCTTCTCCACATGCAGTTCTCCGAGGATGTCTGCCAGAGGATCGAGGAGGCCTCATTCGGGGGGATCGACTCGTACCTGATGGGCCTCGTCTCCAGGGGCAGGATCGTGGGAGATGTCGGGATATCCCTCCCCCATGGAACGCCCCTCCCGAACAGGGGTCTCATCGAGGCGTTCATCAGGCAGGCTGCGATCGCAATCGAGTGGAAGATCGCTGATGACAACCTCAGGCAAAGCCTCGCACGTGAACGAAAACAGGTACAAAACCTGAAGGTTCTCTCACGTACCGCAATGGATTTAATCGAGATGGACTGCGACACCGATATTTTCCAGTATATAGGTGAAACAATCATGGGCATCTCCGATTGCGCCTTTGTTGCAACGGTCATATTTGATACTAACACAGACAGTGCAACCGTCAGGTCAATCGCTGCAAAACCGGGAAATCTAAAAGTTTTGCAGAAACTTGGAATCAACCCGATAGGTATGACCTTTTCCCGGGATCCCGAAAAAAAAGTCTTTGGAACGCGACTGGAGGAGGGGCCACCCATATTTTTCCATCTTTCCCACCGATTACCGGAAAAGGTATGCAGATCCCTTGAGAAGTGCCTTGGTATCGAGAAAAATTACATAATGAAACTTGGGCACCTGGACCAATACTTCGGGACTGTCGTTATCGTGCTTGAACGGGGGAAAGATCTGGCAAACAAGGAATTGCTGGAAGCCTTCATCAACCAGGCGGCGGTTGCGCTCCTCCGGCGGACCAGGAGATAGCATGCATCAGTACCGGGGTCCGTTCCCGGCCCGTGGGCGCTGCATCTCATCAAAAAAACTTGAAAAAACGCAAATCAAATTTACTTGTTGAGAGAACAAGCAAAATTTAGTCCTTGATTTTCAAAAGGAGCCTTTATAGTGTCTTTTCACGAACAGCTATACCATGAGTCTCGTAGAAGATGCCAGGGCAGGCCGAATCACCGAAGAGATGAAAGAGGTTGCCAGGGCAGAAGGCGTCACCGAGGATTATATCAGGCGGGGGATAGCAGAGGGGCATATCGTCATCCCGGTGTCACCCTACCGCAAGGTGAAACTGTGCGGTATCGGGGAAGGGCTGCGGACAAAGGTCAATGCATCCGTCGGCACCTCGTCAGATATCGTGGACGTCGCCATGGAGATCGAGAAGACCCGCCAGGCTGAACGTGCAGGTGCCGATACGTTGATGGAATTGTCTACCGGCGGCGATTTCCTGGATATCCGCAGGCAGGTCATTGCAAACACCACGCTCTCGGTGGGGAGTGTCCCGCTGTACCAGGCGTTCATCGAGGCGGCCAGGAAGGAGGGTGCGGTCGTGCACATGAAGGAGGACGACCTCTTCAGGATAACGGCAGAACAGGCCAGACTGGGAACCAACTTCATGGCCATCCACACCGGGATCAACTGGGAGACCGTCAAGCGCCTGAGAAACCAGGGCCGCCACGGGGGTCTTGTCTCGAGGGGCGGAGCGTTCATGACCGCATGGATGCTGCACAACGAGAAGGAGAACCCGCTGTATTCCGAGTTCGATTACCTCCTGGAGATCATGAAGGAGCATGAAGTGACCCTCTCCACCGGGAACGGTATGCGGGCAGGTGCGGTCCACGATGCGACAGACAGGGCCCAGATACAGGAGCTTATCATCAACGCCGAACTTGGTGACAGGGCGCACGAACAGGGAGTCCAGGTCATCATAGAGGGTCCGGGCCATATCCCGATCGACGAGATAGAGACCAACGTGATCCTCCAGAAGCGGGTCACCAACAGGAAACCGTTCTACATGCTCGGTCCGCTGGTGACCGATATCGCACCCGGCTACGATGACCGGGTGGCGGCAATCGGGGCATCGCTCTCGTCTGCCTATGGTGCCGACTTCATCTGCTACGTCACCCCGTCAGAACATCTTGCGCTTCCGACACCCGAGGAGGTGTACGAAGGCGTCATCAGCTCCCGCATCGCCGCACACGTCGGTGACATGATAAAGCTCAAGAAACGTGACGCTGATCTCGAGATGGGCCATGCACGAAGGGATCTCGACTGGGAGCGACAGTTCCAGCTGGCGATGAATCCCGGGCGGGCACGAGAGATACGGAACGAGCGGATGCCTGCCGATACGGATGCCTGCACGATGTGCGGGGACTACTGCGCATTAAAGATCGTGAACAGGCACTTCTCATTCTAACTTTTTTTCATCGCGGGCGATCCTGGAAGAGACTGTTACCGGGGCACTCACCCTCCAAAAAGACGCCCGGAAGGTGATGGGAATGCCCGAACCGGGACAGAAGATACCCTCATTTCTGACCCCATGCAAAACAGCGTGAAGGCAGTCATTCAGAAAAACCGGGGCACTGACAGGATCAGATTGATCCTGTCCGTCCGGGCGTCATCCTGTCCGTGTCGAGTCTTCTTCGAAGAATTTCATTGCTCCGGGTGCGAATTTCCTGACTTCATCGAAGAAATATTTCACCAGTGCAGGATCGGAGTCCCTGATCGCACCTGCAATGGTGTTTACCAGCCAGTTCGGGAGCTCGGGCTTGCTGTCGAGGACGTTCATGAGAACAACGACGGTCTCGTCGACATCGAGCTTCTTTTTCCACGTGTACGGCAATTTTTTCACCTCTACCGGCACATTGCAGGACGTGATATTTAAGGATTTGCAGGAATACCGGTGGCGCGTGAAGCATTCCTGCAGGAGGCCGCCTGCGCAGTCCGGGCGTCCCGTACCTGCAGGGGTATCATTATCTTGCCATTTACACAACACTATATCCAGATGAGCGGCGGAAAACACGGTGTCCGCAAAAAGGCCAGATTGACAAGGGATTCGCTTTCGAAAGAGGATACATCGGGATGGAGCAGGAAGATCTGTTCAAGCCTCCTGCATATCCTGGACGGGGAGAGCCCGGTCATGGTCTATGCCTCAAAGGAGAGGGAGGTCGACACCCGCGTTCTTATCTCCGGGCTCCTTGAACGGGGGATCAGGGTCGTCGTTCCCATCATAGAGAGAGAAGGGCGGAGGCTTCGCCTTTCGTACCTCGATACCATGGACGTGCTGTCCCCAAGCACGTTCTCGGTTCCCGAACCTGTCGGCCACGAGGTTCCGGCCGATCCCGCCGATGTGAAGGTTGTCGTCGTTCCCATGATGGCATTCGACCGGCACGGTCACCGCCTCGGGTACGGTGCCGGGTATTATGACCGGTTCCTCTCGAAAAACCCCCACATGGAGAAGATAGGTGTGGCATTCTCCTGCCAGGAGATGGATCTGATTCCTGCCGACGAAAACGACGTCCGAATGGACATCATTGTCACGGAAAAGGACGTAATCAAGGTTTGAGAGATTCTCTGTTTTAGCACAATATTTATATACTATAATACACTAACTTTAAGTAAACCTGTGAACCAGGACAGATTGCCATGTCAGATAGAGATTATGTTGAAGTTATTGTAAAAGAGGCGGCCAGGGACGACGCCGGGCGGGGGATTGCCCGTCTAAGCATAGAGATCATGAGGGATCTGTCGCTTGTGAGCGGCGATGTTATCGAGATACAGGGCAAGAGAAAGGCCACCGCGATCGTGTGGCCTGGATTTCCCCAGGATACCAACCAGGGAATACTCAGGATAGACGGAACCATCAGGAGCAATGCCGGAACCGGAGTCGATGAACGGATCCGCATCCGCAAGGCAGAGGTCGGGGCTGCGAAGAAAGTGGTGATCCAGCCGACCCAGCCGATACGGCTTGTGGGCGGCGAACAGTACCTGTCACGGGTTCTGCGTGGCCGGTCCGTGATGGAAGGCCAGAAGCTGCGGGTCGATGTCATCGGAAACCCGATAACACTGGTGATTGCCAAGGTCTCACCGAAGGGGATCGCCATCGTGACCGACGAGACACAGATCGAACTCAAGGAGACGCCGTACAAGCCTGAGGAGGGCGTAAAGGAAGGCGTCTCCGACGTCCACTACGAAGATATCGGGGGTCTCGGACGCGAACTCGAGATGGTCAGGGAGATGATAGAACTCCCGCTTCGGCATCCCGAGCTCTTCGAGCGCCTCGGAATCGAGCCCCCCAAGGGAGTGCTCCTCTATGGCCCGCCGGGGACAGGAAAGACGCTGATAGCCAAGGCCGTGGCAAACGAGGTCGACGCCCATTTCATCACCCTCTCGGGGCCCGAGATCATGAGCAAGTACTACGGTGAGAGCGAGGGAAAACTCCGTGAGGTATTCGAAGAGGCGCAGGAGAATGCCCCGACCAGCCTCTTCATCGACGAGATCGACTCCATCGCACCAAGGCGGGAAGAGACCAAGGGCGAGGTGGAGCGCCGGGTTGTGGCCCAGCTCCTCTCCCTGATGGACGGCCTGAAGGCACGGGGGCAGGTGATCGTGATCGCTGCGACCAACATCCCCGACGCCATCGATCCCGCCCTGCGGCGTGGTGGCCGGTTCGACAGGGAGATCGAGATCGGTATCCCTGACAAGAAAGGCCGCATGGAGATCTTCCAGGTGCACACGCGTGGTGTCCCCCTCGCAGAAGACGTAAACCTGGAGCAGTACGCGGATACCTCCCACGGGTTTGTCGGCGCCGACATCGCACTGCTGGTGAAGGAGGCTGCGATGCACGCCCTCCGAAAGATAATTCCGAAGATCGATCTCGAAGAGGAGATCCCCGGCGAACTCCTGGAGGACCTCAGGGTCACCTCCGACGATTTCGACCAGGCAAAGAGACACGTCGAGCCGAGCGCGAT
>JAHDSI010000229.1 GCA_018432765.1 Methanoregulaceae archaeon | reverse complement strand
TGTAGGGGTAACGCGAGCAGATAATCTCGCACAGTTCCTTCCGCCTGGCAGGGGGGAGGACTTTCGAGTCCTTCACCCCTATTCCCGCAAGTTCATCCTGGTCGTCTGCTCCAACTGCCGCGACCACCAGCGGCCCGAGAACCGCACCCTTCCCTGCCTCGTCAACGCCGCACAACACTGCAGGAGAGGTTGCATGCGTGCACATATTATAATGCTCCTGGTGGTAAACCGTACACGCATGTATATCATCATTGTCGGCCTGGGCGGCATCGGGAGGACCCTGACCCAGCTGGCTGTGGAACACGGGAACAACGTTGTTATCATCGACCGTGACGAACAGCGCTGCAGCGAGATGCTCGAGCACTATGATGTACTGGCCATCACCGGCAATGCAACAGACAAATCAATTCTCGAGGATGCCGGGATCGACAGGGCAGACGCCCTCATTGCCACTACAAGTGACGATTCTGTCAACCTGATGACCTGCTGGCTTGCCAAGCGATTCGATGTCACGAACGTGGTATCGATTGTAAACCAGAAGGAACACTCCGACCTCTTCAAGGAGGTGGGCGTCAAGATCAGTGAGAATCCCGACGAGCTGGTGGCGACACGGCTGTATTACTGGGCCGAGAACCCGCAGCTCCAGCAGCTGGCATCCATCCCCGGCGGGACCATCTTCGAGGTGGTTGCCGAGAAAGGTGCTCCCATCGTCGACCACGAGATCCGGGAACTCAAGGTCAAGGACTTTGTCTTCATCACAATACGAAGGGTTGGCGGCGAGCTGATCATCCCCAGCGGTACGGTCAAGATCCGGCCGGGTGACACGATAACGGTCTTTACCAAGAAAGAAGCAGAAAATGATTGTCTCGAGCTGCTGAACAGGCAGCTCCAGAAGTCACCCGAGTGATGCCCGCAGGGCGGCAAGCTCGGTGAGAAGTTTCGGGTTCCTCCTGATCAGTTCCTTGATAAGGGCAAGCGTGGAAAACTCCGACAGGTTCATCTTTGACGCGGACTGTATCAGCGCATTGAGTTTCTCGTCCGAGAGGGTGACGAAATACTCCTTGATCTGGTAATTGCGTGCGATCGCCTTTCCCATGAAAGACTCTCTCCACCGGGTGTCGTAGTCCATGAGAGCGCTCTTCGAAAAGTTCCCGGCCTCGATCGCCTTTTCGGCAACTTCAACCGCCAGCTTTCCGGTGAACATGGCATTGTAGATCCCGCCGCCGGTCAGGGGGTCTACCACGCGGGCAGCGTCGCCGATGACCATGAGCCCGTCGGCCACCGTGCATTCAAGCGGTTTGCAGACCGATACGCCGCCGACGACGCACTCGATCGTCTTGCCTTCCGGGAACGTGGCCGAGACGAACCGGTCGAGGTAGTCGCGTGCCCTGTGCCCCGCCCCGCTCTTCTTTCCGCTGATCCCGATCCCGACGTTCGCACTGCGTTCGCCTTTCGGGAAGATCCAGAGGTAGCCCTGGGGAGCGACTTCGTTTCCGAGGAAGAAGACGGTGGTGTGGGGGTCGATATCGATATCGGTCATCAGGTACTGGACAGAGCTCATGATCTCGCGAACCGGGACCGTCGTGTTCATGCCGCACCAGCGGGAGAACTTGGACTCGACGCCGTCTGCAGCGATGACGATGTCTGCGTGTACTTCACGCCGCGTCCCACAGTGTTCGAGCGTCGCCCCTTTCACCTCGCCGCCGACGATGATCGGGGCGCTGGCCCGTGTCTTGACAAACACATCCGCTCCGGCGTCGGCTGCCTGCCAGGCCAGCTCGCGGTCGAAGACCTTGCGGTCGAGGATATAGCCGACTTTGCTCCCGGCCATCTCCGATTCGAGCATCATGGAGGTGCTGTCCGGCGCCACCAGCCTGGCCCTCTTTATCTCGGCGGAGATGAACTTCGAATCAGGCGTGATGAACTCCGAGAGGACATCCTTTCCGATCCCCTCCGCACACCGGATCGGGACGCCGATTGCAGGACGTTTCTCCACCATGCAGACCGAGAATCCCTTCTCCGCAGCAGTACGGGCTGCAACTGCACCGCCCGGCCCCCCGCCGATGACCAGGAGATCATAATTCTGCTTCATCGACGACCTCCAGGGCTCCAAGCGGGCAGACCTTTGCACATATTCCGCAGCCCGTGCATTCCTCTCCTACCACGAGATACGCATCTATCAGCTCGAGGGCTCCTTCCGGACATACCGAGACACAGCATCCGCAATATCCACAGATGTCTCTATGAACCTGTAACATCTGGAATAAATTTGAGGGGAGCAACCTTATATCTTTTCTCCGGCAGGAGGATGAGATCGCCCGTATATACGTATTTTTCTAAAAAGAGGTGATTTTTCCGCAGGATGCTGGGCTTCAGAGAAACGAGAACGATCCATAGCGTCCCCCGCCTCCGGCCTCGAGTACGACCCTGCCTCCCCGGAGGCAATCCAGTGCTCCGGCGACACCAGGGTGAATATCCCGAAGCTCGGGTACCGGTGTGTCCAGGAGCACGGAGATCTCGTCTCCAGCAGCCTCTATGAACCGGTTGTACAGGGTCCTGCAGCCCTTCGTCCGGGGGGATGCGGTACCGAGCACTTTCTGTATCAGCTCGGCAAGCGGGATCATGTGCAGGTATGGCGGCCTCTCCTGTGGTATCCCTGTTGAGAGGGCCTTTGCACGGTCACGGACCCCCATCTTGATCCTGCCACCGTCCACGGGACAGCGCCAGTTCAGCCTCCCGGCCTCGTCCGGTTCGTAACTCCGGAAACACCGGACGCAGGCCGTCCTGTTGTATTTTCCTTCCTCTGGAAAGAACCCGGCATTCATGGTGATACGCCCGGAACGGACCGCGTCAAGGAGGCCTCCGGCAGTCAGCCTGCTGACCTCGATCCGGTTGAACTCGCGGCCCAGTTTTGCCGTATCGGGACTGTGGCAGTCGGAGTTTGAGAGGAAGGGAAGGCCTGCCAGGTCCGGGATGGCACAGCCATAGGAACTGTCGGCAGAGAGCCCGAGTTCCAGGAAGTCCACGGGTTCGTCCCCGTAACACTGACGCGGCGAATCGAAGGCTGCATACAGCGAGGTCCAGGGGGTGAACGCATGTGCGGGGCCGATCAGGCCGCCATGGGAATGGACCATGCCTGCGATCTCCTCTCCGCCAAGACGCACGTGCGGCCTCCCTGAGTGGCCGATGTCCTTCGAGTACGGGGCAAGGTCCCGGGCAAGAGATGCGAAGTCTTCGAATGTCTCCATCAGGATGAGATGGTGCACGCGGGACGCATCCTCCACTTCAGTGGTGGGGACCACGAGTATCCCCTCGCGTCCGGGGCAATCCTCCCAGCACGCCCTCCAGCCAGGGTGGAGTGCATCGCCGCTTCCAAGGACTGCGAGCCCCTTCTCACGCGCAGCCGCAACGAGCGGCCCGGGGGTCATGCTCCGTGAGGTGGCTATCGAAAAACGGGAATGAATGTGGAGATCGGCAAAAACCTGCATGAATCAGACGAAGTAGCGCAACTCGTCGTCCTGCGTGATCCGCTCTCCGTCGATGAGTTTCTGGACCATGTGTTCCATCTCGGCCCCCCTCTGCTGGAGCTGGGTGGGATCGATCTCGATTCCAAGAAGCGTGGTCAGCACCCGCAGAACGCTCGCCGCACTCTTCGGGTCGACCAGGTACCCGGAGGTCTCACCCATCAGGCAGATGCCCTCCATCCCTCTCTGGCTGCCCATTCCAAGGAGGAGACCTGCCGCACCGATTATGCCCCCTCCAGGCTCGTCGCTGCTGATCATCACTCCCGCGGAGTGCACCTGGTCGCGGAGTCCCGGGTTGTTGACCGCACCGAGCACACGCGGCTCCTCGACGAGATGCCCGACTCCGTATCCTCCCAGGGTATAGATCCGTGAGACACCCATCTGTTCGGCGATGTCCAGGTACGCATCGGAGAGCAGGTAGTGCCCCTCTGCAGATGTGCTCTGGTAGTCCCCGACCAGGAAGAGGTAGCGCCTGTCATCGCCCTGGTAGTAGAAGACCTCGTTGTTGGCCAGCCTGACACACCCGTTCTCCTCGATTATCACCTGCGGGGGGAAGAAGATGGACTCGATCTCCGCCACCTTCACGGCCCCAAGCTCCCGTATCATGTGCTCTGCCACGAGCTTTCCCACGTGGCCGATCCCCGGCAGCCCCTCGATCAGCACGGGCGCTTCTATCTCTTCGCCATACTCGCTCTCAAGAAAACGAATGGTTATTTCGTCCATGATCTGGCTATTCTCCTGTATCTTCCGTAATGGTCCTGCGGGGAAAAACGGGCAGGATGGGCCGGAACCGTGGACGTGCCGCAGATCCGGCAGACCGTGTCAAGTGTGTAGGAAAGATCCTTCGGACAGCGACGGATACGTCCTTTCATGTGGCCTTTCCGGATTTCGGCTTCTTGACGAACTTGCCCTCTCCATCGGCCCGCTCCACGACACCGATGGCCGCAGCGGCGGCCTTCTCGATGGCCTTCTCCGCCTTCTTGTAGTCCGGTGCGGTCACCTTGATGCGGTAGAGCGGCGCGCCCAGGTAGGTGAGTTCGATATCCACGTCCTGAATCTTTGGCTCCGCACTCCGGAGCGCCCGCCTGATGATGTTCACACCGTCGGGCTTGGTCGAGGTGAGGACAAGGTTTCCGCTCACGGTGACCCGCGGGACCTTGACATTTTCATGTGCAACGGTCACGAGGGCCTCTTTGACCGGGTCGGAGAGCCCGGTCTTCTGGAAGGCAGAATCGCCCCGCGTGACGATATCCTCAAAAATCGAGTATAAATCGCCGTATTTCTGGTATACGGCGTTCTCTATCTCTTCATCGGGGACCCCGGCCGTCTTGGCGGCAAACCCGATCCATTTCGCCGCCTTTGACTCGTTCTTCCATTCCCGGATCTTCTCACGCCGCTGGTGCTCGTTGACGTCCTTTAACGAGAGATCGATATGACCCCTGCTGGTGTCGACGTGAAGGACCTTGCAGACCACTTTCTGACCCTCCCGCACGTGGTCCCTGATATACTTGATCCAGCCCGTGGCAATCTCAGAAATTGGTATCAGTCCTTCCCTGCCCGGGTATTCATCGAGGGCCACGAAGGCTGCGAAGTCCTTTACATCCCTGACCGTGCAGACGACCAGTTCCCCGGTCTGCGGCCAATCTCTCTCGTTCATCGTATAATCACTCAACTGCTGCCAGTATTTCAGCTTTTATATGTGCCTTTCCGCCGCCGGGTTCGGCCAGGACTTTTCCGCATACGACACAGTCCACGACCGTGCTGGCTTTCTCGAATATGATCTGTTCATTCTCGCAGTCGGGGCATTTCACCCGGATAAATCTGCTCCTGTTCGCTCTCGCCTGTCTTACCATCCAATCACTCCGTAAGTTCGAATTTTCCCGCACGGAACCCGCTGCGCAGGTGGGCTTTTCCACAGACGCTGCACCGGTACCGTACATTGATCTTCTTGGTGGGCTTGTCGCCTCCGGGAACCTTCGAGAACTTTCCCATGTTGCCCACAGTTCCTCTTCTTGCCTTCTGCCGGTCAATCCAGTGAAGCCCGGAAGTCTTGCTCTTCTTCACCTTCTCGACCTCGTGTACCTGGTGGCTCCGGCAGAACGGGCAGTATGTCTTGAATTTTGCTGGCATTTTCATGTATTTTGCCTCTCCCTTTTGGGTAACAAATAGCAGTATTATTTGACCACGTTCATATTTAAGAGTATGTTGCGTTCACACAGGACATCGGCATTCCTCTCCGGCAGGGTGACGATATCCTCCTTCTGGAGCTCGTAGATCCTCCCGTCGACACCCATGAAGGGCTCCATATCCTGGAGGACGCGCCCGAGCAGGAATTCAGGTTCGGAAGAGGAGAGTTCATCGAGCAGCGTCGCGCAGGGCTCGACCCTCTCCCCTCCACCCTCTTTCGTGGGGGGCCGGTGGACCATTCCGTCGATGAGGAGGCACCGGCACTGCTCGATCGCGAGCACCATCTGGTCGAACATGTCCCTCTCCTCTGGAATCATCTTCTTTAACTCGTCCCGGTCGATGAACTGGCCCTTCTCCTGGCTTTGTGCCAGCGTCAGGATCTTTGCAGACCGGATCCTGAAGATGTCATGGAGCGTCTCCCTGATGCTGCTTACCCGTTCGATCTGGATCCTCGCGGTATCGGAGAATGGGTCGTCGTTCTCGTAGACCTCTTTCGAGAGCTTCTCGATCCCGTCTC
>JAHDSI010000070.1 GCA_018432765.1 Methanoregulaceae archaeon | reverse complement strand
GTATATTTTAGCTACACAATCGCACCTGGGAGCTTAACCTTATGTATGTAGCCATCGAAGGCGTTATCGGAGTCGGCAAGACTACCTTAGCGCGCTTTGTCCACACCGCTTTTTCTGCCGACCTGCTGCTCGAAGTGTTCGAGGAGAATCCCTTCCTCTCCGACTTTTATAGCGACCGCAGCCGCTATGCCTTCCAAACACAAATCTTCTTCCTGCTCAGCCGCTACCAGCAGCAGCATAAGGTCATCCCCGAAGCTCTGGCTGTCGGCCACATGATTATCTCCGATTACACCTTCGATAAAGACTCCTTGTTTGCCGGCATTAACCTGAAAGGCGATGAGCTGGCTGTGTATCACCGCGTGCATGAAGCACTGGCAGAGAAAATCCCCCAGCCAAACTTGGTGGTTTACCTGCGTGCCAGCACGGATACGCTCATGGAACGCATTGCCCACCGTGACCGCCCCTACGAACGGGATATGGACCGGGCTTATATTGATGAGCTCAACCGCGCTTACGAGGCTTTCTTTGCCAACCCCAAGTGGGAGGGACGCTTGCTGCCCATTGAGACCGATACACTCAACATTGTTGCCCGCCCTGAGGATCTGGATTATGTGATCAACCGCATCCGCCAGGCACTACGCCTCAGCCCCTACCAAGAAGCGTTGCCGCTCAAACCCCAATAAGGAGAAAGACATGCGCATCACCCAAGAGCTGCTCATCAAATTTGCTCAGGATTACGTCAGTAAGCAAACACGTAAACCTAATGACATCGTAGCCGTATATCTCACCGGCTCGGTGCTCACGTCCGAGCCCTTGATCGGCGGTACCACTGATATTGACCTGGTGATGGTGCACAAAGAAGATCCTGCTGTAGAGCGTGAGGTGCAACGCGTGAGCTATGAGATTTCGCTCGACATCCAGCATCACCACCAGTCGTTCTACACCTTCCACCGCCGGCTGCGCCTAAACCCATGGCTGGGTTATGCCCTTTGCAGCCATAACGGCTTCCTTTACGATACCGATCACTGGTTAGAGTTTATCCAAGCTGGTGT
>JAHDSI010000224.1 GCA_018432765.1 Methanoregulaceae archaeon | reverse complement strand
GGTCCGGGGTGTGGGTGGTGTGAGCATGGTCTGGAAGTCTGCCTCTCTGGTGTGTGAGTGGTTTGGAGCCAGCCGGGTTATGGGTTGCGTTCGGGGCACTATTCCCGATAATCTCATCCAATCACCGCTCGATCCCGAGCCCGGCAAGCTTCCTGCAGAGTTCAAGTTCCCGCACGAACTCCCCCTCCATCTCCGGATTCCTGATCACAACCTTCAGGCTCTCCCGTTTGCTCCCCTTCCCGCGGTACTCGCCGTAGATGAACGCCGGGCCGACCTTGACGACGCCGAAGGCGACCGCAAGCCGGAAGACGAGGTCTACCGCCTGGGCGGGCGTGCAATCCCTGGCGTCGATCGCATGCGGTTTTTCGAAGAGGAAGTACGAGACGCCTTCCGCCATGCAGAGATCGGCGACGTTGATATCAGCGGTGAGGTGGACAAGAAGCGAATACACGTCCTTCTCGGCGGCCTTGACCGACTGCACGATCAGGAGGTCGTTTCGCTCCGTATCGGTGCTTCCCGGCCCGACACCGGGGACGATCCGTGCCTGGTCGCGTATCTTCTGGAACTCTGCGAGGGCACCGTAGGCAGCAAGCCGTGACCGCTTCATCTTCTGGTTCACCAGCTCGTCGAGCAGCCCTCCCTCGTACATGGCCGACCGCTTCAGAAGAGAGATGGCCTGCGGGGAGTACTTCGTGTTGAGGGCGCTCTCGATCTCCTGCCGGACAAGGTCCACGAGCACGAACAGGTAGGGGTTGATCTGTGCGGCAGAGCAGAACCCGTCATAGAGCATGTTCGTGTCAAGGGAGAACATGACCTCCCGGTTCATCTTCCGGTACGCCGTCTTCAGCGACTCGAAGTCGTCTGCGTTGCGGTACGAGAGGATGCCTGCAGAGAGGACCGACTGGAGCACGTCGTTGTACGAGGGCATGTCATAGGCAAGCTCGCCGAACCGGCCGGACTCCTCTTCAAAGTCGTCCCGGGTGCACATCCCGGCGAGCACGAAGCCTGCCGGCGACTCCCGGAGTGTCGCGATATCGAAGTCGTAGAGGGGATACTTGATCGCGACCTGGCCCTTCATCAGGTTGAGGAGGACCTGGAGTTCCGGTATCGTGATCTCAGTCGCCATCCCGGGCCCTCACTGCCTCTGCCTTGAAGTCATGGAGCGTGTGGTACTGCCGGGGGATCATCTGGTATGGCTTTGCCACGTCGCGGGTGGTCGAGATCTCCAGGTAGAAGACGTGGTCGACGTCGTCGAGCTTGATGGGGAGAAGCGTCCCTGCAACCACCCCCTTCCTGCCGGGAGTGATATCAAGCGCGACCTTCGCCCCCTCCCGCTTCTTCGAGACCATGAGGGCATGGACCTTGGAAAAGACGTCCACGACATCGCCCTGGTCGACCGGGATGC
>JAHDSI010000188.1 GCA_018432765.1 Methanoregulaceae archaeon | reverse complement strand
GTTCTGAATACCAGGACGGCCAGGGCCGCACAACGGTCAGGATGGCGATCCCGAACAAGGGCCGCATCTCAGGGCCCGTCATGGACCTCATGGAAAAGAGCGGCCTCCACCTGCTCGACGAGGGTGACCGCCGCCTCATCTCGCGGACGCCCGATCCCGGTATCGAGGTCCTGTTCGCACGGCCCGTTGATATACCGGAATACGTCGCAAACGGGGCTGCGGATGTCGGGATCACGGGAAGGGACATGGTCATGGAGCGGGGGGTCGATGTCCGGGAGCTTCTCGATCTCGAGTTCGGAAAGGCCAGCCTGGTCCTGGCGGTTCCGGAAGATTCAGGTGCAGAATCTGTCGAGGATCTCGCAGGTGGACGCATAGGGACCGAGTTCCCCCACATCTCACGGCAATATTTCAAAAAACACAACATCCCTGTAACCATCGTGCCCGTGGGCGGAGCATGCGAGGCGACCCCCTACCTCGGCATAGCGGACGCCATCATCGACCTGACCAGTTCAGGGAGCACGCTCAGGTCAAACAGGCTTCGGGTACTGGATGATGTCCTCGATTCGAGCACCATCCTCATCTGCAACCACGATTCGGCAGAGAGGAAATCTGAAAAGATCGAGGAGATCGTGCTTGCGCTGGAGAGCGTCCTCCTGGCACGGGGACAGTGCTACCTGATGATGAACGTCAATCGTTCGTCCCTCGATGATGTGAAGGATGTCCTGTTCGGCCTTTCAGGACCGACGGTGATGGATGTTGCCTCCAGGGAGGACCTGGTGGCGGTCCACGCGGTGGTCAGTGAAGATCGGGTTTACCAGCTCATCAACCTGCTCAAGAGGGCCGGGGCCCGGGACATCCTGGTGATGGCCATAGAACGGATGATTCGCTGATATGAAAGTATTTCCCGCAGTTGACATTCTCGACGGGCGTTGCGTGCAGCTTGTCCAGGGAAGACGAGAGTCTGCAACCGTATTCGGCCATCCGCTGGACTGTGCGCACCGCTGGCTCGACGAGGGGGCAGAGGCCCTCCATGTCGTGAACCTGGATGGCGCATTCGGCCAGGCGGAGAAGAATGCCGCCGTGATCAGGGACCTTGTCACCGAGACCGGTGTCGAGATCCAGCTCGGCGGCGGCATCAGGTCCTTTTCCGACGCCGAATCCTGGCTGGACACGGGCGTCGAGAGGGTCATCATCGGCACCCTGGCAATCCGGAACCCCGATATCCTCACGGAACTGTCCGATAGCTTCGGACCGGAGCGTATCATGGCCGGAGTCGATGCACGGGGAGGAGACGTAGCCGTGGAAGGATGGCAGGAAGCGGCCGGCGATTACCTTGACTGGGCCCGGATCTTCGAGGAGAGGGGTGCCGGATCGCTTCTCTACACGAATGTCGACGTGGAAGGGCTCCAGCAGGGTGTCGATTTTTCACCTGTGCGACGGCTCCTCGGGAGGACGTCGCTTCCCGTGACCGTCGCAGGAGGCATCTCCAGCACCGGGGATGTGGCAGGATTAAAAGCCATGGGTGCATATGGTGTAGTACTGGGATCGGCGCTCTACAGTGGACTGTTGCGCCTTGACGATGCCATGGAGGCAGGCAGATGAGAACCGGTGAAGTGACCCGCGAGACCAGGGAGACACGGATTCATGTCAGGCTTGACCCTGACGGCCCGGGGAACGTGGATATAGGCACAGGCGTACCGTTTTTGGACCACATGCTCGGCTCGATGAGCAGGCATGGGAATATTGGCATGTATTGCCGGGCCGAAGGCGATCTCGAGGTAGACATACACCATACCGTCGAGGACGTCGGCATCGTCCTCGGAGAAGCCATCAGGAAGGCCATAGGGGACGGGAGGGGGATGAAACGGTTCTCCCATGCCATCGTCCCCATGGACGAGTCCCTTGCTACCGTGGCACTCGACTGCGGCGGAAGAGGGTACCTTGTCTTCCAGGGCTGTTTCTCCCAGAAACTGATCGGTGGGATCGAGAGCGATCTCTTCGAACATTTCTTCCACAGTCTCTGTGCCCGTGCAGGGATCAATGCACATGTCATGTTTCACGGAAAGAACGATCACCACCAGTGTGAAGCCGTCTTCAAGGCGTTCGGGATAGCGCTGGGCGATGCACTGACCATTACCCGTGACCCGGACGAGATTCCGAGCACCAAGGGCGTAATCTGATCAGGGAAGAGATTTTCTTTTCAAGCCCTATTGCCAGATACATTTTTTCGGATCTCCGGGCCGGCCCCCTTCCTCGCACCCGAACCATCCTTTCCGCCTTCGTCTCTCGCGTGTCTTCCGTGCAGGGCTCCCATCGCGGCCTGATCCCCCGTGTCCTCCAGTATGAGAGAGCATCAGGGCATTCGCTAACGGGCATATAGATATGAATGAACCCGGGGGCTCCCATAAAAGAGTCTTCTCTGTCGCAGTCCCGGCTATTTGTTCCAGGAATCCGGTGCAGGGAGCGTATCACCCATACGGGCTGAACCATCCCTGCTGCATCGTGTATACGCTTGATACTGTCCAACTGGTCTTTTCAATTGACACCGGCACCCAATCAGTCATCAGTACCCCCATCCTCCCCGTGGAAGGACGGTACGATGTTTCGGTTACTCGGTATAATGAATTCGCCATTCACTTTTGCATGGCATAATTTTATATCCGGTTGCCGGAAGTCAGCGTCGGAGAGTGAACCGGAACGCAGGGCGATGGTGAAACGACAGCGAACGGATAGTTGAAATGACAGTGAACGGATACCCTTCGGTAGTCCAATTGCCTGCGAGAAAAGGAATTTGATGCCACCTTGATTTGTATTCCCTATTCGAACGGTCGTGGGTTTCTACGGGAAAGGATGAGATTTATGCGGACTTCGCCGCAAGCTCGACATCCTCTTCCTTGATCGTCTTTCTGCCCGCATGGAGAGCAAGCCTGTTGGCTTCCTTGGTGAGGTTCGCGATGTAATCCTCTGCCTTCGCTACAAGCGCGGCAGCGGCGTCGCTTCCAACTCTCTCAGCACCATTCTTCTTTGCAATTCTCACAACTGCAGCAATAGGTAAATCTGCCATTGTATTTTACCTCAATTCAAAGGTGTATCAGGAAATATTTAAACATTTCGTGATTTGGGACCAATTTTTCCTCAATTAATCCATCGGGGAACTCTGTGAAGGCATCCGGTCATGCCGGCAATCATCGGCTTTCTGATTTTTCAAAAACGATAGAATTCCGATAATTTCCAATTTCAACGGAATTAATCGACTCATACTGACATTAAGAGTGATTCCGCCAGTCGAATCGCATTCGTATAGTCTGGTGATGCGCGCGAAGTATCCACAAAGATATAATCGATATTTAGCACAGGTGCGCCATGACCGTGACCCGATCCCAAAAAGGTCAATGTACGAAAGATCAAATTACCGGAAATCCCATCTGGTGCGAGAACGATCCCGCATTCACGGATCGCGTCCTCGATCAGGATCTCGTAATGCCGTCCACCGCAGAGCCTGGCGACGAGCTCTGCATCTGCCATCGTCCTGTCGACTGCAGGGTGTCTTCCGATGTCGCCGAACCTGCCGCCAGAGAGAACCGCAACCCTGTCGGACAACCCAAAACCGGCTGCGATCTTCTTTATCTTCCCTGCAA
The DNA here is from genome assembly GCA_018432765.1 of Methanoregulaceae archaeon. Taxonomy (GTDB): domain Archaea; phylum Halobacteriota; class Methanomicrobia; order Methanomicrobiales; family Methanospirillaceae; genus SD8. Next base: position 3,843 of record JAHDSI010000188.1, on the reverse strand, counting down.
GGACGATCTTCTCCGCAACAGTCCATCCCTCGTCGATTCCGACAGGAGCCAGGAAGAACTTTCGCCCGTCCGCTGTCTCAAGCAGGGCGGCCCTCTCCAGGTGATCGACTCCAGTTGCCGCCTTCAGTGCCGAGAGTGTCTCGTTCGCCGGCAGAGACCCCCTGATGGCGGCACCGATCCGTCCGGACACGAGATCGCCGATAAGCGACAGTGACGGGTTGTCAGATACCCGGAACCCTTCAGGGTCCGCTCTTCCGGCACATGCCTCCCGTGTGCAATAACAGACGATATCGGACGCTACCGGGACCTTCGCGATACTTCGTATGACCTTGTCCGGGTCGTTGCCGATTCCGATTCCGATTGCAGTCATTTACAGGATCCGTCGTCAGAAAAGAGCCTCATGATGCCGTTTTGGGTGAAATCGAAGACCGACGAGTTGTCGCCGTTGTACGACACCCTCAGTTCGCGGGAAGAATCCACCGTCCCGATAACCTTCGCGGTCATGCCCACATCGAAAAACCGCCTGACGACCTCGCTCACGTTCTCGTCCCTGGCCGTGAGAACAAACCCCATGCCAGGATAGATCCGCACCCACTGTTCAAACGTCATGTTGTTGGCGCGGAGGTTCGGCCGGGGGATCGCATCGAGATCGATATTGGCCCCTTTCCCGCTCACCTCGAGGAGCATCCCGAGGGTTCCGATTACTCCCGGGTTGCTGATATCCTTGCCGGCAGTGACAAGCCCGTCCGTTGCAAGGGACTCAAGCGTCCTGATCTGTGCCCTCACATATTCGGGAGACTTCATCGTGACCGAGTCCCAGTTGAGGATGCACGAGGGATGGACCCGCCCGGTCGTATCCACGGCGACCACGATCCTGTCGCCAACGTCTGCAGTGTGGGAAAAGATGACCGCACCTTTCCTGGCGACACCCAGTATCGCCACATCGATGACACTGTACGGCGTATCGGGATGGAGATGCCCCCCGACGATGGGCACGCCGAACTGGAGCGATGCATCATGCATCCCGGCGATACACTGCTTCTGTATTGCCGAATTGGCGATGGAGAATACGTCCACCATCGCGAGGGGTCTTCCACCCATGGCAGCAATGTCATGAATATTTACAAGGACTGAACAATAACCGGCCCAGTAGGGATCCGCTTCCATCAGCCTGCTCCAGATGCCGTCGGCCGCGAGCAGGAGGACCTCGTCCCCGTGATCGATAACCGCAGCATCTTCCCCGAAAGAGGCGATGATATCGGGGGAATCTATCCGGATGGCCTTCACCATCTCACCGATGGCGTGTTTCCTGACGACCCCTTCATACTCCCGTACTACCGTTGCGATCTCTGCGGTAGAACAGCGGTTTCTTTCAATAGCACTCATGTAAATGGTTCTCTTAACTATGAATAGACCATCATCAGAGATAATTTATTTGATATACGGTCGTACCTGTTGGCATGGACTGGGCGGAGAAATACAGGCCCCGCCGCCTTGAAGATCTGGTGGGAAACAGCGCTGCAATACGGCAGATGGTGGAGTGGGCGCAGTCCTGGAGCAGGGACAAAAAGCCGCTTATCCTGTACGGAAAGCCCGGCACCGGGAAGACCTCGAGCGCACACGCGCTGGCAAACGAGATGCAATGGGATGTAATCGAGCTCAATGCCAGTGACCAGCGGACGAAAGGCGTCATCGAGAAGGTGGCAGGCAGCAGCAGCCTGACAGCCAGCCTGTCAGGGGCATCCCAAAAACTCATCCTGCTCGACGAGGCGGACAACCTGCAGGGGACGGCCGACAGGGGTGGTGCCAGGGCAATCATCGACGTCATAAAAAACGCCCGACAGCCGGTCATACTGGTTGCAAACGACCTCTACGGCCTGTCGTCGGAGCTGCGGTCACGTTGCGATACGGTCCAGTTCAGGGCTCTTCCCGCACGTTCGATCGTTCCCAGGCTCCGCTACATCTGTTCGGCCGAAGGGATCGATTGCGAAGAAGCCGCATTGAGAGAGCTTGCCGAATCTGCAGGGGGAGACATACGGGCGGCGGTCAACATGCTCTACGCGTCCGCCCTCGGGAGAGAGCACCTGACGGTAAAGGAGGTCCACACGTCAGGAAAAGACCAGAGGTCGAGCATCTTCGACCTCGTCAGCGCAGTCTTCGGGTCACCCGCCGGCGAAGAACTGATGCGTATCTCGTACGAGGTGGATGAGACGCCTGACACCATCGAGCAATGGCTGGAAGCAAATATCCATCACCTGAAGGACCAGGAGATGGTTGCAGAGGGCTACTCTGCTCTCTCCCGTTCTGACGAATATATTGGATATACATACCGGAACCAGTACTACACCCTCTGGAGATATGCCACGGCACTCATGGTTCTCGGCGTCTCCGCCGCAGCGGACGGGAAGGGTATCCATGCCCGGATAATGCCCCCTGCCCGCTGGAGAAAGATGGGCACGTACAGGAAGCAGAAGACCCTCCGCCTTGGCCTCACGCAGAAACTCTCATCCGGTCTCCACATGCCACGGGAGGAGTTCCGGGACACGTACATGAGCCCGCTCTCCATGCTGGTCGATCATGACCCCCTCCACTATGCACGGGAATTTTCGCTGGACGTGGATGAACTGAACCTGATCTTGCAGGACAGGGCGCGTTCGCAGGAAGTAGTCAAGAAGGTCCAGGCGATGGAACGGGAGGCGGAGAAAGAGCGGGTATCAGAGGAGAAGGAGTCCCGCAGGAAGAAGGAGCGAGCTGCGAAACAGGAAAAACCGGAACGAGCCGAAGAACAGCCGGTGGAAAGACCGGCGAGCGCGTCCCGGGAGGAGAAGGTCGAGGCGCCGGAAAAGTCTCAGAAGACACTCTTCGACGGGTTCTGACGGGCATGATAGCGGTGGAGAACAACCCCGCATTCTACGATCTCTCCGCCGTCGCCGTGGCCTTCGAAGCCGAGGTGGTACACGAGAAGGTCACAGTCTACAGCCCGGGCAATCGAGATCATCGGCGGAACCATCTCTTCTGCAGGGCGTATCGAGTAGATCAGGTCGAGGCCCCGGTACAGCGACAGGTCAGGGGAGAAGACGTCGTCCCTGGTGACCCCGGGGGCCACGGGCGTTATATCGGTGCAGAAGATCGATCTGCCGGCGTCACGTATGATTGCTGCCGCCCCGAAATTTCTTCCGACACCGATCTCCGCAACCTTCCTGTAGTTCCTGGCGATATATTCGCCGATACACCGTTCAATATGTTTATGGCGCCCCATTGACAGATATAGTGGGTAATGGAGATCCTTATTTTTTGGGATGCCGCGGCCCCGCCGGGATTCCAGCTCCCTGTTTCAAGGGAATTGTCGAATATCATGGATATGGACGTAAAGGTGCTGGAGAATCCTCTCGTGCTGAACGGGTACACGGGATCGCGACGCCAGACAGACGCGAGGGTCGTCCTCGACGGGCTCGACGTCTACAAGAGGCGACTCTCTGTCGCAGAACCGGTCCTTCTCGTCATCTCTGAGGATCTCTTCATGGTGGGGGCCGAGTTCCTCTTCGGGCTTGCCCGGCCATCCACGGGTTCCGCGGTCGTCTCGTCTTCCCGCCTCGACAACTCGTACTATGGCCGGCGGAGGGACGACGACGATCTCCTCGACCGCCTCTGCAAGGAGGGCGCACACGAACTGGGCCACCTCTTCGGGCTCGATCACTGCAGGGAGCCGGACTGTATCATGCACAATCCCCTCACCCTGGACGATCTCGACAGGAAACGACGCGATTTCTGTCCGCAATGCAGGGAAAGACTGGATGCAGGGGTAGCCGGGGACGTGTGATCGCTCCCGGCTTTTTTTCCGAT
>JAHDSI010000230.1 GCA_018432765.1 Methanoregulaceae archaeon | reverse complement strand
GATCGGGATCGGCCCCGACCTGGTCTTCAAGACCGGTTCGACAGGGACAGCGTATGGTACAAGCGGGGCAGAAGCCGACACCCTCCAGGAAAAGACCGGGATCCCTGTCGTTGCGTTTCCGTACGGCTCACTCCGCGACGAAGCCGAGAAAGCCGATATGTACGCCGGTCTTCGCGTGATAGGCGCATCAATCGGCAGGGAAGACCGGGCGGAGGAGGTTATTACCTATATCGAGGCGACGATGGCAGACCTCGAAGAGCGTACCGCCGACATCCCTGCGGATGAACGAAAGCAGGTGTATATCGGCGGGGTCTCGTCGGCAGGCGCCCACGGGATCATCTCGACCGAGCCCGCGTATCCCCCCTTCCTCTGGGTGCACGCAGATAACGTCGCGTCCGGCCTCGGCACGGCACACGTCGACGTGGCCAAAGAGGCCCTCGTCGACTGGGACCCCGAATACATCTTCATCGATGCGGGGACAATCCAGGCGGACAACGAAGGCGCCATCGGGCAGCTGAAGACGGATCCTGCGCTTCGGGGGCTCTCTGCGGTGAAAGAGGGCAGGGTCTACGGCGTCCTTCCGTACAACTTCTATAGCATCAATTACGAGACCGTGCTTGCGGACGCGTATTTCATCGGCACGGTGCTCTACCCTGACCGGTTCGCAGACATCGACCCGGTGGAGAAGGCTGACGAGATCTACACCTTCTTCGTCGGAGAGCCGGTATTTGACGAGTTGAGCGGCCAGTACGGGAGCGCCGTATTCTCCAGGATAGCTGTATGATTGCATCGGCCGAAAGACCCGGGTGTGGCTTTGCCAACGGGATCCCCCTGCCTTTTTCCCGGAAAAAAGGGTGAAACGATGTATCCGCAGGGCCCGGTTCACGGGGTAGACCAGCCCCGGGGATACACTCAAGTTCCTGCCGGTACCCCGGGTACTTTCATAAGATTTTTAAAATACGTGGTTCTATGTAATCATTCACTTAGTATAGATCAGAGATTGTATGAGATATTTGAACAATCGTAATCACAGAATCTTCCCCATGGACAGACGAAGACCAGGGGAGAGGATATGAAGTCCGGAAATACGGAGGTTTGATCGCCCGTGCACCTCGCTGACGGAGAACTCCCGCACGATTATCTTGGCTATACCTACCAGAAGGTGCTCTTCATCCTCGGCGGGATCGTTCTCCTCTTCGTCCTGCTCATCGTCTCGATCGCTGTCGGAGCGGTCTCGATTCCCCCGGTCGATGTCATCATGACCCTTATCGGGCAGAACGTCACGGACAAGTGGGACAGGATCATCTGGAACATCCGCCTTCCGCAGGCGCTCACCGCCATCGTCGCCGGTGCGGGCCTCTCGGTCGCAGGTGTCGCCATGCAGTCGATCCTTAGAAACCCGCTTGCATCGCCGTTCACGCTCGGGATCTCCAACGCCGGGGCGTTTGGAGCCGCGGTCGCGGTCATCATCTTCGGGACCGGGCTCATGACATCGACCACTGCCGGGGCGGTCGTGATCAACAACCCGTACCTGACGACGATAACCGCCTTCGCCTTCTGCATGCTTGCAACGGTCGCGATCATCGCGATCGCGAAGATAAAGGCGTCCTCGCCCGAGGTCGTTGTCCTTGCCGGTGTCGCACTCTCGTCCCTGTTCACCGCCGGTGTGATGTTTCTCCAGTATTTTGCCGATGACACGCAGCTTGCCGCGGTGGTCCACTGGACATTCGGCGATGTCGGGAGGGCAGGATGGCCCGAGCTCACACTCATGGCGGTGATAACTATCGCCGCCTGTATCTACTTCGTCGCGAACCGCTGGAACTACAACGCGATGGACGCCGGGGACGAGACCGCCCGGGCGCTCGGTGTCAACGTGGAGCGGCTCAGGAACGCCGGGATGGTCGTCGCCGCCCTGGTCACATCGGTGCTCGTCTCGTTCCTCGGGGTGATCGGCTTCGTGGGGCTGGTCTGTCCGCACATGGTGCGCCGCATCATCGGGGACGAACAGCGGTACCTGATCCCGGGCTCCATCGTGATGGGCGCAGTCCTCCTGCTCGCGTCCGATACGGTCGCCCGCCTGATCCTGGCGCCGTATGTCCTCCCCGTCGCCATCCTCACCGCGTTCATGGGAGCGCCGATCTTCATCTACCTGCTCTTAAGGGGGCACCACCGATGATACTCTCTGTCGACGAACTCCAATTCCTGTACCGGAACACGAAGATACTCGACGATATCGCGTTCTCCATATCAGAAGGCGAGATAGTCGCGATACTCGGGCCAAACGGGGTCGGCAAGACGACACTCCTGAAATGCCTGAACCGTATCCTGGTCCCGAAGGAGGGTGTCGTTACGGTGTGCGGTGATCCGATCGCATCACTCGGGCTGATGGAGGTGGCCCGGCGTATCGGCTATGTCCCCCAGCGGGTCGAGACCGGCAGGCTGACCGGTTTTGACGCGGTGCTCCTTGGAAGGCGGCCGCATATCGGCTGGGACATAACCGAAAAAGACCTCCGGATCGTCGATGCGGCATTCAAGAAGTTCATGATCGACCACCTTCGCCTCCATTCCATCGACGAGATGAGCGGAGGGGAGCTCCAGCTGATCGCCATTGCACGGGCGTTCGTGCAGGAGCCAAAGATCCTCCTCCTGGACGAACCGACGAGTGCGCTTGACCTGAAGAACCAGGTCGAGATCCTGGACCGGATCCGGAATATCGTGACCGATCACAGGATCGCGGTCGTGATGACGATGCACGATCTAAACACCGCTCTCCGGTACGCTGACCGGTTCATCTTCTTAAAAGACCAGTCAATCCACACGTACGGCGACAGGAGCATCATCACCGAGAACGAGATCGAGGCGGTGTACGGTGTACCGGTGCAGATCGGGGAGCTCTGGGGTGTGCCCTGCGTCATCCCGCTGTGTCTCTGCAATGGAAATGGAAATGGCAAAGAAGAAGAGAGAGACGATATGATCCATAAAAAGGAGAACTGAAAGCGTATGTGCGATACAGATGAAAACCCGGCTGGCACGGTCCGTGCCGGAGATATCCCCTCGTTCGAGGAATGCGTCACGTTTCATGGCCACGTGTGCCCGGGGCTTGCCCTTGGCTACCGCGTCGCTGCGGCCGCGATGGAGGCGCTGGGAGTCAGGCGGCCGTACGACGAGGAGCTCGTGGCGGTGGCAGAGACCGACGCGTGTGGTGTCGATGCGATCCAGGTTGTGACGGGCTGTACCGCAGGAAAGGGAAACCTCGTCATCAGGGACTATGGAAAGCACGCGTTCTCATTCTTTTCCCGGGAGAGCGGAAGGGCCGTCAGGGTCCGTACCTGCTACAGCAATGCAGGGGGGCAGGACGAGGTCTCTCTTCTCAGGAAGAAGGTCTTTTCACACACTGCAACACCTGCGGAAGAGAGCCGGTACCGCGAACTCGTGAAGGACTCGGCGATGCGCATCCTTTCCCTCCCGGCAGAACAGGTCGTGATAGTCGAGGAGATTGAGATGGAGCCGCCGTCCATGGCCCGGATATACAATACCGTGATCTGCTCCTGCTGTGACGAACCTGTGGCAGATGGCAAGACCCGCCTGGTCGACGGGAAGTATGTCTGCATCCCCTGTGCTGAAGGGAGTTCTCCCCGGAAAAAGGGTGTATAATCCCATAATCAGACATCTGACCTGAACCAACTGCTCTTGAAAATTATTACCCCACCTTTTTTAACACGGCTCGTATACCCCGCAGAAGTTCGGGATCGCCTGAGAGATCCCTCTCCGGATCCGGTTCGGGCATCAACTCCGAAGGCGGCAGCTGCAGGGTGAACCCGGGAGTGGCATCATGAACCCTCGGTGGCCATATTCTCGATCATTCCATGGAATCTCCTGGGTGGATCTGTCTGCACGGACACAGCGGGCCCTGTTGAGCTCTCGACTTCAGGCATGCAGTCGTTCGCGCCGGATGAGTGCAGGGGGGGCATTCAGAGAGGAGTGTTTCGCCCGTGCGGTGCCAGGCAATTTTCGTGTAAAAAGGGCCGGTTGGGATGAATCGTGTGTGCATGAAGATTCACCCGATCGGTGATGCACCAAACATCCTGATGCCATGGTCCGGTTCGTCCCTGTAACAAAGATATACCTGATCAGGTCCTGTTTTGGGAAAAAAACTATTTATAACAGCATTTACTTAGATGCATAAGCGATGAACACTCTGACCAGGATCGCGGGCATCGGACTTGTCATCATCGTCCTTCTCACCCCACCCGCAATGGCTCTCAACAAGACCGAGATTCTCACAGATATC
>JAHDSI010000143.1 GCA_018432765.1 Methanoregulaceae archaeon | reverse complement strand
CGGCTGTTTGTGAAAAACAATTGGGAAAAAGCCCAATACAGGTGAATTGACGGCATCTCCCTGGTTTAAAAAAGATGTCTTGATCGTGGCAGCCCGGGAGGATCTGGTTCTCACTCACGCTTCCGTCGTGTGATCAGCACCATCGCGAGAACCACACCTGCAAGGCCGATATACCCGAGGGGTGCGGTTGTCGGTTCAGGTGAAGGCATCGTCGTCGAGGTGACGGGTACCGTGGACGGGGAAAACTTCTGGATCCTGTTGATCGCCCATTCTGTCACGTAGACATTGCCGTCCGAATCGATGGCGATTCCTGTCGGCCCGGAAAACTGCCCTGCCTCATCCCCGGTGGATCCCCATGCCGCGAGGAAGTTGCCTCCGGAATCAAACTTCTGGATGCGGTTGTTGCCCCAGTCGGAGACGTAGACATCGCCCGCTGCATCGACGGCAATATCGATGGGATAGTGGAACTCTCCCTCTCCGTCGCCCGGACCGCCCCATTCAAGGAGGAATGTTCCGGAAGAGTCGAACTTCTGTGTCCGGTTGTTCTGGGTGTCGGCGACGTAGATGCTCCCGTCGGGTCCTGCCGCGACAGCCTCGGCATAGCTGAACTCACCAGACCCGGTGCCCTCTGACCCCCAGGCCGTCAAAAAAATACCATCAGGGTCGAATTTCTGGATCCGGAAGTTCGCAAAATCGGTCACGTACATGTTGCCCGAGCTATCGACTGTTACATCGGTTGGGAAGCTGAACTCACCGGAACCCGAGCCAATGGTCCCCCAGAGATCCAGGAACTCTCCGTTCTCATCAAAGACCTGGATCCGGTGGTTGTAGTTGTCCACGACATATACATTCCCGGACGGATGGATTGCGATACCGGTCGGGTGGTTCAGCTCGCCGCCCTCGTCGTAGCCCTCCACGCCCCACGTCGCCACAAACGTTCCGGACGAATCGAATTTCTGTATCCGGTGGTTGCTCTCGTCAACAACGTAGATATCTCCGTCGGAATCGACCGCGATTCCGTAGGGGCCCATGAATTCACCCTCTCCATCACCTTCTGCTCCCCACACTGCCGAAACCTCGTAAGGCTCCTGGCCGGATACTGCCGGAATGGCTGAAAGTGCGATGATGGAGAGAATGAACAACAATATAACTGGTTTCATGACTGATATCCTCCGAAACATATCTGCAGCGTCCTGCTGCCAATTGTCTCACCCCTGTGGTAGGAGGCGTGACCGTGAATACCCATGATCGGTGTTTCATCCAGAAAATCATTCTGGTCCGGGGCCGTGTATAATGAAAACACGAGCGTTTGTTGATGCGAATTTTTATCTCCGTGCCAAATCCGCGATTCACACTTTTGCCAGGAGCTCATTCGTATAGCTTCCGGGATCAACAATTATTTATGAGGTGGTGATAAGCGCTGATTACTGCCGAATCCACCAGGGTGATCTTTTGCAGTACTGCCGGCAGTGGAGAGTTAGGATCATGAAAAGAGCAATCATCATTGGAATCATTGCCATGCTTGCAATGACTGCATTCACGGGAGTTGCAGCAGCTTCTGGAGACGAAAACCACTGGGGAGTGGTTGGGGAACAACCCGCGCCGGGATCGGCTGATAATCCGGGTCCGGGCGTCCCAAGCCCCCCTGATGCTCCCACCTGGCCCCCGAGAAGCGGACTCGATCCGTAAATAAACCATTTTTCCTTCGCTGAATGGGCAAGGAAAAGAACAACCGAAAAAATTTTTGGCTTCTCGTTCTCACGATCTTTGCAATGCCCGCTCTTCACCGGGGGTGAATTCTATCGAGAAGAAGGACTTTCCGCTTGCCTGTATCATCATCGTCATTGTCGCTGCCGCATGCGTAGTGCTTGCTGTAGTGATCGGTGCCATCCCAGTCACCACACCAGAGGAGCCCGATCTCCCCATGATTTTTTTCGTCTACAACCTGGACCGGGAGGATCACTCCTACACAGATACTGCATACCGGGGGCTCATCGCTGCGCAGGAAGACATGGACTTCAGAACGCGGGAATTCGCCACTCCTGACTTCGAGACTTTGTCCCCGCAGCTCGCAACCCCGGACCCTGAAAGACCCGGGCTCGTCATCACCGTCGGCTACATCTTTGCCGATCTCTCATGCCGTCTTGCTGATGAGAACCCCGATGTCATGGTGCTTGCCATCGATCAGCCCGGTCCGGGTTCAGAAAACATGAGGTCATATGAGATCACGTCGTACGGCTCGAGCTACCTTGCCGGCGTCCTTGCGGCATCAGCGACAGAGACCGACAGGGTCGGAATCATACTCGGGACACAGTCGGACCTTCTCGAAGGCTTCAGGCGGGGCTATCTCGAAGGAGTGTACGCAATAAATCCGGCGATCATCGTTGACCAGGAGTATGTCAGGGACAATTCCCCGCTGGGATTCGCCGATCCCGACAGGGCCGGGACCATTGCTTCCGGGATGTACGGAGGCGGCACCGACGTGATCTATGCGGTTGCAGGCCTCTCTGGTACAGGAGTCATCCATGAGGCAAAACAGCACCCGGGTCGGTACGTGATCGGTGTTGATTCCGACCAGACCCCTCTCGGGCCGGAGGTCGTGCTCGGTTCCGCGGTAAAACGGGTGGATCGCGTCGTGTACTCCGGCATCAGGGAATACATGGATGGAACGCTCTCCGGGGGCGAGACCATTGCCGGTTTTGACGAAGGGATGACCGGCCTCGTCTTCAACCCGAAATATTCCTCGTTTGAGCCTGCAGTCAGCGAATGGGAAGAGTCGGCCCGGGACGCGGAGGCCCGGTACCGTGCATCACGGGAACATCCGACTGCAGTTTTTTGATGTGCAGGGG
>JAHDSI010000066.1 GCA_018432765.1 Methanoregulaceae archaeon | reverse complement strand
ATCCGTGGTCAAGCAGGAATGGAAGATAAAGCGGGACATGGAGAAGCGTGGGTACTCAGAGCGGGAGGTTCGGGAGGCGATTGAACGGAGAGAGAACGATTACCGGGCATACATAGCCCCCCAGCGGGACCATGCAGACGCGGTAATCGAGATAGGATTCTCGCGCTTCGGCCGCGATCTGGGATGGAAGAAGAATATCTATCATGTCTCCATCCTCCAGACAGCCACTTCCTCCAGCACGGATCGCGTCTGCCTCGGTATGGATCTCGTCTCTCTCATGCACCCTTTTGATCATGATTTCATGGTCGAGTACCGCGTTGTGACGGAAGCAGGCAGGAAGATGGGGCGCCTGGCCTTTGACGGCGGGATTCCCCGAAAAATGGCCGTGGATGTCAGGAGACATATCGAAGAGCAGACTGGTATCCGTCCCTCCGATCTGTTCGGGGGGAATGCGACGATGACCGCAACCGACATGGTGCGGCTCATCGTATCATGGCGAATCATCAACCAGCTCGCAAACCTGGCGTGACCCCCCTTCTTCTTTTCCCGTAACAAAAATTGCAGCAAAGGATAATAGAATACAGGGGCATTCTGTACTGATGGGCAGGATACAATATTTTTCAACAGTCCTTGGCGAGCTTGGGGCGATGCTTGTATTCATGAGCCCGGTCACCTTCTTGCCGCTTCTGCTTATTCCATTTACCGATGAATGGAATGTCTTCCTGCCAATGATCCTCGTACCTGTCTTCTTGTTCCTTGTCGGGGAGATATTGAACAAGCTGCCCCGCAGGAAGTCAGGAATCCGCCTTTCGGCAGCACTCTGTTCCGTTGCGCTGGTATGGCTTGTCTTTGCAGTCATCTCGGTCATACCCTTCATGATGGTTCTCGAGATGTCGTTTGTGGATGCGCTCTTTGACTGCATGGCGGGATGGTCCGGAACGAGCTTTTCCATGCTTGGAGACCTCTCAAAAGTCCCTGAGACACTCCTCTTCTGGCGGACCTTTATGCAGTGGGTTGGCGGCTTTGGGATCATCGCGTACACCATCACCATGGCGAACCGCTCCGGTCTCAACCAGTCCCCCTATTTCCGCTCTGATAGCAGGGACGAACGGATCCTTCCGGCTATGATTGCAACGGGCAGGCAGATATGGGCGGTCTATATCCTCATCACCCTCATGGCCACAGGGATCATCCTGCTCTCCCGTGTTCCACTCTGGGATGCCATCAACCTTGCAATATCCGGTGTTTCGACCGGAGGATTTATTCCCCGTCCCGGAGGCCTCTCGTACTACAACAACACGGCACTGGAATTCCTCCTCGTGCCGATCATGATCGTCGGGTCGGTCCCCTTCACGCTCTTTTATGCCTCGTACCGGAAACGAAGCCTCTCTTTTCTGGGAAACGAGCAGTTGAAGCTGCTCATCATATTCATCGTCTTCGGCTCTCTCCTGGTGATATCCGACCTCTATTTCATAAGTGGATATGCGCTTTCCGAATCGGTCAGGCAGGGCCTGTTCATGACCACCGCGGCGGTCAGCACAACCGGTTTCCAGAATGCGAACCCTCACCTTTTCCCGGGTGTAACTGTCGTGTTTCTCACCATGCTTATGTTTATCGGGGGTTCCTCGGGCAGCACTGCCGGAGGGTTGAAGCTCTCCCGGATAGCACTCGGGTACCGCGGAATCATATGGTGGTTCAGGCGCACCTTTGTCAGGGGAAAGGTCCTTGTGCCCTTCAAGTACGAAGGAAGAACAATTGCAGCGAGTGTCGGCGAACAGGAACTCTCGAAGAACATGCTCGTCATTATTCTCTCCGTGCTGACCATCTTTGCAGCCACGCTCGTTATCCTGCAGTTCCATATCACGTCGTTCGGTGTCCCGGACCTGCTATTCGACATCGTCTCCGCGCTCAGTTCGTGCGGAGTCACGACGGGATATGTGTCGCCTACAATGCCGCTGATCTCGAAGTGGGTCTTCATACTCGTGATGTGGATAGGGCGTCTCGAAGTGATACCTGTCATCATCCTTTTCATGGGGCTGTTCAGGGGACGGGACTGAACGGATCCCTGGTCCCGTGCCTTCCCAATAACACAACCATATTGGTGTTAACTCCAGAACACCTATTATCAAACATCACCATAGTACTACTGATGAAACAGATCGCCCTGTACGGAAAGGGAGGAATAGGAAAATCGACGACTTCTGCAAATTTATCGGCAGCCCTTTCCGACCAGGGACTTGACATACTCCAGATAGGGTGCGACCCGAAACGTGACAGCACGCGGATGCTGATGAACGGACGCCTCATACCAACGGTCATGGACCTCGTGAGGGAGCGGGGGGACCGGAACATATCGATCGAGGACGTGGTATTCAGGGGCTACGGCGGTGTCAGGTGTGTCGAGGCAGGCGGCCCTGAACCGGGAGTCGGCTGTGCAGGAAGAGGGATCATCGCCACGTTCCAGATCCTCGAAAAGCTCGGGGCACTCCAGGCTGATGTCGTCCTCTACGACGTCCTCGGTGACGTGGTATGCGGTGGTTTTGCCATGCCGATGAGGGAAGGGTACGCACAGGAGGTGTACCTTGTGACTTCAGGCGAGCTGATGTCCCTGTATGCGGCAAATAACATCTGCAAGGCTATCGCCCGGCTCTCGACCAGGGCACGGAGTAGGTGCAGGCTGGCCGGTGTCATCTGCAATGCCAAGAACATGCCGCGTGAGAAGGAGCTCGTGGAGGAGTTTGCAGAACGGATCAATTCCCGCATGATCCAGTTCATCCCCCGTGACCGCATAGTCCAGGTCTCCGAGCTCAACAAGAAGACCGTGATAGAGTTCGCCTCCGAATCGACCCAGGCGGAGGCTTACCGCAACCTCGCACGGAAGGTGATGGAAAACACCCGGATGGACATCCCCACGCCCCTCGAGATAGAAGACCTCGAATCACTTGCATATGAGTACATCAAGGAGTGAGGGCTGCACCCTGACAGGGGCCCTCTCGGTAACAACCGGCGTAAAAGACGCGGTCACAATCATCCATGGCCCGGCCGGATGTGCCCACCACAATGTCTCACTCTTCTTTTCACTGCTGCACGAACAGGATATCGGTGCCATCCCTGCCATCCGCTGCACCGACCTGAGAGAGAGCGAGGTGATCTTTGGCGGGGAGGAGGTGCTTGAGGCCCTTGTGCAAAGGACCGCTCGGGAAGGCTGGAAGTCGGTCTTTGTCCTCTCCACCTGTGTCGTCGACACCATAGGCGACGATGTTGCAGCCGTCTGCTCGCGCGAATATGGCGTGCCGGTCTGCTACATCCCGACCTCAGGGTTTCTTGGCGGCGTATTCCAGACCGGGTATGAAAATGCCCTCCTTGCACTTTCGTCTTTCGCGTGCAGGGCTTCCCCTGGCGGCACAATCACGCTCATCGGGGAGAAAAACCTGGAATACGAAGTTGAAGAGAATTTTTGCGAGATCTCCCGGCTGTTATCCTCGCTCGGCACCGGGATTGGCCTGCGGTACGTGAGAAATATCGCGACGGACCGGCTCGCAGAACTCGGATGTAGTTCCCTCAACATCCTTCGTGACCGATCCATTGGAACTGTTGGAGAAAAGTTCCAGGAGATGTTTGGGACGCCATACATCGAAGCGCTTCCCGAAGGATTTTCCCAGACATGCGACTTCCTGGAAAAAGCAGGGGAACTGCTCGGGAGAAACCCAAAACGTGCAGTAGATGCGGAGATCAGTCTCCAGAAACATATCATAGCCAGGTTTCGCGATCTCGCAGGCCAGCATGTCTGCTTCTGGAGCATCCCGGGAATTGCAGGAGATTCACCTGCCATGGAAGAGATTGTCCAGGTCTTTGATCTCACATGCGATGAGGATGGGATCTGCCTGGAGGTCCCCGATCCGTTCCCGGTCGGTACCGCAGGGATGTCCCGGCTGCTCCACCGGTGGAGGAGAACTGTCCGTGCCGTCAAATGACTGCATGAACCCGCTCTGGCCCTGTGCGATGACCGGCGCGGCGTCCTGTCTCTCCGGGGTTCGTGGAATCGGGGTGATCATCCACGGGTCGAGCGGCTGCTTCTTTTATCCGGCCACCCTGCTAAAGACCCCGCTTCACTGCACGAATCTTATCGAGGAGGATATCATCTTCGGAGCCGAGAAGAGGCTGAAGAGAACCGTGGAGGAACTCTCGTCAGAGTACGACCTGCTTGCAGTGAT
>JAHDSI010000067.1 GCA_018432765.1 Methanoregulaceae archaeon | reverse complement strand
GTGGACCATGACCATGATGCGGACTACTGGATGGAGGTGATACCGACGGTCTTCGACGACGGCAGCAACGGCTCCACGATCGTGCTCCACGACATCTCACCCGAGAAGCAGAACTACCGGAACATGGAATTTCTTGCCAGGACGGCAATGGAACTTGTCGATATGCCGATGGAGTCCAGCATCTACCAGTACATTGCAGACAGGGTCACCGAGCTCGTCCCGGGGGCAGGAGTCTCCGTAAACGCTATTGATGTGGAAGAGGGCAGGTATTCCATCAGAGCCGTTGCCGACAGGAATTTCCATGATGCTCTGCACAGCATCCTGGGTCATGATCCCGTAGGCCTCGAACTGCCGATGATGGATATCTTTTCCGGCTCCCATAAACACCTGGCACTACAGGTAATGAAGAAGGGATCGGCCGAATTTCTCCTTGAAGACGAGAACGGCCCGGAATCGATGTCATTGCATGATATCTGTTTCCAGAGGATTCCTGAGGAGCTCTGTGACGAGATAATGCGGGAACACAATATCGGGAAAGCCAACATATTCCTGCTATACTGGAAGGATGAATTCTTCGGGGCAGTGGCCATCTTTCTTGGCCGAGACGAGCGCATTGAAAACATCCATGCCGTCGAATCCCTCATCAGGCAGAGTTCGATTGCGATCAGCCAGCATTTGACTGCGGCCCGACTCATGAGAAGCGAGGAACGGTTCCGGGAGGTGGTCAATATCTCCCCGCACCCCATCTCACTCATCGACAGGTCCGGGTGTTACCTCTTTGTCAACCAGGCCTTCACCGGGATGTTTGGATACACCCTCGAGGATATCCCTGATGGGAAGGCGTGGTTCCGGCTCGCCTATCCCGATGACGAGTACCGGCAGGTGGTTATTGATACATGGAAGACCGATCTCGCGAATTCAAAGGTCTGGGACTTCCGGCCCCGGAGATTCCGGGTGAGGTGCAGGAACGGCGATGAACGGGAGGTGCTGTTCACACCGGTCACGCTCTCCAATGGAACGCAGTTCGTCACCTATGTTGACGTTTCGAAAGGCGGTCATGGAATCCATCACTGAGTCGCTCTATTTTTCGGCTCTCTGCTATCTGGCATGAAAAAGATGGCTCTTTTCCACCTGGTGTGGGCAGGATTGATGAAACGGATACATTGTGTGGGGGCTTTTTTGCCCCACACCCCCATGTGCGTTGCCCATGCCGCCTCCCGAAAAAATACCGCAAGGCTGATTCACAGTCAAAATTTGAGCAATTGGGTACGGGTCCTGTGAGGACGCCCCGGCGGCGGTTGTGGATGACTGAACTGGTATGCAGATAACAATTCGATTCAGTCTTTCCACACAAAACAGCGAGGTGGCAGTTTTATATACCTCGTTCCGGGAGGCAACCCCGTGTTCTCCAGGCAACGTTCCCATCCCGGTACACAGGACAGAATCATGTCAGAAGCCTTATCGGTTCATTCTCACTCACACTGGTATGGACACCAGTTTCTGCCGGCATTACCGGGGTGACGGCAATCCCCCCTCCAACCGGTTCTGCCGGACCTGCCCGTCTGCCGGCCGGGCATGCAACCCGTTGTGGCAGAAGGTCCGCGATCTTGCACCCGTCGATGGAGAGACACCGGTTCCCATACCCGGCACCCGGGCCATGATCCTCCCGAACCCGAAGAACCCTGATTTCGTCCGTCTCCAGGTAAACTGCACCTGGAACCTCCCAAAAGAAGACTTTCTGCATTTTATATCCACACAGCATGCCGGCATGGGGCGGAAGGGAGCCCGCGATGACCCGGGTGCGTCCCCGAGCATGACGCGACAGGAACCATATGCAGGCGCTATCGTGGAGATGGTTGGCGGGTGGAGGAGCGAGGAGATCGTTACGGCACGGCGGGAGATGGGAAAAGCGTGAAAGCCGTGCTACCGGGATTCATGAAATTTTGTTTTTTATGTGCTAAATTGTCAAAACGCGGGGTCCCCATGACAAAAGGGTATCCAAAAAAACCGGGTTAACCTGCGCATCTACTCCGGTGTCTTGAAACTCCGGTTCTCCCGGCGGGCGTCGGCGATGCCGGCGCCCCTCACCATTTCCCCGGGAGCGGATCGATATCCGGGAAAAAACACCGTTTCTGCCAGGGGCAACATGCTTATCGCGGACAGGAGTCCCCCGTTGGTCCGGCCGCACCCTTTCTGCTTTATTCGTCGCAATTCCTGTCATCGCGACTTTTCATCGCCAGAACTATGCCGGGTCACCGCGATACATTGCCCACATGGAGGTGCTCGTGATCGGCACCGAGTCGCTCGGTGTCAGGGGCCTGTCATGCCTGGTACATGCAGGGAGCAGGCGATACCTGATCGACCCGGGTGTCGCGCTGGGGTACGTCCGGTCAGGGCTCCTCCCCCATCCATGCCAGGTCGCCGTCGGCGACGCGGTTCGTGACCGGATAATCCAGGCATTCGTCGGGGCGACCGATATCGTTGTCAGCCACTACCACGGCGACCACGTCCCGCTCGCAGACGCAAACCCGTACCAGCTCCCCCTTGACAGGATCACGGTGCGGGCAGGGGTTCTGGTCTGGGCAAAAGGGCCGTCCGGCCTCTCGTCACTCTCGCTTGGGCGCAGGCAGGACCTCATACGGAAAGGCGGGTGGAACATGGTCCCGGCCGAGGGGACGAGCCGGCCCAATCTCTCATTCTCACGACCGGTCCCCCATGGATCAACGTTTTCCCGGATCGGTGATGTCATGATGACCTGCATTCGGGACGGGGACGAATCTTTGGTTCACGCTTCAGATATCCAGATGCTCAATCGCGAATCCGTTGAGCAGATCCTGGAATGGAAGCCTGATCTGGTGATCGCTTCCGGCCCGCCGCTCTACCTGGACAGGATAACAGGCGAAGACCGCAGGGCGGCATGGAAGCACGCTCTCGAGATCGCCGGAAGAGTCGGGGCACTCGTCCTGGACCACCAT
>JAHDSI010000132.1 GCA_018432765.1 Methanoregulaceae archaeon | reverse complement strand
CGCTCTAGGATGGACCAGGCTACCCTACTACCCCTGGAAGTGAGTATAACTCTTTGATTCCCCGGGAAAAATATTTACCGCTTTTGAGGGGGTGGGTACAACGGAAGCGGGCTCTCTCCACCACCCTGGACAAGGGTCCCGCGGAAGTATCCTCCTGTCAGCGCAGCCTCCAGGTTACCGGGATCCCTTCCGTCGAGCACTGCCAGGGGGATACTGCTCCGCCTGACAATCTTTGCCGCGACCATGTCGATCACCATGTTGGCGCCGGCGGAAAGACTGTCTTTTTCGACTATCTGCACGAGCTCGTCAGGTGTCATCTCGTCGAAACGCCTGGCATCGGGGTTGGTCTTTGGATCTGCGCTGTAGATGCCGTCCACGGATGTGGCATTGACAAGGATTGCTGCACCGGTTCTCTCTGCAAGGACTGCGGCGACGGCATCCGTGGTCTGGCCCGGTGTCACACCGCCCATCACCACGATCTTCTTCGAAAGGCCGTATTCCATGGCGCGTGTCTGGTCGGCTGCCACCACCGGGTATGCGGCATCTCCGAGAGCCGACACGAGCAGCATGGCATTGAGCCTCGTGATATGAATTCCGATCTCGTCGCAGGCGGCCTGGTCAATTCCAAGTGAACGTGCTGCAGATATGTAGCGTCTCGCCTCGCCGCCGCCCCCCACGACGACGTAAAGGCTGACATTCTCGCCGATGCGGCGGAGTACCGCGATATATGGGGATATCGCATTCGAATCTATGGAAGGCAGCAGGACAGAGCCTCCGAGGGACAGGACCACAGTTTTCATCCAACTCAAATCATTTCTCCAATAGCAACATATAATTGTTGGAGAATGTTGCGCTGTCCGGTCTGCGGAAGCAGGGAGATATATCCGGTCGTCGGGGGATATATCGGCCAGATTTACCGCTGCAAGAGTTGCAAATACCGTGGATCGCTTGTCGTCGAGACCGATGAAGAAGAACCTGCAACCGGCAGCCGCGACTGACCCCCCCGCCATCACTTTAATAAAAAGGCTCTCTATATCCTTTCCTGATGAACCGGAATCACGAGGCCAGGCAGTATACCCGGTTGGACGACAATGCCGTCCGCTGTTCCCTCTGCAGCCACCGGTGCACGATCCAGGATGAAAAGACCGGTATCTGCGGCGTACGCCTGAACGAGGGCGGAACGCTCCATGCACTCACGTACGGGAAGGTGAGTGCAGAGGCGGTTGATCCCATCGAGAAGAAACCGCTGTTCCATTTCCTGCCCGGAACGCTCTCCTACTCGCTGGGAAGCATCGGGTGCAACTTCCACTGTACACATTGCCAGAACTGGCATATCTCCCGTGCAGGAATCAGTGACATGAACCTTGCCGAAATCTCACCCGAAGAGGGGGTGAGGAGAGCCATGGCGCAGGGCTGCGCGAGCATTTCATGGACCTACAACGAGCCCACGATCTGGCATGAATACACGCTTGACATGGCAAAGATCGCTCACGAACGCGGGCTTGGAACTGTGTACGTAACCAACGGCTACATAACCGAAGAAGCACTGCGCGAGCTTTCACCGGTCCTGGATGCATACCGTGTCGATATAAAGGCATTCACAGACGACTTCTACCGGAAGGTCTGCGGCGCACGGCTCCAGCCTGTGCTTGACTCCACCATCGTCGCAAAGGAGCTTGGTATGCACGTGGAGGTGGTCAATCTTGTCATTCCCGGACTGAACGACTCACCTGAAGAGACCACATCGCTCATCAGGTGGATCCTGGACAACCTGGGACCTGATGTCCCGGTCCATTTCACCCGTTTCCATCCCGATTACCAGATGAGGGACCGGAAGGCAACCGACATCGCCGTACTCGAGAGAATATACCGGCGTGCTCGGGAGCTCGGTCTGCATTACCCGTACCTGGGAAACGTGTATGCGAGCCCATGCGAGAGCACGTACTGTCCGTCATGCGGGGAACTCGTTATCGAGAGATCCGGGTTTTCAAGCATCATGCGAAACATATCCTCCGGACGTTGCGGCAGGTGCGGGGAAAAAATCGCGTATACCGATCATGTCTGATATCAAAGAGAGGCGGTTCCTTGTTGACCGGATGCTCGGCTCCCTCTGCCGCTACCTCCGGTTCATGGGATATGATGCCGAGAGTGCGAACGCCTACTCCGAGGGAGACAAAAAGGAGGACACGGTCCTGTTGAAGAGGGCATTGCGGGAGGATCGGCTGTTGTTGACAAAGGACCGGGAACTTGCCTCCAGGGGAGATGAACAGGCGGTCCTCATCATGGACGAGGACGTCATCGCCCAGGTCGGTCAGCTGAGCCGGGCAGGGCTTATCGAACCTGAACTGCGCCTCACCCGCTGTTCAATCTGCAACACGAACCTGCGCCGGGCAACGGGAGAGGAGATCGAAGATACCGCATATGCACCGGATGAAAAGGACGAATTGACATTCTTCTGGTGTCCGAATTGCCTGAAGCTCTACTGGATGGGCTCTCATGGGAAGAATCTTGAAAAAAGAATAAAAAAAGGACAAGAAGAATCCTGAGTTGTTCAGGCAGATTCCTTCGCCGGCGTCTTTTCACTCATCTGGGCCCGCCGTTTCAGCCAGATCAGTTCATCACCATCAAAACCGAAACTCTGCATCTCCAGGGTCCGCACATCGTCGGGAATATCCGATGTATCGGCACCTCTGGGCACGACGAGAACCTTTCCGGGATTTGACACGCCGCTAACTGTGCATGATTTCAGCTGATCGACAATGCCCGGGTCTACCGTCTGCTCAAATGAGACCACGACGTTTGCGCCTTCCGATCTCCCGAGAATTCTTCGTGTGACAAGGAAGCACTGTTCCTCTCCTTCGGCCCGCGGTACAGGCTTTATCTGCCAGCCGTCGACGGTGGGGTAAAGCCTTTTTAGTTCTCTTCGCACGAATTCGTGCATGATGTCTTCATTCGATCCCATGTCTGTTCACACCAAAAATAGAATAGACCCTCTGATGCTAAAACAGTTTTCTATTGGTGATTGCACTGGCTGCCGGGTGTCCCACTCCGCGCTATGGAACTGTGATTCAGAATCAAAAAAACCCTTCCCGGGTGATTTTTCCCGTATCAACAGGAATACCCAAATGAAAAGGGGAAAGGGAAAAATATTAAGCGTTGTGAACCAAAAAATCCATAAATACTTGAATTTAGGTTTTTTCAGATCATGATCACCATCGGTATCGATCCGGGAATCGCAACCATCGGGTATGGGGTACTGGAGGAGAAGAACCGGAAGATTTGCCCCCTCTGTTATAGTGCCATAATCACCTCGGGAAAAGTGAAGGGCATTCCAGAGCGCCTGGAAGAGATATATGTGGCGATCTGCAAGGTTCTGGACCTGTACCACCCCGACTGCATGGCCATCGAGAAACTGTTCTTTGCCCGCAACGTCACATCTGCGCTGAATGTCGCCGAGGTGAGGGGCGTGATCATGCTTGCTGCCCGGCAGCGTCGGATCCCTGTCGCCGAATATACCCCAAACCAGGTGAAACAGGCTGTTACGGGTTCGGGGAAGGCAGACAAGCGCCAGATGCAGGAGATGATCCGCCGCCTGCTCTCCCTCGAGGAGATTCCAAGACCTGACGACGTCGCAGATGCACTCTCTGTCGCACTCTGTCACATACACACGGCAGGGATCTCATGATCTCCCATCTTTGCGGGACTGTCACCAGCGTGGGCGAGTCATCGGCAGTGATCGATGTGGGCGGTGTGGGATATCTCGTGAACATGACTGCCCCCGACCTGCGGGAACTGAAACCAGGAGATGGCCGGGTGCGTGTGTATACACACATGTCAGTCCGGGAAGACGGGATCTCCCTTCATGGATTCCTGAGATCGGACGCTCTCGAGATGTTCCTGATGCTGATCAGCGTAAACCGCGTCGGTCCGTCCCTTGCCCAGAACATCCTCTCCCAGATCACCCTGCCCGAGTTTGCGGCAGCGATAATCGGCGAGGACGAAAAGATCCTGACACAGATATCCGGCATCGGGAACAAGAACGCAAAGAGGCTGATCCTGGAACTGCGGGATCGGATGGAGAAGAAGGCGATCCTGTACCGGCTTGAAACGAAGAGCCGGGATCCTGTCAGGGACGATGCTGTGCTTGCGCTCCTGTCACTCGGATTCGGCCAGAAGGAATCCCGTGAAGCGGTCGACAATGCCATGCGCACGGAGGAATCCCCGGGCCTGCAGGAGATAATCAAGGCTGCACTGGTTCAGCTGAAAGAGAAGTGAATAAGACCATGAAAGGACGAATCCTGTCCGGAGAACACTCCAATGGAGATATCGACGAAGGTGTCATACGTCCCGGGAGGTTTGATGAGTTCATCGGACAGGACACTCTCAGGGAGAGCCTCGGTATCGCCATCGATGCGGCAAAAAAGAGGGGACGTCCCCTGGACCACATCCTCTTCTCCGGTCCACCGGGCCTTGGAAAGACGACGCTCTCGCACATCATCGCACGGGAGATGGGCTCGGAGATCAGGACAACCAGCGGACCGGTGCTTGAAAAAGCGGGCGATCTGGCTGCCATATTAACGCTCCTGAAGGAGGGGGACATCCTCTTCATCGATGAGATCCACCGGCTCAATACGGTGATCGAGGAGGTGCTCTATCCCGCAATGGAGGACTTTTTCATAGATGTCATGATAGGCGAAGGGCCGAGCGCCCGGTCGATACAGCTCGACATTGATCATTTCACCCTGATCGGTGCGACAACACGGGTCGGACTGCTGGGTTCACCGTTTCGTGACCGGTTCGGGATGATATTTCGCCTGAATATGTACTCGCCCGACGAGCTTGCTTTAATCGTACAACGAAGTGCGGATATCATGGGCCTTTTGACAACGCCTGACGGGTGCAGGGAGATAGCCCTGCGGAGCAGGGGAACCCCGCGGATAGCGAACAGGCTGCTTCGAAGAGTGGCTGACTTTGCACTGGTGAAGAGCGACGGGAAGATCGACAGGGATGTTGCAGACAGGGCACTCTCGATGCTCGGCATCGACCCGCACGGCCTTGACGAGATCGACCGAAGAATTCTGAAGGTCATCGTCGATGATTTTGGGGGTGGTCCGGTGGGATTGAAGACCATTGCCATCTCTATTGGGGAGGACATCCGGACAATCGAAGAGGTATACGAGCCCTACCTCATCCAGGCCGGTTTCATCAAACGAACCTCCCAGGGCAGGGAGGCCACACCAGCAGCCCGCGGCCACCTCCACCAGTCCTGGTGGTGAAAAATACCCCTGATTTTTACCTGTTTTGAGAGTACATTATAAATACATAAAGATATTATTCAAAAACAAGGAAAAATAGAGGAATAATGGTATTCAGGTCACGCTGGATGGCAGGATCGCGAATACAGGGAAATTACATGAGGCAGCTAATTTGGTTTGGGATCGTGATTGCCTGTATGGCATGCCTGGCACTCTGCATCCCTGCAGGCGCCGCGACGGATGCAAAAGAGCGCTATACCGTGGCAATCGGTGACTGCATGGTCACATCTCCGGGTGAAGAGTCGCAGCTGGTGATAGTCCTTTCTGACGCCCCCGGGGGACTGTCAGATTATGAAATGTCAGTAGAGATCAGGGACTCTTCGGTCGGCCAGTTTGCGGGTGTACAATTTCCTCCCTGGGCAAGCCTGAACAGCAGGGGGAGGTGTCCGTCCAACGTCCTCACCATCTCGGCTGCAGACATGAACAACAAGGTCCGGAAAGGTGACAGGAACATTGTGCTGGCGACGATTGCGATAAAAGGAAAGAATCCCGGTTCTTCTGAGATATCCATCAGGGATATATCGATCAGGGAGGATACCGGCGTGGTTGTCAAGGTGGCCACGATTCCCGGCACGGTTCACGTTGGGGACCCGCATGGTACACCCAGCCAGCCGCAGGGTGAAAGAGATGAGCTGTCCGATTCCATGGAATCTCTTCCCTGGCAGGTGCCGGACATATCCGATCCTCCGGTAACTGCACCCATGTCCCCGACGACTGCACCGACAGTGCCTGCAACCATACCGCCCGTAACCACACCCCCAGTGACCATTCCGCCTCTGACCATCCCCACTATGACCCGAACACCTGCGACCATACCCCAGACGACAGTACCACTCACAACCGTACCCGCCACAACCATACCAGCTGCCACGACTCCTCCAATACCCATCGCTCCTGCGACCATGCCCTCTTCGATCATACCTTCAACAACACCTATTCCCCCAACAACCGCGGCCTTACCCGTACCCGGTTCACTCGAGATCCATTCCAGCCCGGGTGATGCAGTGGTGATTCTGAACGGAAACCCGGTCGGGAGGACACCCCTTTTCCTGCCCGGTGTTGCGCCGGGAATCTATACGATCGTCCTGACCCTGGACGGATACGAGGATCTCACGATTGATCATGTGGCTGTCGATGAGGCTGCAAGGACGATCGTTACCAGGGCCGAGGCATGCCTCGTTCCGCTACCCGGGAGTGTCACTGTCAGATCATCACCCCCTGGAGCGGCCATCAACGTTGAAGGTGAATATTACGGGACAACCCCGTCATCGATCACACTCATGCCGGGTGCGTATGGGATCAGCCTGGTTCTCGAGGGTTACTATCCATGGAGTGGTGAGTATGTGCTTGGTCCGGGAGAGACTCTTGTCCCTGACCCTGTCACTCTTGAGCCGGTCCCGGTCTACACAGTCACGGTGACTGCAGGCCCTGGTGGCGTTATACTGCCGGCAGGGGAGTCTTTCGTCAGGGAAGGGGAGAGCATTGAACTCTCCTTCCTACCTGATCCCGGCTACTCGGTCGGGTCCATCTATCTTGACGGAGCCTCTGCGGGTTCTGGGGATACCCTGAACCTGGATGGGATCGGGGCTGATCACCTGGTGGAGGTCACCTTCCTTGAGGACGAGCCCGAGCCGACCCCTCCGATCATTGAAGCCGACTTCTTCGCAGACCCGGTGTCGGGAACCGCACCCCTCGCGGTAACATTCCGGGATAGGACGGCCGCAGAGACGGAGGTTACGCGCCAGTGGGACTTTGGGGATGGCACCGAGGGCTGTGGTGAGAGAGAGCCTGTCCACATCTACGAGCAGGCAGGAAATTACGCTGTGTCACTGACGGTCTGCTGTGGTGATGTATGCGACACGGCAGAGCGTGCCGGCTACATCCGGGTCCTGCCACCGCCCGAACCGGTCCGGGCCGGCTTTCATGCGGATGTGACAAGCGGGGAATGTCCGCTCACGGTCACATTTACCGACACCTCGACGGGGGATGTCAGAACGCGTGAATGGACGTTTGGGGATGGGGCATGCTCGACAGAGGAGAATCCCGTCCATGTCTACCGCGACCCTGGGGTCTACACGGTCAGCCTGGTCGTAACCGGCAGGGATATCACGGACAGGACAGACATGGAAGGCCTCATCCAGGTGAGCCAGCCTGTGATTGATGGAGAAGAGGGATATTACCGGGTCCTGTGCACTGTTGAAAACGCAGCTGTCTTCCTGAACGGAGCACCCGTTGGACATATCCGGGATGGAAGATGCATCATACCCGTACCTGTCACCGGAAGCCCGGAAAGGACACTCGTCGTGGTTGCCGACGGGTACATGCCATATTCGGGCGAAATCACGAGGTGTCCGGAACCAGGGGAGATTGTCGAACTGCATGTGGTCCTCGTCCCCCGGATGCCGTCACAGACTCCGTACCTTACCCGGCATGCCAGCAGGGAAGCCTTCTTTTCAAACACCTCCACCCAGTGGCAGGGCTAGGCGGGTTTTTGGTACATAACCAAAAATTTTTTCCCCTGCTGCAGAGAATAGTGTCTCGATGGATCGGTATGACGGCCTTGAGCTCTCGCCACGAAGGGTCGAATACGTAAAATTCATGGCGGAGATGGGCAAAACCCTTAAAGTAAGCGATATAGCCGCCCGTTTCTCGATAGACCCGTCGACGGTCACAAAGACTCTTCACGAGTTGGAGGGGATGGGCCTCATTATCCATGAACCGTACCATGGCGCCAGGTTATCGCCTTTTGGAGCTCGTTACAGCGAATTCCTGTTAAGGAGACATCGCATACTGGGCCTGGTACTGTCGCACTACGGTCTCACGGAGGACGAGGCATGCAGGGAGGCGTCACGGTTCGAGAGCTATGTCTCGCGGTATGCGATCAACACGATGTGCAGGGCAATGGGCCACCCCACAACCGGTATCTGCGGCGAGATAACGCACGACGAGCACTGCCAGGGACCCGCCGGTAAATATGGTACTGTACCAAAAATACACAAAAAACAGGAAAGGAAACAGGGACGAAGAACATGAAATATACCGGGGCCTTCTGGCATATTTTCGCCGTCTCAGCGATACTATGCTTCTCCTGCGCCTGCGGGGGTTGCATGGAAGCGGGTGAACCTGAGAACTCGTCGCGCCTCGTCGTCTCCGTCACCCTCGCAGCCCAGGAAGAACTGGTCAGGAGTGTTGGTGGAGACCGGGTCGACGTGGTTGTTCTCCTGCCCGGATACGCCGATCCCCATTCATTCGAGCCCCAGGCGAGCCAGATGGTGAATGTGAGCAGATCAGACCTTTACTTCAGGATCGGTGAAGGCCTCCTGCCCTTCGAGGACAGGGTGGTCTCCAGGCTTGGGGGTGTTTCGCGCGATCTTCTGGTTGTGGACACATCAGAGGGCATCGAACTCATCAGCGATACTGAAGGGGGGGAGGCGGACCCCCACATCTGGCTCTCACTCCGGAACGCCGGAATGATGGTCGATACGATCTGCGAGGCACTCGTATCACGTGATCCTTCAGGCAGCGAGTATTATTCTGCAAACCGCGATGCGTACAGGGCCCGGCTGGAATCTCTCGATAAAGAGATGACGAATGACTTTTCCGACGTCCGTACACGCGTATTCATCGTCATGCATCCTGCATGGGGGTACTTTGCCCGCGATTACAACCTCACCCAGCTGTACATACAGGCGGGTGGAAAGGAGGCGACAGCACAGGATCTCGAAGATATCATCGCCGTGGCTCGAGCAGAGAAGATACACACAATCTTTGTCGAACCTCAGTTCAGCACCAGGGGTGCGGAGATGGTCGCCGGCGAGATCGGTGGACGTGTGGAGGTGCTCGACCCCATGGCGCCCGGGTACCTTGCAAACATGGAGCTCGTGGGAGAGAAGATACGAAGGGGCATGCAGGAATGACCGAACCGGTAATCGAAGTTTTCAATGTGACGTTTGGCCGCAACGGAGAGAAGATACTCGACAATGTAAACCTGAGTGTCGATCCGGGAGACTTCTATGCCATCATCGGGCCGAATGGTGGAGGAAAGACAACACTTCTGAAGATCATCCTTGGATTGCTCACGCAGCAGTCGGGCAGTGTCAGGCTCCTTGGGGGAAAGCCCCGTGAAACAAGAAAATTCTGCGGATACGTCCCCCAGTTTCGGACATTTGATTTCCGTTATCCGATAACCGTGAAGGAGATGGTGCTCTCCGGGAGACTCGCGTATATCCCGGGTATCAGGAAGAGATACCGGCCCCTGGATCTCCGGATGGCCAGTGATGCGATGGAGAAGATGGGGGTATCCGATCTCGCTGACAGGCAGTTGTGCAGTCTTTCAGGGGGAGAGCAGCAGAGCGCCATCATCGCCCGAGCCCTTGCCGGCGGTCCGCGCCTTCTCCTGCTCGATGAACCGCTGGTCTTTGTGGACGCCCCGACCCAGGATCATTTCTATGATGTAATCGAGAAGCTCCGAAGCTCGATGACCATCGTGCTGATCACCCACGACATCGGAGTCATATCCACACACGTGACAAAAGTAGCCTGCCTGAACCACCAGATCTATACACATGGAACCAACGAGATCACAGAGGATATGATCACGTCCGCCTACCAGTGCCCGGTGGACCTTATCGCACACGGGATACCTCATCGCGTGCTGCGCGAGCATGACGGAGGCGAGGGGGATTGATCGGAATCCTTGGCTATGGGTTCTTCCAGAATGCGATACTCGCAGGGATCCTGGCAAGTGTCGCCTGTGGAATAATGGGGACGTATGTCGTGGTAAAGCGGATGGTCTCCATCAGCGGAGGCATATCCCATGCTGCTTTCGGTGGCGTGGGCCTTGGGTATCTCCTCGGGATCGATCCAATATACGGGGCGTTCGCCTTTACGACCGCGATCTCCCTGTTCATTGGTATCCTTTCAGAAAAGGCGCGTGAGAGCATAGATACGCTCATTGCGGCCATGTGGGCTGCCGGTATGGCCGCCGGGATCATCTTCATATCGGCAACCCCCGGGTATGCACCCGATCTCTTCAGTTTTCTCTTTGGAAACATCCTGCTCGTCCCGACCGCGGATCTCTTCCTGATGACCGTTGCGGTCTTTTTCATCCTTGCAGTTGTCATTTTGCTCTTCAAGCAGTTGCTTGCGGTAACATTCGACGAAGAGTACGCCGAGATCATGAATCTCCCGGTTACCTGGCTTTCACTTCTCCTGATGGTGCTGATCGGAGTTACCGTGGTCATGCTCATCAGGATCGTCGGGATAATTCTTGTGATCGCCCTGCTGGCACTGCCTGCAGCAATTTCAAGGAATTTTTGTGACAATGTGGGGAGAATGATGGTCCTTTCGACCGGAATCGGCATGATCTTCACCATGGGGGGGTTATGGCTCTCGTATGCACTGGATATCCCGTCAGGTGCGACAATCATCATGTGTGCGGTAGCAGGATACGTCGCAGTGCTCGGTTTTGGGAGACTGGCAAAAGGCAACGGCAGGTACAGCTGCGATTGACCGAAAAGTTCCGTTCACGGAGTTTTTGGGGTACCAGCCATACCATGGGATCATGCACGATGGCACCTGCAGGTGCCTATGGTCGCCGCAACCAGGAGAGAACAGAGCGCAACAACCACGAAAGCGGCGAAAAATGTCAATGTTTCGGCAACAAGGCCTGCGATGAAGGGGAGGAGGGTCATTCCCCCGTAACTTGCGGTATTGAAAAGCCCCATCACCACGCCCTGCCTCGCCTCCGCCTCTGCAAGGAACGCAAGCTGGGCTATCATGATCACGCCTGCCAGCGCTCCGATGACGATCAGTGTCCACGGGGTAAAAAACGTGACGATGACCGCGACCGCCATGAGAAGGGCAGAACCCCTGATAGCAGGTATCGGCTGGAAATGGACGCGTGATACAAGGAATACCGCAACAGCAGTCGAGATATTCATGGCGGCGATGTGGATCCCGATGATATCCGGCGAATAACTGGTGAACTCTGGGTAAATGGCAGTCAGTGCGCCTGTCGTGCCGATCATGAGGATCGCAGCGACCCAGAGCCAGAAGTAATCCTTGAGCACCCTGAAGAGTCTCTGCAGGATATCTGCAATCTCTTCCCGCTCCGAAACCCGGGCCAGGAGTTCCCGTCTCGGCATGAAGAGGCCGAGTGCGAGTGGAATTGTCGAAATCCCGGTAAACAAAAGAATTCCTGCATCAGGTATCCCTGATGCCCGGACAAGCCAGCCTGTACCGATAAGCCCCCCCACGAGCCCCACGTTGAGCATGGCCATGAAGATACCGCTCATCTTTTCATGGTCGGGACGCGAGTTGAGGAGCGAGAGTGCCGCAGGAACGAAGAGACCCGCCCCAAATCCTTCAACAAGGCGGATAGAGAACACCGCTGTGCCGGATTCGAATACGGCGAGCATCAGGCCTGTCGCGGTCGTGAGGATGAGTCCTGCACGGATGACCGGCAACTCGCCAATCCGGTCAGAGAGCACACCGGACGGGAGTACGAAGAGGAAAGCACCGAGGAAGTATGCCGAGAATATCGCACCCTGGGCGATGGTCCCCTCGCCGTACAGGGGGAGGACGGGGACGATGGCATTGGAGAGTGCCATTATCGCGAATACCCCCATGCAGAGGGGAAGCCTCTCTCTCATATCATAGACAGTTTCATGCGGCACTCTAATATTCGTATTGAATGGGACATGGCCATCCAAAACCCCGCTGGAGGTCGAAAAGGCCATCTGCTCAGGTTCCCTGTCCCGGCAGATCAGGGATTTTCGTCCCCTGAATGGCGATGGAAAGAGCGATCTTTTATCAGCCTGTACCAGGAACAACACTGCAGGGAGAAGAAAAGGAGATCTTTTTGATGTCACTGGAAGAGAACAAGAGAACCGTCCAAAGATTTATAGAGGCATACAATATGCGAAACCTCGACCTGTTTGACGACCTGGTAGCGCCCGGGTACATGGACCACACCCATCGGCAACAGGGCCTGGATACCTTCAAAGAGCTCTTTTCGCTGGCTTTCAAGGCCTTCCCCGACTGGCATGAACAGATCGAGGATATGATTGCGGAAGGAGATATGGTATGGGTTCGTGTGAGGGCGACCGGGACCCACACGGGCGATTGGAATCTTTCAGGTATCCCCATCCCTCCTACCGGCAGGAAGGTCTCGATGAGGATGGTTTTTCTCTGGCGGATAGCCGATGGCAGGCTTGCAGAGGGATGGGAAGTCGATGAAGACCTGGATCTTCTCAGGCAGATCGGCGTTGTCGAATACACGGATATAGGAAAGAAAGTCTTTCCTGAGAATGTGCGGTAAGGTATCGGACCGTTATGTGAATGAGCGTGGATTATCGGTCAGGTTATAATTTTTTAGACGAAAAAATTCCCCTAAAAAAGCGGTGGGGGGATATACTCAACAAACGAGCTACTCCCCTCATATCATCCGGTAGGTCTCGAGGTTCATCGGCGAATGGGTCTGGATGTGGTAGCGCTTGTAGATCGAGCTGGCAAGGTCGATCGTGTTGTTCTCGTCGCCGTGAATGGTGAAGATCTTCTCCGGCTTGGGCTGGATATGGCCGATATAGTTCATGAGCTGCCTCCGGTCCGAGTGGCCTGAGAACCCGTCGATGGTGACGATGTCAAGGTTGATGACGATGGTCCCCTTCCTCCCGATCGGAACCTCGCGCCATCCCTTCTGGATACGTCTCCCCAGGGTCCCGTCTGCCTGGTAACCGACAAATACGAGTGCATTTCGTTCATCGGCAGCCAGGTTGCCCAGGTATTCCATGACCGGCCCGCCATTTAACATACCACTCGTGGTGATGATGACACAGGGATCGCCTGAAATGACCTTCTCACGAAGATTGGGGGAATCCACCTGGACAAAACACTCTGCCAGGAAAGGATTCAGTCCCTCCTTGAATATCTGGTTCCGGAGATCACTGTTCAGGTACTCGGGGTAGGTGGTGTGGATGGCTGTGGCCTCCCTGATCATCCCGTCCAGGTATATCTTCATGCGGGGGATCTTCTCCTTCCGGATCCCCTCCTCGAGTGCCAGCATCACTTCCTGTGATCTCCCCACCGCAAATGCGGGGATGATGACCTTCCCGCCTCTCCTGATGACAGTGTTCACCGTATCATAGAGTTTCTCCTCTGCGTCCGCCCTCTGTGGCTGCATATCATTGCTCCCGCCATAGGTGCTCTCCATGACGAGGGCCTCGAGCCTCGGGAATGCGTTTGCCGCCGGGTTGAAGAGCCTGCTCTTGCTGTAATTGAAATCGCCGGTGAATGCGATGTTATATAACCCGTCTCCGACATGGAAATGCGCTATTGCCGATCCCAGGATATGGCCGGCATTGTGGAACGTGAGCTTGATGTCAGGAGCGATGTCAGTCACGCTCCCGTAATTGAGGGTGATGGAATGTTTTATGTATTCCTTGACCTCGTTCGAGCTGTACGGGATCTTCCTGCCCTCCTTGGAAACCACGTCCAGGTAATCGAGCTGGAGCATCGCCGAGAGATCCCGCGTCGGGGGGGTGCTGTATACCGGTCCGTCGTAGCCGTACTTGTACAGGAGCGGGACGAGGGCACAATGGTCCAGGTGGGCGTGTGTGAGAACCACCGCATCCAGTTGTGAGAGGGGATGGATCTCCGGGACATAGAGGTATGGCGTCCCATTGTTGTTGCTGCTGTCGGGCTTTTCACCGCAGTCGATGAGGACGCGGCTCTCCGGTGTGGAGAGCAGGAATGCAGCCCGGCCGACTTCGCGGCAGCATCCGAGCATTGTCACCCTGAGCCACTGGTCCCGGGAGATGACATCACGATGTATGCGCCTGCCGATAGTCCGCAGAAATTCTTTTCGTTCCTCGTTTACCGAACGCAGGAACTGCCGTATCTGTTTTACCGTGCTGCTCTCGATTGGCGGGGTTCGGACGACCTTTGGTGTCCACCCGATATGCCTGGTGATCTCTCTTAACGTGGCACCGTTCTTTCCTATGACAACCCCTGGTTTTTCTGCTTCGATGAGCACCTCGCCGGTGTCGGCATCAAAAAAGATATCGCTGATGCCTGCATTTTCGGCAACCACGGATCGGATATCATTTACTGCGCTTTCCGGCTCTTCCAGGACATTCGGCCGGACAACTATCCTCTTCCGGAGATCCCGTGCCAGTATCTTGATGAGATCCGCTTCATCGGCAAATTTCTTCGGGTCGTCGGTATAAATGACCAGTTCCGGCCCTTCAAATTCAACCTCGGAGACGTTGATCCCTGCAGGGACTTTATCGTTGATCTTATCCTTCAGTTCCTTAAGCCTGTCTTCAATGAGCATTAAATCCGTCCTAAAAAGAGTTTTATGCTGGAATGGAGTATCTCTGCCGGACTTCTTCTTCAGGTATCTCGGTGTATTCCTCGCTGGTGATTACGACCACGTGCACACCTTCTCCCGACCCGGCGTCTCTCTTTATTGCCGAACGAATCGCCCGTATTGCAAGGGAGATCGCCTCGTCTTTGTCCATTCCCGTTGT
>JAHDSI010000018.1 GCA_018432765.1 Methanoregulaceae archaeon | reverse complement strand
CAGGAATCTGTGCAACGGGAAAAAAGGATTGTGAAATTGATTGAAACGACGGGATTATGTAGTGCCGGGGCAGGGATACCTGCGATGCGGAAACGGCTCCTCCAGCAGGCAACGTGGGGTTCTGCAAGGTGGTGCAGCAAAACCGGGGTTTCCCCCCGAATCCGGGCGATAATCCGGCGGGATACCCACCCGAACCTTTATGGGGGCTTCAGGCAAGCTCGTCTGGCATGGCAACAGAAACATTCCTGGAACTCTCTTTTGGGTCCATTCACCTCTCTTTCGAGACGGTGATCCTTGCGATCGTGGTTGCCGTCGTGGGCGTGATCGCGGCCAAAATCATCATCGCGGTCTTCAAGCGGATGCTCTCCCGGTCCTCGGGTCTTCCCGAACTGATCATCGAATTCATGGTGCGGTTCTTCTCCGCCCTCCTGTACGTCATCGTCATTCTTCTCGTCCTCGCCACCCTCGGCATCGATGTCGGGTCGGTCGTCCTCGGGCTCTCGGCCATCATCGGCCTCGTCCTCGGGTTCGGTCTCCAGGATACCCTCAAGAACTTCGCAGCCGGGATCTGGGTCGCGGCGCTCCGTCCCATAGACAAGGGCGAGTACGTGGAGGTGGACGGAATGTCGGGGACCGTGCAGGCGGTGGGGATCATGGCGACCGAGCTGCTCACGGTGGACAACAAGATCATCACCATCCCCAATGCACAGGTCTGGGACAACCCGGTGGTCAACTTTACCCGGATGGAGACGCGGCGTGCAGATGTCTCGGTCGGTATCGGCTATGACAGCGATGTCGAGAAGGCCGTGAAAGTCGCGATGGACCTGATGCACAGCCACCCGGCCGTCCTCTCCGACCCGGCACCAAAAGTCGTCATCACCGATCTCGCGGACTCCTCGGTGAATCTTGCACTCTGGGCGTGGACGAAGACCGGTGATATGTGGCAGGTGAAGTGGGACCTGACCCGGGACGTCCTTGCAGCATACAGGAAGGCCGGAATCGAGATACCGTTCCCGCAGGTTGATGTCCACCTGGAGAGATAATATGAGCCCTTTTTTTCGAAAAATCATTTCAGACCGGGCCTTTTTGCCAGGAAAACCGGGGAGAGCGACCAGCAGCCCGGCTCCCCGCACCAGGGAGTGCGAGGGCCGTTGCCGGTGCTCTCGTAACCCGCCGGCAGGGCCGACACGCAGCACTCCTGATACCTGCCCATTATCCCGAAACCGGACGGAGCGGGACTCCTCCCTGAATGGTCTGAACCGGGTTGATCCTGGTCGTGCTCGTATGCAGGAGTTCTCCTCCCGTGCTCGTCACCGCGATCTCGAGCGAGACGCTCTCGCCTGGTTGCCGGGGGACAGAAAAGACAATCGGCGCCGATGCCGATATATTCTCGAATATTACAGAGGAGCGTGATTCATACGTATTCCCGTCCTTCTGGAGGGTATAGTCAACCAGGTAGGTGTCAGGGTCGTCGCTGTAGGGGATAACAGAAAAGATCACCCGGTCATCATATCCCTCTGTGACCTGGTGGAAGTCCGGCCCTTCCCGTGGTCCAGGGGTCGTCGGTGCGAGACAGCCTGCGGCGCAGATAGCGGCCGTAATGGCGATCAGGCAGGCGAATGCAGATATCGTATCCTTCATTTTTTTGTCTCCCATGTCAGGTGTAACCCGGATGGTGGCCGTCGGACAGGAAATACTTTTTGCCTGGCGGGATCACCGCAGACGGTGGGGAATAAGGCCGGTATCCGGGAACGTTTCACGAGAGAAGCCAGGAAATTCTCCCAGACCGCCACCGGCTGCCTGCCACCCTGGTTCGGCCCGATCGCCAGGCGGCAAGCACGGATATCTCTCTCACCCCTTTACAGCGGAACGGCCCTGGTCCCGACCCGGGCTTTCTGAAAAACTGCGCTGATCCATCAGGGATTCCTCATATTTTTCCGATATTGATGATGGACGGGCTCCGGCAGAATACCAGCCCCTCCCACCCGTCCTCACCGCTGTGCCCGTTCGGAGAGCACCGCGCTCGTCTCAATCGCCCGTTTCAGCGGTGCGGTCATCTGCGATCTCATCATCTTCTTTGCCTTCGCCTGCATGCCCGGGATATCCAGGAAGAGAGAGAACGCACAGGTCGCTATCCTCTGGCGGATTTTTCCCGTCGGGAAATCATAGAACCCGTGTCTCCGGTAGTACCTGTCGTCGGCCTTGAAGACCGCCCGCATCCCGCCCCATATCTCGTCGCGGAAGATCTTCTGCCCACCAATCGCGGGAAAGGTCGGGGGTGCGACATACCCCTGGCGGGCGAGCCGGACCGAGCGCCTGGCAAGGCCCTGGAGGGAGGCGTCAATCGCGTCT
>JAHDSI010000194.1 GCA_018432765.1 Methanoregulaceae archaeon | reverse complement strand
CAGGTAGTCCGAATAGCCCGGGAGCTTGAGCATCCCGGCAAGGACCGGCTCTGCAGGATTGGAGAGATCGATCACGAAGAACGGGTCGGTCTCGCGGAACGTGACCATGTAGAGCCGATCGCCCATGAAGCGGGTGGCATAAATCCGTTCGTCAGGGGCGATCCCGGTCACTGCCCCGAGCGGATCAAGGTGGCTGTCGAGTACGGTGACGGTGCTGGATTGTGTCATGCCCCTGCTTCCGGATTCGGTGACGGTCGTCGCGAGCCTGAGGTTGCCTCCGTACTCGTCCATCGCGTACTGGTTGAGGAGCGTGCCTGCGACCTCGCCCGCGGAATCGAACCGGATGGCTCCGTCATTCAACGCAAACGAGTAGATCGCGGTCCGGTCGGTTGCGCTACCGCTGACAACCCGGCCCTCTGTGTCGACGTGCCGAAGTGGCGGTTCCTCGCTCATGAAGCGGACGCCGATATACAGGTGTGTCGGCGAGGCATAGATGGTCCCGGCCGTTCCGACAAGGAACGTCCTGGCCCTCACGGGGGTATCGGACCCGAGGCTCACCGACCCGATCGTGGTGAAGGCAAACGCCCTGTCCCTCCCTTCGACCGAGTAGGCAACAGGGGTGAACGTGCCCCCCTCGCCGTCACGGATCCCGGGGAACGCGATATCGGGGGAATCCGGATCGACCGGGGTCGACGCGAGGAAATAGAGCCACTCCCCGATCAACCGGGAGTCGGTGTATTTCCCGTCGATCACGACCTCCCGCTCGAGTGTCGGAGTCGACGGGTCCTTCACAGAGAAGATATATATGACAGTCTTCTCGCTGTACCCGGGAGAACCAACACGCTCACCCGGTTCGCACCGCCAGTACTCCGGCGGGCGGTAGTCCCTGCAGATCAATGCGACCCGGTCGCTGTACAGGTAGAGGGATACCGGGTTCCCGGAGAATCCGGTCGTCGAGACGATATTGGCGGAATCAGCCGGGTAGGCCCGGACGATGTGGAGTGCGTTGCCCGAGACGACATAGATGAAGGTGCCGTCGGTCTTGACGATGTCGGCCTCGTCCACGTCTTTTACCTGGACGTTCGTCCTGGAGTACTCCCGTCCCGCCACGTATTGCGTGTTCGGGTATCCCGCGGCATACGTGGGGGCCATGGTCGGTACAGGCGTGGAGACCATGGTTGGTGCGTATGCCGCTCCTCCACCACCGCCTCCCCCATGGAAGGTTCCCGTCACACCCGAGAACTCCCCTGACTGGGTTTTTGCGGTCGGTGCGAAGGACGCGGAGACAACCTCGATGAGCATCTCGTCGTCGCCCGCCGGGAGATTCGTGGTGCCGGTGATCGCGAACCTTTCGCCGACAAAGTGGTTCCCGACCGGGTCTATCGTGATGAAGAATCCACCATCGTGGCTCTGTTGGTACTGAGACCCGGGCGGGCCCTGCAGGGGAATCACACCCCCCTCGGGTGCGGAGAGGATGTTGAATATCGCGGTGGCGGAGACATCGTGCGTGATTGCCGTGACCTTCACGATATACTCGTCAGGCTTGAAACTGGCGGTATCAACGTTGTAATGCCAGGATCGCGTCCCGGGTTCCAGCGGGGCCAGGGATGACGCCGGCACCTGGATCGCAACCACACCAGCAGCAGTCTCTGTCGCTGTCTCCCTGTGGGTTTTGATGAACTCCCTTGCACCCTCCACCGACGAGATCTCCCTGATACCCCCGGGAAGAGACGTGTCGTCGCTTTTTCCGAAGAGATCCGGTACAGGCAGCGCTCCTGTCCCGGGTGAGAGGACCTGGAGTCCTGCCAGGAGTGCGACGGCAATCATGATCCCAATCACGACACCGCCTGCGAGTAGGATACCCTCCCTCCTGGATGTCATGCGGGATCACCCTGGAAACGGGTATCTGTGCAGATCGATTTGAGATTGCAACAGGAGATGCCAAAGATCCGGTTCGGGCCGGATGTGGACCTGTCAGGGGGGACCGGGCAGAACGGATTGTCTGCCGTCCCGATCCCGGGAACCCGGCAGGGAAGCCCCCCTCTCTTCACAGGTCATCACCCGCTTCGGGCCCGTCTATCTCTCTTTCGTACGTGAATACGTCGTCGATTCCGACCCCGAAGACATCCGCAATCCGGTATGCCAGTTTCAGGGATGGGTAATATTTCCCCTTCTCCAGGGATATGATGGTATTTCGTGTCACTCCAATCAACTCCGCGAGCTTCTCCTGCGTCATCTCTCTCTCGGCCCGATGGACCCGTATCCTGTTCTTCATGACGTCTTCGCGATTGTTTTTCTAGTATTTCCTGGCATAATACAGGTAGAATGCCCCAAACGTTGTGATGAGGGCGATAAGGCAGTACAGGATCGTCCGTGCGACTATCGCACTCTCGTTGTACTGCCGCAGGCCCTCCTGCCAGAAGGCGGCATATGCCGCGGCCTCGGTCTCGTTCATGGCATCAATGTTCCTTATGGTAATCGAACTGATGACTACCCCCGGCATGCCGGTGTTTCCGCCCCTGGAGATCGCCATCGAGAGCGACCGTGTCCCGTCGTCGTTCACCGTCACCTTCCCGGAGATGGTGGGTGCGAGCGGGGTGGAGAAGGCATACGACGAGAAGACGACCACCCCGATCACTCCGAGTACGAGGAGGACCTCAATAGTCCGGAGCGATGCCTTCGACTTGATGCGCACGGTACGCTCATCCGACATAACGCCCTTCACCTGCTGGCGGCACGCGAGGATGACGACGACCGCGAGCGGGATGGCGATGACCGGGACGAGCAGGGCGCCGGCTGCAAACGCCCATCCGACCATTGCCGCAACAAGAATGGACGTGAGGAGGATGCAGGCCAGGTAGGTCGTCCTGTTCATGAAGCCTCACCCCCAACGGTGAAATCAGCAGTGCAGTACACCTCGCAGGGTTCTGTCCCGGATGTGGCCGGGTTCACCTTCACCTCGTATCCACCCGGAGGGAGATGGTAAGTGTCGAAGTTCATCGACCAGAGGTTGGTGCCGCCGCCGCCCTGCACAACCACCGCCGTCCCGGCCACCCCGGCAAACATCCCACTCCGGGACCTGCCGTCCGGGCTGATGACGAACT
>JAHDSI010000204.1 GCA_018432765.1 Methanoregulaceae archaeon | reverse complement strand
GTGAACAGGGCATTTTTGCAGATATTCGGTTTCGATGATGAAAGCGAGGTCCTCGATCATCCAATACACGAACTCTCCCGGCTGAAAGAGGCTACCCGTGACCGGATGCGAAAGGCACTCGGGATACTGAAAGAGGGGGGAACACTTGTCGAGATGCATAGATCTTCCCGGGCATCCGGGGAAGAACGTGACCTGATAGTCTCGGCTTCGATGATACGGGATGAACATGGCAGTCCTCTCTGCCTGATGGCCTCAGTCTCCGATATTACAGAAAATCTGAGAGCGGAACGAGAGATAAAAATCCTTGATGCCGCAATTGCCTCCTCATACAATGGAATAGCCGTCATAGATCCCAGGGAAGATCGCTTTTTATACACCAATAAAGCCTTCCTGGCGATGAACGGGGTAGAAGAGGATACCGATAGTGTCGGGAAGGAGATCTCCTCCCTCTTTTCACATGTGAATTCTTTTTCCCCTCCGTTTGAAGAGATAAAGGCCCGGATCAGGGAAGAAGGGAGTTATGCAGGAGAGATCAGGTTCACACTGCCCGGAGGGGATGTCAGGATCCTCCAGTTTACTGCAAACAATGTTCTTGACGACGAGAAGAATGTTGTCTGCGTTGTAGTCTCGACTATCGATATGACCGAGCAGAAGATGCTTGAAAAGGCCGTCAGGTCGACATTCGAGAAGTTGCAGGAGTCGATCGAGTTCTTCTCCGACCCGACCTTCATCATCGACAGGAACAGAAAAGTGGTCGCCTGGAACCGAGCACTGGAGGTGCTCACCGGAATCAGAAAGGAGGACGTTTTGGGAAAAGATACTTTTTCAAGCGCATTTTCCGGGATTTTAGAATTCGGACCTGTTCTCCTCGATCTTCTTGACCTGCCGCCCCATGAACTGGCCACGAGGTATCCGGATGTCCGGAGGTTTGGTGAAAGCATATACCTGGAAACCTTTGTCCAGGGATTGAATGATGGGAAAGGGGCCTATATCTGGAGCAAGGCGAGCCGGCTGACTGATCGGGAAGGGAATCGTATCGGAGCGATCGAGTCGATCAGGGACATGTCCGAATGGAAGAGGGCAAGGGAATCCATGGGGCATGGGGAGAATGTGCAGACACATTCGGCAGAATTGAGATGAGGCGCCTCGTATCAGGAGATCTCCTGAGCCTGGTTGCACATGACCTTTTTTTGCTGTTCTGGAGAACTGGTGGGATGCTATTGCACGCCGGAGATGCAGGTGATCAATCGATATGGAGAGGGAAAATTCCCATAATACGTGGCGAACCATAGCCTAAAAGATCTAACGCCGCGAGATGTTTCGGCAGGCAACGGAGTTTCAAGGAAGATTATCTGCGCAAGGCAGAAAAAACCCCGGTTCCATGCAGAGAAATGAAACGGTCCGGGAACGGGTAGCGCCAGCACTATACCGCAGGGAGGATGTGGCTGAGACACTCACAGGTACGTCTTCAGGATCCCGGTGTTCTCGCTGCTTCGGCTCACTGCAGAGGGGTATCAGTCCGGAGAAATGAAACGGTCCGGGAACGGGTAGCAGGGAGGATGCCGTTGAGAATCACAGATACGTCTTCTGGATCTCGATGATCTCGCTGCTGTCGGTGGCATTCCGGTAGAGTTCAAGAGGTTCCTCGTTCAACTCGAGGAAGCGTATGCCCCATGGACTGGATTCAAGAACGATCTTTGCCTGTGATACTTCTCCAAGAATGAAGAGTGCGGCTGCGAATGCCTCCACCGATGTGAGTCTCCACGGTCTCCCGAAATTGATCGGGTTTGCCGCTACCAAAAACGGCAATGCACGCCGTCTCCGGTGACCCCTGACGAGATCGGTGTCGAGCACTTCCCAGGAACAGTCCAGGACGGTTATCGATCGTGTATGGGCGTCAGCCGGGGATAGCGCCTGTTCAGCCGTAGGGTCGAGGAGGATGGAATTTCGTGGAATAAATGCAAGTTTCGTCACGATCTTTACCAGGCCTGACCGCTCCATCCGTTTCACGGTACACTTTTTGGGATCGCAGCTGTTGTCCCGGTAGGCATACAGTGGTATCATCTATCACCTGTGAGCATCCATATTTTATAGAATGTACGTGTTGATGTGCCCCTGTATCCGGAACCCCGACTTGAGGGCGCGGGGGATTACCACGGAGTCCGACCTGAAAGTATTTTCCGGGGCAATCGAGCGCTGCGAGAGATTCGGAATCGAGATCGTGCCACTTCCCTGCCCGGAAACCCTGTATCTTGGACCGGATCGCGAACCGGGAACCTACCTGGAGAGGCTTGACACCCCTGATTTTGTGTCCCTTCTCGATGACCTCGAAGCAGAGGTTCATCAGATTACCCGGGCGAGGGGCCCGCCGCTCTGCATCGTCGGAGTGAACTCTTCCCCAACCTGCGGCGTGGACATGACATACTTCGGAAACAGGAACGGGGGACCTCCAAAAATACCGGGACGGGGTGTCTTTCTCTCACGGTTCATGGATATCCCTGCGATCGATGTGGGGGATTTTTCCATGTTCCGGATCTACCTCGCAGCGCCGCTCTTTTCACGCGCAGAAAAACTCTATAACATCTCGCTGTTCGAGCTTCTGAGATCGAATTTTTTTGATGTCTATCTTCCCCAGGAGGTTGGCGATGACACCCATCACCGGGATCTCGATGAGCACGCTCGAATATTCAGGACGCATCTCCAGGCTCTTGAGAGTGCCGATGCGGTCGTTGCGGTCATCGACGGTGCCGATGCGGATTCCGGAACGTCGTGGGAGATGGGGTATGCATATGCACGGGGAAAGCCGGTATATGCAATCAGGACCGATTTCCGCATGGCCGGGAACAAGGAACGGGTAAACCTGATGCTCGAACAGTCGTCGTCGGTCGTCACAGGTGAGATGGATCTGCTGAGAGCACTCAAAGCCCCGGGCGC
>JAHDSI010000145.1 GCA_018432765.1 Methanoregulaceae archaeon | reverse complement strand
CCCGGAATTACCTCTCCACCCTATGTCCCGGTGGGCGAAGTGAATTACATCCAGGGCTTATACATGTATTCCGGGGAGTTCTATAACGCCGCGATCGATGAATCAGGAACCAGTTTTGTGTTTCAGGAACCTGTTCGGTGGGCAGACGTTCAGGTTTGACAGGAACCGGAGAAGAACCGATCGGAGGGGCGATGCAGCGGCATCATTCCGTCATCGGTTTTAGCCTTTTTTTGGCATTCACGGGTCTAAAACAGTGCCAAAAGACCGAAAAATTCCATCCACCAGTGACGTCTGGATACGTGGTGCCATATGGAACCGGAAGGGAATATTCTGCCGAATAACCGGGTAGAACCACGGGATGACGCTCCCTGCCAAAAAGGTGTCTGCCCGGAATGCAACCCCGGACGAAAATTGTGTGTGGGTATCCGGCTATTTTAATTCCGGCCAGGAGTCAGGACCGTGAAGCGTTGCTTGCAGTGTGAACACGTTCCATCCCGGGACTCCTTGTAGAATGCCTTTGGCATATTGAATACAATCGAATTCTCTTTGTTGCAATTGGGGCAGGTGAACTGGATAGTATACCCGGATCTCGTGCCGATAACTGTCTGCCTGACTGAACTTGTATTCATTAAATCACTCCCTTAAAATTGTTTTTTGATCAATAGGTTGACAAGAACCATTCCATGCGAATTTCTCAAAACCCCGATACATTCCTGGGGGACTCTCCTCTTCTCCTCTCGCTCCACCAGGAGGTGACCCGGTTGTCCGGATCTTTCCTGTATGTACTATAATAGGCTGTCAGAGTGTATATATGCACGGTATCCTGTCAATGCGGGTACCTGCATGAAATTAACACGATAGATTGGTGTATGGAGACTGGATCTTTCAGAAAAGCGGCAATACAATATCAGCGCCTGGTGCGCCTTGCCAGATGAACAAAAAAAGTTACAAAAAATTTTAGTACCGGGGACGCCTGTGTTTCGGAAGGCATTCCTGGCAGTAGACAGGCCGGCCCTCGGTAGGCTTAAACGGTACTTCACATTCCTTTCCGCAGTCTGAACAGACTACCTTTGTCATCTCACGAGGCCCGTAATTTCTCGGACCACCAAAATTTGATTTATACATGTTTGTTCTCAAACAGTTTGAAAAACTGTGATACCTATTGGTTCTTTTGACTTATAAAAGAACTGCATCGTACTACGAAAAAACTCCGGGATTTTCCCCGTTTCTCCAGGGAATCTGAATTATTTTTGGGGTTTTGGCCCAGGCCCGCGACAGGGGGATTTCCGGGTTTTCCTGGTGAGGATTTCGCCTGCAGACCTATCCATCCGGTCAGGTCTCCGGGCAAAAACGACCGCACAAAAACCCTGCAGATGAATCGATATCTTCAATCTCGAATCCTGCTTTCCTGAGCAATCTCTCCACTTCGCCGGAAGAATAGAAACGGGCATGGGAGAAGAATCCTGTGTTTCCCGGGTTCATTGAGGTACTTTTTTGCGACCTTTTCATCCCGTTCGATGAAAGCGATGGTGAGGGACCCTCCGGGGGCAAGAATCCTGTGTATTTCCATGAGTGCCGACCAGGGATCATCCAGGAAACAGACGACTGTCACCATGAGTGCAG
Source organism: Methanoregulaceae archaeon (assembly GCA_018432765.1). Taxonomy (GTDB): domain Archaea; phylum Halobacteriota; class Methanomicrobia; order Methanomicrobiales; family Methanospirillaceae; genus SD8. Next base: position 11,525 of record JAHDSI010000145.1, on the reverse strand, counting down.
ACGAGAATGATCCGTCACCGAACGGGATGGCTTCGGCCTCTCCACGGACCACTTTGATCCCACGATGGCATGCCATCCGGGAAAGGGCAGCTGATGGTTCAAGGCCGATCGATATCCCAAGAGGTTTTGCAAACCTGCCGGAACCGGTTCCTATCTCAATGGAACGGGAGTTGGTCTGGGGGCATAACTTACGTATACGAGCGAGTTCTGCATGATAGACGCTTTGGTATTCGTCGAACCAGAGGTCATATTCCTCTGCATAGTCCTCGAAAATATCCCACGACATGATTGATTCCATCATATGTGATCGTGTTCCTGCTCTGATGAGAACACGGTTCAGATTGTGCAGGAATATGCGAGTTCTCCTTCAGGTCCATGGTATTGTCCGCGAACGATATGTATTTATATTCTTCTTCCCTTTTCCCGAATGAAAGGAGGTAATCGAGATGACAAAAGTCCTGGAATTTTACAAATGCGACGACTGCAGAACCGTTGTAATGGTGACCCATTCGGGCGAGGGCCCTGTCATGAGCCCCAAGGGAAAGCCGCTTCGCCTGCTTGAAGAGAAGACCGAGGAGGCGGGTCTGACCGAGAAGCATGTCCCGGTGATCGAGAAGACGGCGAACGGGATCAGGGTCAAGGTCGGATCGGTCACCCACCCGATGGAGAAAGAGCATTACATCCAGTGGATCTCGGTCAAAAAGGACCGGAACCTGTACATCCATGCCCTCCGGCCGGGCGAGGCCCCCGAGGCGGAGTTCCCGGTCAATGACACGAACGTGAAGGCCATGATCTACTGCAACAAGCACGATATCTGGACAAACAAGAAATAACTCTTTTTTCCGGGCTAAACCCTGTCATGAAAACACCCTGTTGAAGGTTTTTTCAGCCGCATCTGGCGTCTTTTCATCTCTTAACTTCTTCCATCATACCAATTTATATAACAGTTTTTATGAATCGCCCTGTGATTACCATGAAACCCCTGCCTCTTCTGATCGGAATTATCGTTGTTCTTGCTCTTCTCTGTTCACCTGTTCTCGCAATCAGCACAAGCGAACTGATCTCCCAGCTCCGGCCGCAGGGATCCGGGGCGGGAACACTCTCGGTGACCTCATCCCCCGCAGGGGCAGACGTCTATCTTGACGGGGTACAGAAAGGGACCACCCCGGTCACCATCACCGGGGTCTCCACCGGTTTCCACCTGGTCAGGGTGACCATGCCGGGGTACGAGGATTATTCGACCAGAGTCATCACCCCGAACGACAAGACGGTTCACGCAAGCCTGAAGGCCCGGTCCGGATCGACCACGATTCCAACAATCCCAACCAGGATTCCCACCAGCGTCCCGTTCACCTTTCCGACGGGACAGCTGCCCTCCTATGTCAGGACCGGAACGCTCTCGGTGACCTCAAACCCCGTAGGGGCAGACGTCTATCTTGATGGTGTATATAAAGGGACAACATCCGGAGAGGAGTACTGGATTGAGAGAGACCCCCCCCTTATAGGACGAGGACCCGGAGAGTATCCTGAGTATACAGGGAAACCACCCGAAGAAGCAACCAGTTGTCTTGACTATTTTATACGAAACATGTTTTTCATATCGAAATGGGAATACCAACCTGTCACCATTACGGGGATCCCCTTCGGTCAGCACAACCTTCGGGTGAACCTGTCAGGATGCGAGGATTATTCGTCCTGGATCATGATTCCGGAGGATAAGGAAGTTCACGTTAGCCTGAAACGTAAATTCAGCGAAGTGACCTCCATCTATTCAAAACCGAACATCTACCTGTACAGTGACCGCGACCTCACCAGCCGTGTGCGCCTTTTCCCGGAGACTGCCATCACGGTCTCCGACCCGCCATACAGGCCCGGGATAGGGTGGATGGCGGAGATACGAAACGGCAGTCTCAACGGGCAGGGCGATTTCCTCTTCTACGAAGGCACCGGGCATTTTTCCGGGTGGCAGAAGGAAGAGGGCTACGTCATCCGGGGGGCTTATCGTGAGCAGGACATGGCGTCCATGCTTGGAGAGTACGGGTTCAATGAAAAGGAGACCGCTGAATTCATCGAGTACTGGGCGTGTCACCTCGCCGGCGACCAGGACTACGTCCTCTATCCCCAGGAAACCGACACGGTGAACCAAGCCATGCCGCTCTCCATCGTCCCGGAACCTGATGCGGTCAGCCGCATCTGGTTCTATGCAGAACCGTTTGCGTCCGCCCCGAACCCGGTCACCAACCCGGAAAAGATCAGCCGTGAAGGGTTCTCCGTCGTGGAATGGGGTGTCATCATCCAGGATGAAACAATCTGGGATAGATGAAATCAATCAACTTTTTCTCTTTTCCACATCGTCGATCGTTTATTCATATTAAAAATATATAACTGCTTTTTATCCTATCTTCGATAATGAATTTGAAGAGATGATTCATGGATAAGAAGTTGCTCGTCAGGGGGATGGTCGCAACCGTCCTTGGAATAATCCTGATAGTCGGCGCCGTTTTTGCACTTTTCCCGTTGAAGGGGCACTCTGGATCGTACATCCTTGCCACGCCGTACCCGGAACAAAACGAAACGTACCCTGTGGTGCGGACGGTTTCCCAGGAACTCACTGACGAGGATGTCAGGCACATCGAGATGCTGTTCAATGCATCGAAAGATTCGGCTCTTGAAGTGAGCCGGCACGCCGGCACGTTCAGATATTCAATTCCCGACAAGGATTACCCATATTTCACCGGTGCCCAGCCGGATATTCCCTCAGATGAAGAGGCACGGATTATCGCTACCAGGTTCCTGCGTGAACGGGGCCTCTTACCTGGCAATACCCGTTTTACCGGGGTCAGCTTCGGTTCGGGTTACGGTGAATGTGACGGGCACTCATGCGTGGAATATGTGCTCACGAAGAGAGTGACATTCGAAAGAGAAGTTCATGGTATCCCTGTATATGGCGGGGGTATCACCGTTACGATAGGCGAGTCCGGCGAGGTGGTTGGCGTTGACTGGAACATCCGGGATTTCGAACCTGTACCGGACCGGTATGTGAGGATCATCACACCGGAAGAGGCATACGGACGACTTCTATCCGATCAGCTCATCATGCTCCCGATGTCCGGCAGGGAAGGCGTGGTACGCGATATCTCGCTTGTTTACTGGGAGAGGGATTATGGAGAGTACCTGCCGGTGTATGCCTTCTCCACCGATTCCCGGAAATTCTATGTCTGGGCCGTCGATTCCACCAGGAGGGAGGATGTGAAATGACAACGCGTTCTTTTTCAACCAGTCCCGGGCTATCGCAACGGGCCTGTGTTCCGGTTGCCTTCTACCGGGAACCCGGGAACAGAACAGGGGTGGCAGGATGCCGGAAAACGAAGTGACGAGCACCACGGCAGATGTGCGATACACGGGGTATGCAGCGATATCCGTGATATTTTTCAGTATTTTTGCCGTTTTTGTCGGGTATATCGGACGAATCAGCGTCCCCTATTTTAACGGTGACATATTTCCCGCAGTGTTTTTTCTCTTCGGCATGGTCTCTTTTCTCGGCGGCGCACTGTTCCTGTACCGGACGGCAGACGGCGATGATTCCTGGTATTTCCGGGTCCCGCTCATCGTATCGATAGCCGTCGTGGCTCTCTCGTCGTTTCTTACCCCTGCCCTGCAGGTACAGGAGGTACTGCTGGTGTTCCAGTATTCAGCGCTGGTGAATGCGTACATAGGATCCCTTGCATTCATCCTGCTCGCACCGCTCTCTGCTCTCTTCTTCCATTCGATACCGGTGCTCAAAAGAGGATACGTGAGCGGGCACGTCGTCGTCTCACTCGCCGCGAGCCTGTTATCCGGACTGATGCTCCTCGGGATGCTGCAGGGCGACGTGATTCTCTTTCCCCATCCAGGCGAGTCCCTCCATGGCTTCTGTTCCTGGTTTTACCTGCTGGTCGGGCTGCCGGCCATCGGCATCACGTTTCTTGCCACATCTTCAAGGGTCGGACATCCATGAGTGAACAAAAGCCTGGGTGGGACTTGTGTACCGGGGCTGCCTTGCCGACTGAAATACGGGAGTGTTCCCTCTATCAGGATTGGGGGATATCCTGAGGCGAAAAAAAATCTCGGTGATCATTGGTTTCCTGATAAGAGCTGCTGCTCAACTTTCCAGCTGTCAGAGAGTCCGGATTCGGATACCACGCCCGGTCAATTTCCCGCTTCACCTTCGTTTTCACCTTCAATGTGGACCATTCCTCCAACTGGGAAGGGTATAATCCCCTTTGTTCTCTCGGATGGACAACACTCTTTCCGGATATGTCGATGCAATCGACATGTTGGAAAAACATGTCGAAAAAAATCGGAAAAATCGACACGTTTTCACGGAGCACTGAGAATCCTGATCAACGCCGGATTCAAATATACCTTCTCTCGTCCAACCTTCATTGATTCCAGCACCCCAATCTTCTCTAATTGCCTCAAATAGTCTCCTGCAGTCTGCCGCTTGGCTATCCCTTCATCAACAAGAAAACTGATCTTGCAGTAAGGTTGAACAAAAATAATCTCCACAAGTTCCCTGGAATATGTCGCAGCAGGGAGATTCTCCCTGCAAAACGAGGTGGTATCTTCAAGGAGATTCCGTATAGACAGGATCTTCTCATGAGTCCATTTTGAAGTATCCTCCACGGCATCCAGCATGAAAAGAACCCATTCACCCCATACCTCCTCTTCGGTAACTGCCCGGATAAGTCGATAATACTCGTCCTTCTGGCCGATAATTGCCCGACTCAGATAGAGAACCGGAATGTCCAGTAATCCCTGCTGGATGAGGTACAGAATATTTAATATCCGCCCGGTCCTTCCGTTTCCATCCTCAAAGGGATGGATCGCCTCAAACTGATAATGAATCAGGGCGAGTTTAACAAGAGGATCGATGGGATTCCCATTCTGGATGAACTCCTCCAGTTGCGTGAGTTTCTCACGGAGAATACCGGGTCCCTCCGGGGGTGTGTACACAACCTCTCCTGTCGTTTTATTGGATATTGTCGCCTGTGAAAACCATCGGATCTGAACCTCATGGTCCAGGAGAACTTCGCAAACTTCGGCAAGAAGCGGCATTGAAAGTGTTTTTACCGGAAGGCGGTCGAATCCTCTTTTCAAGGCTGTCCGATATCGGAGGACCTCTTTAGTCTGCGGGTCGGTGACTGCCCCGGGAACGGCAGCCGCTCTATAGAGATCATCCCCTGTCGTGACAATATTCTCAATCTCGGAACTGGCCTTTGCTTCCTGCAAAGGAATTGAATTGATCAGTATCTCCTGGTTTGGAATGAGCCGGCCGGCCTCTTTTACCATAGCAAGTGCACGATGAGCTGAAATACACTTCTTCAGGATTTCTTTTGTCTCCAGCTCCACATCAGGGGGGAGAGGTGGAAGGGCATTATTCGGGACTCGTCGATCAAAGCTCATGCCAAATCACGGTAAATTATGGCCGGTATTATTCTCTCATTGAAATAGTAGTGAAGGGGCATTAAATCTCTCCCCTAACTTTCGCCTTTCAGCTTCTCCGCTGATGCCGTCGTCAGTATTCTATCCGCTTGGCCTCTCTTCTTGGAAGGATGGGTCATTTAGTGTGTGATTCCGAAAGCCTCTGGAGGGATGGGGCGTGGGGTTGTAGCAGTGCCGGTCCCGGCAGTGATCAATACGGATGCCCTTTAGGATTTAATCTGAAAAAACGGTGAATTAGTCGGATAGGATGTATGTAAAAATTTCCCGAGGGATTTGAATCCTGTGTGTAGAAGCCTCAGGCGAGATTTGAACTCGCGACCTCGTCCTTACCAAGGACGCGCTCTGCCGGCTGAGCCACTGAGGCACGATTGCATCAATATTGTGGGAGCCAATGCGTTTAAAAGATTGCGGAAATGACCTCTAAAAGATGCAGGATTGAGGATCTTTTGGGGGGAAGCGAGGCAGAGCTCGCCATTGTTCCTGTTTATCAGAGGTTCTCGAGCACCCGGATGCTCTCGATCACGCCGGGGAGGGTTCCTACCTCTACGATCGGTGTCGCCTTCGTCCTCCGCACTGCCTCCATCACGGCGACAAAATCGATGGATCCCTCCCCGACTGCCGAATGGGTATCGTCGGTTCCGTCGTTGTCGTGGAGGTGGACGTGGCTGAACGGGAGAGTGAGGAATTCGTCCAGGCAGTTGTTCAGGTGGGCGTGCCCGACGTCGAGCGCCAGATCCACGTTCCCCAGAAGGTCGAGTTCGCCAGGGAACCGGAGGAAGAAGTAGTTCCAGTTGCCCATGTTCTCCACGTAATAGGTGATGCCGTACTCTTCTGCGAGAGAATCAATCTCTTTTAATGATTTTTGGAAATGCTCGAATGCCTTCTCCCGCTCCTCCTCCCACGCAAAGTATCCCGGGTGTATCACCACGGGGGCGTTCACGTCGGCCGCGACAGAGAAGCACTGGCCGAGAACCTCGACGCTGGCCCGCCGGATCGGCTCATGGAGGCTTGCGATATTGATGCTCCTGCACGGGGCATGGAAGGCATACTCAAGGGAGAACGCGGCCAGTTCATCGGACGAGTTGACGAAATGGCGCCCGTCGTCCATGATCTCCACGAGACCGGTAATTTCCGAGAGTTTCTCCAGTGCGTCGGGGAGGGGCTCCTCGTGAAGGCAGAAAGATGATACACCAAGCATAGGGATTGTTCATCAGGAGGTTCGAAAAAGATTATGCTGTGGGCACCGTGGTGATGAAAGCTTGGTCAGCACCATATCGAGAGCGGGAAAGCTTGGAGATTGCCGGGGATTATCCCGGACCGAATCTTTGATCAGCCGGTTTTTTTAAAGAGTGATGAGAGCCCCTGTCGGCTCCCTATCGAGAGAGCGGGAAAGCTTGGAGATTGCCGGGGATTATCCCGGACCGAATCTTTGATCAGCCGGGTTTTTTAAAGAGTGATGAGAGCCCCTGGTCAGCACCATATCGAGAGAGCGGGAAAGCTTGGAGATTGCCGGGGATTATCCCGGACCGAATCTCCGATCAGCCGGATGAAAAGAGCCAAACGAAAAAAAGATGGGCGGAATTATTCTTCCGATCACTCTCTCCTGATATGGATATCCCTCTGCGGGAACGGGATCTCGATTCCCTCCTCCCCGAACCGCTCGTATATCCGGGTATTGATCGCGTCCTGTGCGTCCCAGATCATCGAGTAGTTGTCCGTCCAGACGAGCATCATAAAATTCAGGCTCGAATCGCCGAATTCGAGGAAATAAACGCCTGGTTTTGGGTCGGTCAGGATATACCCATGCCTGCCGGCCATCTCCTCCGCCACCCCGAGAAGTATCTCCCTGACCCGGGTGACGTCTGAGCCGTACGCGACTCCGACGGGAATACGCACCACCCGTCTCGTGTCGGGCAGTGAATAATTGATGATGAAGTTGTTCACGAGCATCGTGTTCGGGATGGTCACGATCAGGTTGTCGAGGGTCTTTAAGCGGGTACTCCTGGGCCCGACATTGACGATATCACCGTAATACTTGTCAATCTTCACGCGGTCATGGAGCTTGAAGGGCTTGTCCACGGCGATGACCGCCCCACCGAAGAAGTTGGAGAATATATCCTGGGCGGCCAGGGCCACGGCCAGGGTGACGATGCCTGCGCCTGCGAGCAGCGGAGTGACGTCGATCTCAAGGATCCGGAGGATGATGAGGATGGCGACGAACCATATCACGTATTTCGTGATGACGAGCCCGAGCGAGATCATCCGGTCGTCAAAGTCGGTCTCGGTCCGGGCGGCGATCCGGTGACCATACACGCTGATGAAGTCGTATGCAAAACTGGATGTTATCCAGGCACCGATGATCACGAAGAATGCGTTCAGGTACTTGCTCTCCTTGATCCATTCGAGCCCGGCGGGGAGATCTGCGGCCTGGATCGCAAGATAGCCTGCGATTACCAGCACCGCGATAACGGCCGGGGTGCCGATCGCGGCCATGACGATGTCGTCAAATTCTGATTCTGTCTTCTCCGTTCTTCTCTGGAGCCAGCCGAATGCCAGGAAAAGGAGTACGGCGACCGCTACCCCGCAGATGAGTATCATCGCGGCGAGTCCGTTGCCCGTCAGACCGGCGATTCCTTCGGATAGAAGGTTCGTGTTGCCAACAGCGGAATCTGCAGTCATATCAGTATTATTATGATCTCTTCTGCTAAAGTATTGATCAGCAATGGCCCTCGGAAATGAGATTTCACAGGAATTACACCGGCTTGTCGACCGCGAGATGAACTTCATGCATATCTGCGGGACACACGAGGCGGCGATCGCCCGGACAGGCCTCCGGAGTGTACTTCCGGACCGGCTGAAGATCGTGATGGGCCCTGGCTGCCCGGTCTGCATCACACCACAGGGCGAGATCGACGCCGCCCTCGAGCTTGCCGAAAAGGGTTGCATCGTGGCAACCTATGGAGACCTGCTCCGGGTTCCCGGCACGCACGGGTCCCTCGAGTCCTGCGGGGGGGATGTCCGCGTCGTCCAGGGTGCGCACAAGGCGGCCGAGATAGCGAGGGATTCCGATAAGGAGGTCGTGTTCGTATCTGTCGGGTTCGAGACCACCGCACCCACGGTGGCCGCGACGATCCTCTCCCGCCCGCCGGAGAACTTCAGCATCCTCTCCTGCCACCGCCTTGTCCCGCCTGCCATGAGATGGCTCCTCGAGCAGGGCGAGGCCGATCTCCACGGGTTCATGCTCCCCGGGCACGTCTGCACGGTCATGGGGTACCATGAATATGAAGAGTTCCCGGTTCCGCAGGTGGTTGCAGGCTTCGAGGCCGAAGATATCCTGCTCGGCCTGCTGATGCTCGCCGAACAGGTCAGGGACGGCGTGGCACGTGTGGAGAACGCCTACCCGAGGGCCGTAACACGGGAAGGGAACGTAAAGGCACAGGAGCTGATGTACGAGGTGTTCGAGAGACAGGACGCAGAATGGAGAGGATTCCCGGTCATCCCCCAGTCCGGGCTGAAACTCCGCCCCGAGTTTGCCGAATACGACGCCCAGCAGAAGTTCGGCGTCGAGTTCAAACACGTGGGCAAGCACTCGGCATGTATCTGCGACCGGGTGCTGCGTGGCATCGCACAGCCTACCGACTGCAAGCTCTTCTCAAAGGCCTGCACGCCGCGAAACCCGGTGGGGCCCTGCATGGTCAGCCACGAGGGGGCGTGCAGGATCTGGCACATGTACAGGATCAAGAAGGTCTGATCAACCTGTCCCCGGTTTTTGTCTATCGCTTTTCCAGGAGATCGAAGACCTTTCCCCGGACCTCCTCTTTCAATCCCGGGATAGTGGCGATGTCCCGTGATTCGTCGACGTCATCCACCAGGAGATGGCTCGCGACCTTTATCCCCACGTTCTCCATGAACGCTTCGAGAACCGGGACAAGGCACCGGAAGTTGTCACTCCCTCTTCTGCCGCAGACACCGAGGATGAGGCCCCGGGGTCCCTTGAATCTTCCCACCAGGACGATTGCCGCCTGGTAGGCCTGGCACCGGTCGATCAGGATCTTGAGCGATCCTGGCACGGTGTTTGTGTAAACGGGAGAACAGACGACGAGCAGCGAGGAGTGCTGGATGGCCGATATGACATCGCCCATGTCGTCGTCGAACGTGCACGTCCCGGTGTTGAAACACCGGTAACACCCGATGCAGTGATGGATGTTCAGGTCGTCAGGGAAGATGACCGAAACGGTCTTCCCTGCTTCCCTGGCGGCATCAGAGACCCACTGTGCCATGATGGAGCTGTTTCCGTCGGACCGCGGGCTCCCCTGGATCACGACAACGGCAGAGGGGAGGAGAGTGGACGCCGGTGGCAGGTGCATCTTCCTGGATGCGAGGAAGGAGAGCGGATCTTTTCGGAGCGATTCTGCCCACTCTTCGGCCACCCGGTGTGCCGACGACTCGGCATCGAGCGGCACGGTCGGAGAATACTCGTAGTTGTTGGTCCTGAATATCGCGATTATCTCGTTTTTGTCCTGGAGGAGAAGGGTGTACCGGATCATGTGCGGGAACACGGCAGAAAAATCCTCGCGGTACAGGAACAGCAGATAGGTCTCATCGTCCGACTCGATCGATCGGGACCAGACAAGTTCCCGCGTCTTCTCCATGTGAACCATATCAGCGTTCCGGGGTTTTATAGGCATAGGAAAAACGGTTGGGTGACGGCTCACATGAAACGATGTTGAATGAAAAATCCAGAATCTTCGAGACCGCTGAAGATACACGGTGAATTGATGTTTCCTTTCAGAAAGATATTATTCTCCCGGGATGAACCCTTGTTCCTATGCGACGGGTCGAGCACCTGGCGCTCATCGCCCACGACATGGGGGTCATATTCGAACTGCTTGGAAGCGCTACACTTGTAGTCTTCGTCATCCTTTTCATGTACCAGGAATGGACGATGATCCTTCCCATGGCAAGCGTTCCTCTCATGTTCATCGTACTGGGGTTTCTCCTCTCCCGGGTAGCGAGAAAGGAATTCGAACCCAGGCTGAGCATCGCCCTCGTCGCGGTGGCACTCACATGGTTTGCCATTGCGCTCATCGGGTCGCTCCCGTTCATATTCGGTATGCACATGACCGTGACGGACAGCATCTTCGAGGCCATGTCGGGGTGGACCAGCACAGGCTTTACGGTCATGACATCACTGGATTCGGCCCCCCACGTCATCCTTTTCTGGCGTTCTTTCATGCAGTGGATAGGCGGGATTGGTGTGATCGCGTTTGGGATCACGATGATGTCCCGTTCCAGTATCATCCAGCACCGGCTCTATCGTTCGGAGGGAAGATCCGAAGCCCTGATGCCAAGCATCATATCCACCGGAAGGAGGATGTGGGGGATCTACCTGGTGCTCACCGCAGGCTTCACGATCATGATACTTTTTACGGGAATCCCTCTCTGGGACGCCCTGAACCTCGTCCTGACAACTATCTCCACCGGGGGGTTCTCTCTCCACGAATCCGGTGTCTCCTTCTATCATAACGGCCTGCTTGAAGGGCTTCTTCTCCCTGTCATGATCGCGGGCGCAATTCCGTTCAAGCTCTACTTCCTTCTTTACCGGAAAAGGGTGTCACAGTTCTGGAAGGATCCTGCGGTCAGGCTGATCCTGGCACTCGCGTTGACGGGATCGCTCGTGATATCGTTCAACCTCTGCGTATTCAACGAATATCCCGTAACAGAAGCCATCCGCCAGGGGTTCTTCTGCACGATCTCGGGATTGACCTGCTGCGGTCTCCAGAACTCGTCGCTTCACTGGAGCCCGCTCCCCCTCCTGGTCGTCATCATGCTCATGCTCATCGGGGGAGCTTCCGGAAGCACCGCAGGCGGGATAAAGATAAACAGGCTTATTCTCGGATACGAGGGCCTTGTCTGGTGGTTCCGGAGGTTTTTCGTCAGCAGCAGGGTGATCGTCCCATTCAAACACGATGGCAAAAATATCCCCCGGAAGATAACAGAGGTCGAGCTCTCCAGGAACATGCTGATAGTTGTTCTCTGGG
>JAHDSI010000159.1 GCA_018432765.1 Methanoregulaceae archaeon | reverse complement strand
TGTCGTCCTGGACACTCACATCCGAAAAATCCCTGAGCCTGACCGGGCCGGGCATCTTCCGGGTAATTCCCACTGCAACGAAGATCGGAACACGCGGATCGATAAAGAAATGGATCTTTCGTATCACCCGGATCAGATTGTGATCGAGGAGTACCACATCGGCAATCCTTTGATAGTACCTGCCTCCTGTCTTTTCCGGGCATTCCACTTCGAAGTATTCGATCGATGCCATCTACTCTCCCTTGATGAAACCTGATGCGAGAAGTGCCGAGCCTACAGCGCCGATATACTGGGAGTGGTGGGGGACGACTACCGTGCTCTGGAGAAGGTCTCCCATCGCCCGTACAAGTCCCTGGATGAGTGATGTGCCCCCGACCATGATGACCGGCTCCTTGATATCGACTTCCTGGAGTTGCTGTTCGAATACCTGTTCCGCAACGCTGTGGCATGCCGCGGCTGCGACGTCCTCGGGGGTGCTTCCGGCAGCGAGGGCATTGACCAGGCTCTGCGTCCCGAAGACGATACAGTAGCTGTTCATGGGCACGTTTCCGCTCGTCCCTTTCATGGCCAGGGGTCCGAGTTCTGTTATATCGACGCCAAGCCTCTTTGCGGTCATCTCGAGGAACCTTCCGCTTGCGCCGGCGCATATGCCGCCCATCGTGAAACTCCCGGGTATTCCGTCCTGGACGCTGATTGCCTTGTTGTCCATGCCGCCTATATCGATGACCGTCGAGGGGCCATGCTGCGTATCAGCCAGGTACACCGCACCCTTCGAGTTTACGGTGAGTTCTTCCTGGATGAGATCCGCTTTTATCTCTTTGCCAACGAGAAATCTTCCGTAGCCTGTCGTGCCGATTGCCTCCACGTCGGCCATCTTCACACCCGCTTCATCGAGTGCCCTGGCGATCACATCCTGTGCGCTCTTCATGACGGCCGTCGTCGGAAGCCAGCCGGTTCCCGCGATCTCGTTGTCAATCATCACGACTGCCTTTGTCGTGGATGACCCGGAATCAACACCCAGTGTCGTTCCTTCCTGGACTTCGCGGGCAAGAAGAGCTCTTCGTCTCGCGATGGTGGTCAGGGCTTCCATGCGTGTGAGTAGTGTTCCGGCGGTGGTCCGTTCCGTAAATGAATAACTGACCACGGGAAGCCTGGAATTTTCATGAATGTACCGCCGCAGTTCGTTCCGTACGATGGCCGCCTCGGCGCACCGGAAACAGGTGGCGATGAAGACCGCATCGGCCTCGACACGCCCTTCAACGAGGGCTTTCCCCCGTGCGATGGCAAGCTTGAGATCGGCGCTCCGCACATCAAGCCCGAATTCGTTTGATCCACGCCTGATGTCTGCCAGGTTGATGTCCGGATAGAAGATCTCGGCATCCACTGCGGCAGCGGCCTCGTCGATCTCCTTCTGGACTCCGCTGTACTCAGGGCCGCAGGAGAGCTGGGCGACACGTACTTTTGTCACCTGCTCTCCTCCAGTCTTTTCAGAAATGCATGTATTGCCGCCACGAATTCCTCGCCTTCCTCCTCATTTTTCGGGTAGTTTAAGTCAAGCACCGGAATATCACTGCTCCGTACAAGGAATTTTATCAGTTCGTTTGTCCGGGCACAACCCATGCAGCCAAAGGCGTAATCAGCGTCATTGATGATGATGGCCGCCTCGGCCTCCTCTATCATGGGTCCGTACAGGGACATCCTGCCCCGGACACCGGATGGGACCTCTACAGCCGCATACTTGAGACCTTTCTTCGGCTCTTCAGGAGTTATCTGAAGGGGCGGGGAATCCAGGCCTGGTGTCTGGATTCTCTCCCTGATCTGTATTGCGGCACTGAGTGGTGTATGACCGAACCGGGCCACGAGGTCGGATAAAATGAGGCTGGTAGCCGGGTAAATGAAAACTTTTGCCATTTCAGCCCTCCATAGATTCGATTATCTTTTTCAGTTTCCTGATATCCAGGGCAACCCCGCTCTCCGGGGAAGGTGGATTGGGTACTTTTTCAGGGTCCCGGGATGCCAGACTATCGAGACCCCTGGAGACATTTCGTATCAGCGATATCTCGAACTCGTGTCCATAATAGCCAGGGCGTGCACCCCCAAGGTTGGCCCGGCATCTCCTGGGATCTCCGGGTGGAAAACCCCTGTCCTTGACAAAGATGTGGGTGGGGTCAAGTTCGCGGAGCACACCGATGACCGCATTGACATCCTCTTCTTTCCCAGTTATCTGGAGCCCGAAACACGTCTCCTTGATCATGACCCCCTGTGAGATCTCATAGGCCCGTATGGCGAGATCCCCCGGGGTCATCTCCGGGGACTCCACGAACACATATTTTGTTACCGTTCCGACATACAGGGGCTTATACTCGGTCATGGCTTCACCTCCCTGATGTATACTATCTCTTTCTCTTTCAAATGCCTGACTTTCTCCTGGTCAAGGACACGTCCTATCAGGTTGGTGCCTTCGAAAGGTTCTGACGTCGGGCCGAACTCGCTGTTTTCGGTCAGCCTGACCCCGACCATCCCTGATCCCTTCCGTGAGTCATTGGTGATAGCGAGGCTGCCGGCAGGAACGACAGTCCGCGGAATATTTTCAGGAATGATCTGGGTCCCTTTTTTCATGGTTGGTTTAAACAGGTAAACTTCCTCGAAATTGAAGAAAAACGGCATGCTCCCAACTGAATGAAGGTGAAGTCCGGTGCTTCTCCTGAAGATGTCACATGATGCCGGGGCGGATTCTGCGTCAAGCATGATATCGATAACCTTTTCAAGTGCAATCGTTGTGAGTGACACCGAACCATTCGAGAGGCTCTCCAGTGTCGTTGCGGGTTCCTGCAGGACCACAATGTTCAACTCATCGTCCGCGTCGGACTTCACCCCGATCCCCCTCACGGCCGCGGCCTCCAGGGCATCACCAAGTGACATTCCCACGAGATCGAACCGCCTGGGTTCGACCTTCACGCAGAACACATCTCCTTCCTTCGCCAGGCGGGCAAGGGGAATACCGTGGGTGACCTGCCCGACTGTTGTATGGGCGGGTGTGCGGGGCACATCGGCAGTATAGATATAGACACTGCCTCTCGAGTTCCCCCGCGTCCGGAGTGTAACCGCTCCTTCGTGCCTGTGCGTCGAGACTTCGAAGGGAACATCCGTCCTGCCCAGCCTCTCGTCACGGATGTGGGTACTGGTATCTCTCCCGACCACGAAATGGCCGTCCTGCATCGCGAGGAGGAGATGTTCGACACTGTCAGTCGCCTCTGTCCCGATATGATCCGGAGAATACCCAAGTGCCCCGATCTGCGCATATGTAATGATCTCCATCCCGTCCTCGAGGACGAGATCGTCGTCATTTGTGGTAAACGACCTGCTGACATCTGCCCAGCTCATGACCGGGTTGATGGCGGAGATCGCATCCCCCGTCGACCAGCGGTCGACAATCCCGCGCCCGCTCACAACCCGTGCGACGACACCCCCGTCTGACGAAGCGCCGAAGTCGGCATAGTGGCGCATCTTGCAGAATATCAGGTAGGATTTTTTCGGGTCGTACCCTCCGCAACCAAGAACCACATCTCCCCGATCGTACAGGTGGGGTTTTCTGTCCGGCGAGATGTCGCTCGAGAACGGGCCGAACGCTGCTGCATACCGATCCGACCAGTGAAGTGGCAGCGCGTCCCCGATCTCGAGGGAATTGATAAAGGCGGTACCCTGCGCTGTGGCCTCGATTCCAACCTCGCCGGAGCTGGTATTCAGCAAAAAACTATCTGTCTCTTCAGATTCCTTGGTTGCCGGCCGGATGACAGCCACGCAGCAGGCCGGATCCCGGTCTTTTACTATGTCCTTTAACCTGGAACCTGCCTCTGTTTCCAGTCGCGTTCCATCAAGATGGATGGTGATCATTGTACACCTATTGAGGGGCGGACTTTCCCATGACCTCCCGTTCTTCGTCGGTCAGGCTGTCCAGGACTTCCTGCGTACTACCAATCTGGACAATTTTTCCGCCTCTCATCAATGCCAGCCGGTCACAGATATCCCTCACGAATTCCATGTCATGCGAGACCACGATAAAGGTCTCCTCCATCTCGTCCCGCGCATGCATGATCGAGTGTTTCACATCAATCTTTGTGAGAGGATCCATGGTTCCGGTGGGTTCATCGAGGATAACAAGACGAGGCTCACGTATCAGGACCTGGGCAAGTGCCACCCTGTGCCGCTCACCCTCGGAGAGCTGGCTTGGATACCTGTCAAGAATATCCTGGCTCTTCTCTTCGGAAAATCCCGCCATCCTGAGCGTGATGATCGCTTTTCTCATCGCCAGCTCCTTGGGAAACTCAAGACCAATCGCGTCTGTGAGGTTGTCGAGGACCGTGCGGTGGGGATAGAGGTCATATTCCTGGTGGAGAAGCCCGATGTACCCCTTGGCTCTCCCACGGTTCTCGATACCGGGCTTGGTCATGTCAACCAGTTCCTCACCGATTCGAATGATCATCTCACCTGATGTTGGTTCGATTATGCCCGAGATGATCCGCGAGAGGGTGGTCTTCCCTGCGCCGGATTTCCCGATGATACCGAAGATCTCCTTTTCGGCGACGTTGAATGTGACCCCGTTGACCGCCCTGACAACGCCCCGGTCTACCGAGATGTAGCGCTTGTATACATCCCTCGCAATCAGGACATTCTCGCCGAGAGATGGGGTTTGGTACTCCTCCTCATCGACGAGATCTTTCATGAACTCCGCAATCACTTCGGAAGGGCTTCCGAGCCTGACAATCTCACCATCGACCAGGAGCATCGCCCGGTCTGCCACCTCCTCGATCACCTGGGAGAAGTGAGATGTGACGACCATACCCATGGTATTGGATTTTGCGGCATTTGTGAGCATGGAATGGACGAGATGGGCTGTCTCGGGATCGAGTGTCCCTGTCGGTTCATCTGCAAAGAGGAGGAAGGGATTTTTTGCAAGCTGCCGGGCCAGCACCACCCTCTGTTTTTCCCCGCCCGACAGGTCCCGTGCGATGTGCATCATCCGGTGCGAGAGCCGGACTTCATCCAGGAGGTCGGCGGCCCTGTTGATGGCTTTCTCCGCAGGATAATTGATATCGTCGAGCGCATGGAGGACATTTTCTATGACCCTGTCATTTCCATAGAGGGCAAACGTCCTCTGGAACATTATCGCCGTTCTTTTCATTATGTGGCGTTTAATCTCCTCGTTCTTCTCGTCCCAGAAATCCACGTCTTTTGCAACGAGGTTCCCGCCGCATTCCGGGCATTTTCTCTTCTTTGCCGCGCTCCCCATGCAGATGTACATGCAGGAGTCACAGGCAGCGATATGATAGATGATCTTTCCGGAGGTGGGGGGCTGTTCAACACCACGGAGAAGATGCATCAATACAGTCTTTCCAGCCCCGCTTCGTCCGATTATGCCGAGTACCTCTCCTTCTCCTATCTCGAAAGAAATATTTTTCAGGACTCTTTTTCCATCAAAGTCCATGCAGAGATTCTTTACGGTGATCAATGGGGTCATTCAAATCCTCTTTCATACCTAATGTTGCAGTGGTGGCATATTACTTTTTATATCTCACTAAATGAGGGATAATCAGGCGCCGACAATCTCTTTTACAATATCAACCACTTTGCGTACATCTTTAATTACGAAATCTGCCGCCTCGTAGAGTTCATCCGGTTTTTCACCGGACTGTTCCTCGGACAGGATCGAGATATCCGCTTTCTTCATTGCGCAGAGATCATTTATTCCGTCCCCAACCATGACGACCCGGTCATATTCGGCCTGGAGATCTGCGATGATCTGTGCCTTGATCGTCGGAGTTGCCACCCCAAAGACCCGGTCTCTTGGAATTCCAAGGTAATCAGCCATTTTTTCAAGTTTTGCCGCCCTGTCCCCGGATGCGATGAAGGTCGGTATGCCGATCCGGTGGAGGTCATCGATCACCCTCCTGGCGCCCTCGAAAGGTCTGCCTCCCGTGGTGACCGTGAACTCGATCTCTTTCTTCTGCATGTTCAGGATAACGCCGCTGTTCATCGAGATAACCGATTCACGCCTGCAGACCGCCCATGCATTCCTGATACAGTCCTGGAGGTCTTCGATGCGAGCTACAGTATCAGTATACAAAACATCACCGATATCTCTCGCGCTCACGATCTTTCTTGTGCAGCTGACTCCGAATCCTATCATGTTCTGCTCGAGATACCGGGAAAGGAGCATATCGGGCGGACTATCCATGATCTCTCTCGAATGGACGTGGATGACGGTCAGGACCCGGTCCGGGGAGCTGAATGTAAGTGTAACGGTCTCGATCCCGGGTAAGAGTAGGCCTTTTCCCACATCTTTTGCAACCCGGTAGGTATGGAGAAGTGTTCCGGCGCTATCGAATACTACGGCGATCGACATTGACGTGGAATACCCCGCAAAGTTCTTTGTTGTCTGTCCGCATGTAATGATCGGTAGCTTCAATGGTCGTTACTGATACCGCAGAGATGATAAAGAACATGGAGATACGTGGTGCGGGAAGAATCGCCCGCGCCGCGGTAGAGGCGCTTTCGAGACATTCCCGGGATCTTGACGTTTCCGATACGGGATCATATTGTCGCCTGATGCGGCAGGCAGGAGCCACCCTTGCCCGCGCCCGCCCCACGGCGGTATCGCTTCCCAATGCGATCCACAGGGTGATCTCTTCACTGGACTGCGAGCTTCCGCTGGATTTGGCCCGGGAGCGTTTCGATGCGGAGTGCCGTGAATTCATTCAGACATCAGGGGATGCGGTTGCACGGATCGGAGAGATTGGTGCCAGGCACATCAGGGATGGAGACGTCCTGCTCACCCATTGCAATTCAGAAGCCGCCCTCGCATGCATGCTCGAAGCACACCAAAAAGGCGTCGATTTTGAGGTGTTTGCGACAGAGGTGAGGCCGAGGAATCAGGGACTTCTCACGCTGAGGGTGCTGGACGATGCAGGGATCAAGACGAATTACATTGTCGATTCTGCGGTCAGGTTTTTCATCAACGATATCGACCTGGTCATTGTGGGGGCAGATGCGGTCACCGTCAACGGGGCAGTGGTAAACAAGATCGGCACATCGCAGATTGCCCACTCGGCGCATGAAGCAAGGACGAACCTCATCGTTGCCGCAGAGACCTACAAGTTCGCACCACGAACAATACTGGGTGAATATATCGAGATAGAAGAACGACCGCCGGACGAGGTGCTGGACCCCGACATTGCGAGGACTCTTTCGAACGTGACCGTTCGAAACCCTGCATTCGACGTAACTCCTGCAGAGTATGTCGATATGATCGTCACCGAAGTGGGGGCCATTCCGCCCCAGATGGCATATGTCATCATCCGTGACTATCTCGGCTGGGAGATCGAAGATTACCACGGGGATTACGGTGGCGGATTGTCAGAGGATTGAGGACGCTGTCCCGGTATCTGCATGGAGAAGTGGTCAATTCCCTGGGCAGGACGGACAGTTGATGGGACGGCAGAGGAACCCTGGACATGGCCTGGTTGCCGGTGCGGACAGGACCGATCCAAAAAAGGTTATGAAAGATAGCGGTGAAAACTGGATAGGGCAAGACTCGCGGTGATTGTATACCAGAGGTGAAAATTATGGAGTTGTATTTTACCAAACTACAGGGAAACGGGAATGATTTCATCCTGATCGATGAATTCGAGTGCGTGGTGATCCCGGACGAGATGAAGGCCGAGTTCGCCACCATCTATTGCGACAGGAGATACGGGATCGGCGGGGACGGGGTGCTCTACCTCTCAAAATCCGATTCAGCAGATCTCCGCATGCGCCTCTTCCAGCCGGATGGAAGCGAGGCCGAGATGTGCGGGAACGGGATCCGGTGCTTTGCCAAGTACGCCATCGACATGGCATACATGAACAAAGCGGGGACAGTGGAGACCCCTGCCGGAGTTATCGGGGTGGATTCGGAGTATCGGAAGGACTCGTTCTTTGCGAAGGTTACCATGCCGGATGCGAAATTCTCACGAAAGGATATTCCTGCAACGGGCGAAGGCGATTATCTCGAAGAGATCGGGGGTTTCGATGTCTATGCCGTCAACACCGGTGTCCCGCACTCGGTGATCTTCGTCGACGATATCGATTCCGTCGGGATCGAGGAGACGGCGCCGCCGATTCGCCGGCACCAGTCTTTTCCACAGGGAGCGAATGTCAATTTCGTCACGGTAACCAGTGACGACAGTATCAGGATCAGGACATTCGAGAGAGGTATCGAGGGAGAGACGCTCTCATGTGGAACAGGTGCCACGGCCTCGGCAGCAGTAGCTCACAAACTTGGAAAAGTCGGTGATACCGTCAATGTCGATACGCCTGGAGGGCCCCTTGTCATCCACCTCGATGACACGATCACGATGGAAGGTTCGGCTACAACTGTATTTTTCGGCCAAATTCCTCTCTAAACCCTTCAATTTTGAAATCAGGGCGGCTACACGTTTTCCTGGTCAAACTCTTGCTCCCTGGTATCCGGTGTGGAGACGATGATTCAGGAGGGACAATTGGTCAGAAAAACCCGATTGCGAATCCTTGCCGGGGGCTTTTTCCCCCTCCACCCCCTGGTGCGACACTAGCCTTCCTCCCCCCGTGGCTGCCGCGAAGGTATTCGCCAACCGGGTTTGTGGTGTGTACCCGTGAGAATGCGGGTACACTACTCGTCCCGAAATTGTCCGTGGAAACAGGATATGGGTTTTTCGGCGAGTGAACCGGATTCTCCTGATACCAATTCCCGATTCCATCTCCCCGCACACCCTGTCTGGGAGGCAGAACCCGTATGTCCCGGAATGAAGGCCCCCAGGCCTGCTCAAATCATTTTTTTGGGAATCAGCGAGATCCCGCTCTCCGTGATAAGGAAATCAAAATTGTCACCCGGAGGCCTGGAACGATGTTTCACGAGCGTGAGCCGCCGGTGAGTGTTCCTTCGCTCGGTCTGCAGGATCACCTTCGAGATATGTTCCAGTGCGGTTCCCCC
>JAHDSI010000121.1 GCA_018432765.1 Methanoregulaceae archaeon | reverse complement strand
GGAGCGATAGGCGGAAGACCGTGTGAATGAGACGCCACGTGAACCGGGTACCGGGAAGATGTGCCTGATCCGATCCCAGGATACCGTCCAGACGGATAGCACGCCCACATCTCCCGACAAGGACCGCCGGGTAGACACCCCGCTCTTCCCGTCTCACCCGACGATGGAACCTCCGGCAATCAGGCCGGGCGTCCCCTCCTGGCAGGAGGAGAGGAACGTAATCAACCCGGATCGGGACCACTGCCTGAACGCCGCGTGCGGACAACAGGCAGTGACCGAAAAGAAACTCAGGGGACATAACCCCAAAAACCAGGAACACGAGTGACCACAAAGAGGGAGTGCCCCTGATATACCCGAATCCGCTCTATGTTGCTGCCAACAGTTCCCGGTGAGATACCTTTTTTGATGCTTGATTCCTTCATGTAAAGAGTGACGACGCCCCTGAAAGTCCTGTATGTCGATGACGAGCCCGAGCTCCTTGAGATCGGAAAAATATTCCTCGAGAGGGGCGGGGACTATTCCGTTACTACCTGTGAGGGTGCCGGTGAGGCGATGAAGCGCATCTCCGGAGAAGCGTTCGATGTCATCGTTTCAGACTACATGATGCCCGAATGCGATGGGATCCGGTTTCTCAAGTACCTGCGAAAACATGGCGAAGAGACGCCGTTCATCATCTTCACCGGCAAAGGCCGCGAAGAGGTCGTCATCGAGGCATTCGAAAACGGTGCCGACTTCTACATCCAGAAAGGCGGAGACCCAAGAGCCCAGTTCGCTGAACTCCGGAAAAAGATCGAGTATGCCGCATCACGGAGAAGAAGCGAGAGGGCGCTGCGGGAGAGTGAAGCATACTACCGGACAATCTTTGCAAATACGGGGACTGCTTCGGCTATCCTTGAAGCGGACACCACGATCAGCCTCGTCAACGACGAGTTCGCGAACCTGTGCGGGTATTCACACGCAGAGATCGAAGGAAAGATGTCATGGACTGATTTCGTCGGAGATCGTGACCGTCAGAGGATGCTTGCACAGCACAAACTCCGAAGGAGCGACCGGTTGGGGGCGAAACGGCGTTACGAGTTCGGTTTCGTGAGAAAGGACGGAGAAATCCGTGATATCCTACTCTCGATTGACATCATTCCGGGAACGAAAAAGAGCATCGCGTCTCTTCTCGACATCACTGACCGCAAACGGGCAGAGGTGGTGATACAGGAGAACGAGGAGCGGTACCGTGCGTTGTTCGACCAGTCCTCTGACGGAATCTACCTCCATGACCTTGACGGCAGTATCCTCGATGTAAACGAAGCCGCAGTCGCCCAGTCCGGGTACTCGCGTGATGAACTGCTCCGGATGACGATCTTTGACCTGCACCACGATTCAGGAGACCGCGGCGACATTCTCCGGCAATGGCACGGGTGGCAGCCGGGGCAACCGCTCACGGTCGAGACAGTCCATCGGCGAAGAGATGGCACCGTCTTTCCTGGCGAGGTACGGACGGGAGTGGTCCGGATCAGGGACCGGGACTACATACTGGCAATCCTTCGCGACATCACCGACCGGAGACAGGCAGAGGAGACACTGAATGAGAGCCAGAAACTCTACCGCATGATCACGGACAACATGACCGAGACGATCTCGGTCATGGATCTCTCACAGAAATTCACCTATGTCAGCCCCTCTATCAAAGCGCTGCGTGGTTTTTCGGTGGAGGATGCAATGCAGCAGTCACTTGAGGACGTGCTGACGCCGGAATCCCGCTCCCGCGCTCTCACCGCACTTGAAGAGGAGTTCCGCCGGGAGAGGGACGGATCAGCGGATCCGAACCGTTCAATCTCGCTCGATCTCGAGGAATACAAGAGCGACAACTCGACTGTCTGGGTGAACAACACCCTGAAGTTTCTCAGGGACCATGAAGGGCGCCCGGCCTCCATCCTGATCGTCTCACGCGATATCACCGACCGGAAAGAGGCGGAGGAAGCGGTGCGGGAGAGCGAGGAGAAGTTCCGGACCATCTTTGCAAACAGCCCGTACCCCATCGCCATCAACAGCGACCCGGGTTTCACATTTCTGGAAGTCAACAAGGCCTTCCTGGATGTCAGCGGCTATTCGGAAGAGGAGATCATCGGCAGGGATCCGGTCGGGATGGGGCTGCTCCCCCTCCCGCAGGTGATGAAGCTTCTCTCACGACGCCTGATCACTGGAAAGCTTGAGAACGTCCCCCTTGCACTTACGGCTAAAGATGGAAAACGGGTCCATGTGCTCTTCTCGACCATCCCCGTCACGATCAACAAGAAACCTGCAATGGTGACCGTGACCGCCGAAGTGACGAAACTGAAGAGAGTCGAGGAGGAGATCCTCCGGAAGAATGAGGAGCTCAATGCCGCTATCGAGGAACTGGCCGCGACAGAGGAGGAGTTACGGTCGAATTACGAAGAACTCAGCAGGAGCGATGCGGCGCTTCGGGAGAGCGAGGAGAAGTTCCGGGCTCTCGTTGAGCACTCCCTCGACGGAATCCTGATCACCGACTTTTCAGGCAATCTCCTCTTTACAAACCGGTCTGCAGGCGATATCATCGAGGCATCAGATTACAGGAAATTGATCGGGAAGGTCAACGTGCTGGATTTTGTTGCCCCGGAATCCAGGGCAGATGTTATCAGGGACTTTGACAACGTCTCCCGGGGCAATGACGCGTACCTTGTCAACTACAAGATCATCACCGAAAAGAACCACGAGAGATGGATTGAGTGTATCGTGAGCAGAGTCAGTTTCGGGGACACCACTGCGATACTTGTATCCATGCGGGATGTGACGGAACGGATGGTC
>JAHDSI010000167.1 GCA_018432765.1 Methanoregulaceae archaeon | reverse complement strand
TTCCTGTGCACTATCATTCTGTGCACCATCTTCCAGTCCGCCACCACCCTGCACAACAAAATCACACTCATAGCCTCCCTCATTCAAAAAAAAGATAGGTGTGCCTCTGCGCATCAGTTCGTTGAAGACAACATTCTCGTACAGCCTTCCGATGTTTTGGGAAAATGAGAACGATACGGCATTGACAAATCCGGTGTCGATGGCGTAATACTTGGTATCTGAGAGCAGCTGCTTTTTGAGAGAATAGTTAAAGTTTCTCAGTTCAAAGACCATATAGACCTGTCTGAGGTAATCCATGTAATCTTCAACAGTTTCGTAGTTGTATCTCAGTGCTCTCGTGATACTGTTGATGCTGTTTTGTTTCGTATCGTTTGTGAGAAGATATTCTACAAGTTTTTTGAGTTTCTCAAAGTTTCTGATCCGGAACCGTGCCAGTATATCCTTCAGAAGTATCGTATGAAAGTACGACAGTAATTCCTCTTTTTTCAGGTCTTCATCCACCATTGCAACGCGGGGAAATCCCCCATATCTGAGATATTCTGTAAATAAACGATGAATCTCAATCTTTTTCGCAGAATAGTCAATGATATTTTTGCATTCTACATTTTGAAAGGACAGAAATTCCCTGAATGTGAGCGGGTACACATCCAGCTGGAGATATCTGCCGGAGATCGAAGTGGCAATTTCACCTGACAACAGTTTTGATGATGAACCCGTCACATAGATCTTCGCTTTCTTCAGTTCATATGCAGTCCGGACCCATTTTTCCCAGCCATCGACATTCTGCACCTCATCAAGGAAGATGTACACATCTCCTTCGGGGTTGATGGTCTCGCGGTACGTCTCGAAGATCTGGTCAAGGGTCCGGGTGTCAAGGGCTTCCGAGAAACGGGCGTCCTCAAAATTTATGTACAGGAGTGCTTCTTTTCCCACACTGTGTGCAAGGTCCTGCATCTCAAGTTTCAGGAGCGTTGATTTTCCGCTCCTCCTGATACCGGTAAGGACGATTATTTCACCGGATCTCCTGAAACGTCGTATTTTATTGAGATATTCGGTCCTCGGGACATATTCTTCAAAGTCCCTGTTCCAGTAATTCCAGTCGTTGAGGATCTCTGCTATCCCGAGTTTTGTGAGCTCCTGCATGATACCTGGTACGGTGGACGTTTCGTATAAACTTATGGTATATTAGAAGTTTTTCGCAGGATTTGTTCTGGTGTACTGGAAGTTTTGGAGAGGTGCTCTGAATTGTTCAGACACTGCCAGTGAAGAACGTTCAGGAAATGCTCCTGCCGACATGCCCCCTTCTCTCGATCTCTGGCGGCTCAGGGAAAAGTTGGGTCCTCTCTTCATGAGACAAATTACATATTTCTGCAGCTTTTTCGATACCTTCCCGCATCGTATGTTCTTCTCCATCTTTCACTATTCTCGAGTATCGGAAGCATAAACTGCTGAAAGTCGGGAATTGACATTTATTTCACAATATTCCCTCAGACCAAATCTTTGATCCCCCACCCCATACTTTCACCCACCAGGGTTCCTGCCTATATAGATCCGGTCCAGAAATGATCTCTTCATGAAATATCTCATGTCAGACCAGACCCTCTTCCGGGACAGGGACGTCTTCGAGGCGGATTACCACCCGGAGCAGTTCAACTACCGCGAGGCCCAGCTCCGCGAGATGGCGTTCGCGGTCCGGCCCGCACTCGTCGGGTCCAGGCCGCACAATGTCATCTTAAAGGGGCTCCCGGGGACCGGCAAGACCACCAGTGCCCACCACATCTTCTCCGAGATCCGGGAGACGACGCAGCGGATCGTGCCGGTCTACGTGAACGGCCAGAATGACCACACGCGGTTCATGGTATTCACCCGGATCTACGAAGCGGTCTTTGGGCACCTCCCACCGACGACCGGGATCTCGCTCCGGAGGCGTTTAAACGAGATCGGCAAGTCGTTACGGGACCGTGGAAAAGTGCTCCTCGTCTGCCTGGACGACGCGAACTACCTGCTCCACGAAGGGGTGCTCAACGATACGGTCTTCTCCATCCTCCGGCTCTACGAGGAGTTCCCGGGGGTGCGGAGCGGAGTGATCCTGACGGTGAGCAACATCGAGACCGACTTCCGGAAGGAACTGGACGCCTGCGTGATATCGACGATGCAGCCGACGGAGATCTATTTTCCGCCGTACAGCAGCGACGAGGTGAAGACCATCCTCCAGGAGAGGATCCAGCAGGGGGTGTATCCGGGGGTGATCCCGGGAATCGTGTTCGACCTGATCGTGGAGAGGGCACTGCTCGCCGGGGACCTCCGGGTCGGCCTCGACCTCGTCCGGAGGGCGGTGGATAACGCCGAACAGCAGGCGAGGAAGACCGTGGAGCCGGGAGATGTTCTCTCTGCCCACGAGATCTCGCGAAACATCCACCTCACCAACTCGGTGAAGGTCTTGAACCCGGAAGAGAAGAAGATGCTCCGGTCCATGGCAGAATATTCCATGCAGGAAGAGTGCATCATGTGCTCGGGAGACGTCTTTGCCATGGTGCGGGAAGAGACCCCCATGTGTTACACCACGTTCTTCGAACGGTTGAAGAAGTTCGACGAGATGCAGTTGATCACCATACGGTCCAGCCGGGGGACCGGGAACACGAGGGAGATCAGCCTCCGGTACGAGGCTGACAGGGTGAAGGAGGAGTGTGGAGGGTGATAACGATCCCGTCCGGATACATTGCAGATATTTTGCCTACCCGGTACGAGCCTGACAGGGAGAGGGTGGAGTGATAACGATCCCGTCCGGAAACGGTGCAGATATCCGGACTGCAACTTCAGGTACGGGGCCGACAGGGTGAAGGAGCGGATAACACTCCCGGTCCGGAAACCTTGCAGATATCCGGCCTGCCACTCCGGTACGGGGTCGACAGGGTGAAGGAGCGGATAACACTCCCGGTCCGGAAACCTTGCAGATATCCGGCCTGCCACTCCGGTACGAGGCTGACAGGGTGAAGGAGCGGATAACGATCCGGATTCCCCGGTGCAGATATCCATCCTGCCCACTCCGGGACGGGGCGGACAGAGTGAAGGAGCGGATAACACTCCCAGTCCGGAAACGGTGCAGATATCCGGACTGCCACTCCGTTACGAGGCTGAAAGGGTGAAATGATAACGATCCGACCCGGAAACGGTGCAGATATCCGGACTGCCCACTCCGGTACGGGGCTGACAGGGTGGAGTGATAATGATCCCGTCCGGAAACCTTGCAGATATCCAGCCTGCCACTCCGGTACGGGGCTGATAAGGTGAAGGAGCGGATAACGATCCCGTCCGGAAACCTTGCAGATATCCAGCCTGCCCTGTGGCTTCCCGATCATAAAGAGGACCGACCACTCTCTCCTTTTTTACCCCACAGGAGATCCCGGTAAAAGAAGAGAGTGGAGCACCACCAGCCGGACCGGACCGGTCCTTTTTTGGAAGGGAGTGGATTGCCCCTCCCTTCCATTCATCAGAATGCGAGGGAAACCTCACTGTTCCAAGAACAGATGCCCGACTCCTGGAAAGATTGACCCTGGCTTTTGAGATGACGAGGTCTGGTACCGGGCGATATAGGTTACCGGGTCCCCGGTAACACTCACCGTTTCGCCCACGTATTCGACACCGGGTATCGCATCCAGCCGCTCCACGTCATAGACCCGCGGGCCGTACTGGTACCGGGCATACTCGTAGTACCAGTCAGGATACCCGATATTGCTGATGGTGCGGTTCGTGTCATCATTGTAATTTCCATTCCGGTACGTGACGATCATCCTTCCGGCAAGCGCCTTCCAGTCATCGAGCGTCTGCAATGCCGCCTCGTTGCTGTAGGCAGTCAGGTATTCCCGTGCAGATCGCACGTCCTGCTGGTAGAGCCCGAGTGCGCGGGCCTCGATCTCCGGCTGTTTCGCGATGGCCGCACCCTCGATCCGAACCTGTTCCGCCTTGATCTCAGGTATGATGTGGCTGTACATCAGGCGTGCATAGTTCTGGAGCAGTTCATACGGCCAGAACGCGGTGTCCAGGTCGAATTCCCAGTGGGAGCCGTGCAGGTACGGAGCCGGCAGGTGGTACACGCCCGCATAGAACGGCACGTAGCAGGTCTCCGCAGGCGATGACATGCCAAGCCAGCAGATCCCTCCGATGGGATCGGGCAGGAACGACCTTCCCTGGCAGATATAGGAATATCCGCACGGGTCCGTCGAGATAGGCCGCGGCCACGCACCCGGCTTCAACTCCCCTTCCCCTGGAGGGTCATGGAGATCGAACGGGCCCCATACGCGGTACGGGTCTCCAAACGGGCCGCCGGCGGGAGGCGCCGTCAGGTCGAACTCCGTTCCTTCGTAGTGATCACGAAAGACAGACAGGGCCATGGTGATATTCACCGGTGCATCAGGCGTGATCGAGAAGGGGTATGCCCTGGTGAAGGGCCCGTCCACGTATGGCGAGAGGTGCAGAGACGGTGCGAGCCGGTCATAGATTCTCCAGACCCTGCCCAGGGAATAATAGGGATGCGAGTACTCCCCGATACCCACCACTTCCGCCCAGTCCAGGGGGCCGTCGGACGGACTCCACCATCCCATCTCCTGGGCATCTGCTTTCAGCGACTTTGAAAAGATCTGGTGCGGGTTATCCTCGGAGAGTTCCCTGATACGGAACTCGTTTGCGGCGACAAAGACCTGGCCCGGTTCGACCTGTTGTGCGGCCCAGTACCCGCCGGTTCCGTCCGGTGTCCCGCCACACATCTCGATGACCCAGGCGTCAGAGGGGTCCGCGAAGATCAGTGTCTCTCCGGTGCCGTAATAGCCGTAGGTGTCGATCAGCTCGCCGATGAGAACCACGGCTTCTTTTGCGGTTTTACATCGTTCAAGGGCGATATTGGACAGTTCGCTGCTGTAGAAGATCCGTTTTCCTTCTTCTGCGCCCGGGTGGACCTTCGCATAGTCCGTGCATTCGCCGGTCATGAGCTGGTGCTCGTTGATGATCCCGTATGACCCG
>JAHDSI010000129.1 GCA_018432765.1 Methanoregulaceae archaeon | reverse complement strand
GCGAAGGTGCCAGGGTCGAGATAAAGGGCGTCCAGGAACTCGACCTCATCGCCGAGGTCGTCCGGAGGGAAGCGGCACGGCAGGTCGCCCTCCTTGAGATCCGGGAGACTCTCAGGGAGCGGGGTGCGGAGGTCCCGGAAGAGCCGGTCGACGTGACCGCTCTCTTCAAAGAGACCAGATCCTCGATCCTGAAGAAGGCCGCCTGCATACTCGCCGTAGTTCTCCCGGGGTTCGCAGGTCTCGTGGGACGCGAGATCCAGCCGGGAAGGAGGCTCGGGAGCGAGTTTGCGGATTACGCGAAGAAGTGTGGCGTGGGCGGGATCTTCCACACCGACGAACTGCCGGCCTATGGCGTGACCGCAGACGAAGTGGAGGAGATCCGCAGGTTCACGAAGGCCGGGCCTGACGACTGCGTCGTCCTCGTCGCCGCTTCGGGTACGAAGGCGGCCTGTGCGGCGTCACAGGTGGTTGAGCGTGCCGGGATGGCGCTTCAGGGGGTGCCGGAAGAGACGAGAAGGATGCTTGAGGGAGGAAGCACGGCCTACATGAGGCCGCTTCCCGGTGCCGCCCGCATGTACCCCGAGACAGACGTGCTCCCGGTATCCATCGGAAGCGATCTCTGGGAGTTCATCGAGCTTCCCGAATTATTGACGGAACGGGCGAAACGCTACTCGGAAGAACTGGGTCTCGACGCGGGAGTGGCACGCCAGATCGCCTACTCCGAGCACGTGCAGCTCTTTGACCGGGCGATCTCGGAAGGAATCTCGCCCGGTCTTGCGTCACGGACCCTCCTCTCCACGATGAAAGAGCTCTCCCGCGACGGTGTTCCTGTCGAGGCCATCGGAGACGGAGCGGTGATTGCCGTCATGAAGTCGGTCGAGGAGGGAAGGGCCGCCAAGGAGGCGGTACCGGGGATTCTCGGCAGCGTGGCGGGCGGGACACCGCTCGAGGACGCCGTCGCAGCGTGTGCCCCGGCCATCAGCGCCGGTGACCTGGAGGCCCTCATCCAGGGGATTGTCAGGGGTAGGTCCGAATTTGTCGCACAGAAAGGGATGGCCGCTCTTGGACCGCTCATGGGTGTCGTGATGGCCGAGGTGAGGGGTTCTGTCGATGGAAAACTCGTGAGCGAGCTCTTAAGAAAGGAGATCGCGAAGGCCTGCAGGCCGGATTGAGATCGAAAAAACCCCTTTTTCATCGGCCAGGGCACGAAGTTTTATGAGAATGGCGGTCTTAATAATTAAGGAGTTTGAAATATGGGAAAGACAGGAACAACCCAGTGGGTGCAGGTAAAAGGTGTGAAAGGCCAGATCCGGCTGGTCCCGAAGCGTGAAGGAGAACTGAAACGACCCGGTCCGAACCAGCGGTTCAAGGCAGGCGCATCGGTCAAGGTTCTTGACCAGATGAACGACGAGGGCGGCAGACGCGGAGGCCGTGGCCGCAGAGGCGGTCGTGGAGGACGCGGAAGGGGCGATTCCGGCCCGACTGCAAACCCCATGGTCCGCAAGTCCATGCGAAGGTCCAAGGTATCGGTGCTTGGCGCCAAGCAGAAATCCAGCCGGTAAGACTCTTCGGCCTCTCCCGGATCCGGGACCTTTTTTTCCAGCAAAGTGCGGGATAATCGGTAATATCTTGTAACAGGGAGATTATAGTTGGAGTATGGATCTAAAGACGGCTGTGAAGAGTTACCAGTTTGCCGAGAGGGCCAAGAGCGAGCTGATCATCTGTGCAAATCTCTCGACGGCTATCGCCGACTTCCCTGATACGGAGAAGGCAGGTGGGAAGCGGATGCTTATCATGCTGATGGATTCCATCCGGTCAGAGATCGAGTTTGCGTACAAGGATACCGGGAGGAGCGAGTTCCGCAAATCAATCGATCTTCTCTCAGAGGCAATCAGTCTCACCGAGAGTGAACAATACGGGCCCGCCAGGCTGAAACTTTCGGAATCGATAAGTTCCGCAACCACGGCGGCGCAGGGTGCGTGGCAGGTATTGAGCGAACATGGACTCCTCTGAATTCCTGGATTTTCTCACTTCACGGTGCTCGGTTCGTGAATATGGCGGGACAGAGCTCTCGCCCAGGGAAGAGGAGTATATCCTGAACTGTGCGGTGACCGCCCCGAGCGCGGGGAACCTCGAGGCATGGGACGTGGTCGTCGTGAGGATCAGGGAACAGAAGGAGGCCCTCTCGGAGGCCGCCTTCGATCAGCCGCACGTTGCGGCAGCCGGCTCTCTCTTCGTGGCCTGTGCAAACTACGTGCGGTCCATGTCACGATATGGCGAGCGCGGCATCCTGTACGCGGTCCAGGACACGACGATTGCCTGCAGTTACATGATGCTTGCCGCCCATGCCCTCCGGCTGCATACATGCTGGGTCGGGGCTTTTGACGAGGACGTGGTACGGGATATCCTTCACCTCCCC
The DNA here is from genome assembly GCA_018432765.1 of Methanoregulaceae archaeon. Classification (GTDB taxonomy): domain Archaea; phylum Halobacteriota; class Methanomicrobia; order Methanomicrobiales; family Methanospirillaceae; genus SD8. The sequence goes on along the minus strand of JAHDSI010000129.1, from coordinate 3,502 downwards.
GGGCATGTCCGCCCGATGGCGATCCTCTGTGTCGGAAGAGGCAGCCCGCCCGGCAGCCTCACCCCGCGGATGGCCTCAAGTGAACACGTTCATGAAGAATTCTGGTAAAAAAGGAGACGATTTTGGTGCCTGATTATGTAGTGATCCTGGAATCGGCCTGGGTCGTCAAGGATGTGAAGTCCCTTGACGATGCGATCGGCATCGCGATCAGCGAGGCAGGGAAGCGCCTGAATCCCGCTGCAAAGTATGTTGAAGTCGAAGCGGGAATGCTTGCCTGCCCCTTCTGTGAGGGAGAGTTGAACAGTGCCATCGTTGTCGCACATACGGCGCTCGTCGGGCTTCTCCTGGAGATGAAGGTATTCCGGGCAGAGTCGCCCGAACATGCGGCGCGGATCGCACGGTCCGTTATCGGGAAGGCGTTGCGTGATGTCCCGCTCCAGGTCAAGGATGTCACTGCCCTATGATCCATGTCGTCGGACATACGGCGATCGATCACATCTCGCGGGTACCGGCATTTCCCCCGGTGAACGGATCGACCACCATAACCGACAGGAAGATCTATTTCGGCGGAGGCGCGGCCAACATCGCAGCCGGAATCGCCCGGCTTGACGTCCCGTGCACGCTGGTGAGTGCGGTGGGAGGGGACTTTTCCGGCAGCGAGTACGATCTCTGGATGAAGGATTTGGGAATCTGCCAGGAGTTCTTTGTCGTCGATGATGCGCACACATCGACCGCATTCATGTTCACCGATGACCACGGGGACCAGATCACCTTCTTCGAATGGGGGGCGGCGGCGGTCTTTGCCGTGAGCGAGGCCAGAAGTTTCGATTTTGTCCACATGGCCACCGCAGATCCGGATTTCAACGTGCAGGTCGCCGGAAAGGCACGGTTTTCGTCGTTTGATCCCGGCCAGGATCTCCACCGGTACACCGCAGACCACCTCTACGCGATCATTCCGCGCATCTCTCTCCTGTTCGCCAACCAGCATGAAGTAGAGGGGATGTGCCGGACGATGGACCTGGGTCGCGAGGAACTTGTCGCGATGGTCCCCATGGCCGTCTTCACCATGAGCGAGCGGGGGAGCATGCTGTACCGGGACGGGGAAGAGATACATATCCCGCCTGTTCCCGTGGCGATGAAGGACCCGACGGGTGCCGGCGACGCCTACAGGGCAGGTTTTCTCTCGGCGTACTGGCGTGGATATCCGCCACTGGAGTGCTGCCGGATCGGCACGGTATCGGCATCCTTCACCGTGGAGTCGATCGGCTGCCAGACCAATCTCCCGGGCTGGGATGATATCAGGGCCCGTTACACCCGTTATTTTGGTGAATTTCCAGCGAGGTGACCCATGGCTTTCACGAGCAGTGATGTCAGGATCGAGAACCTCTCGAAATACCTCTTCAATGCCCCGTCGTGGCCAAGGTCGATGGCCACCGTCATCGTCCTCGGGCTGATCATAGACGGGGCGGCGTTCAGGCTCGGGGATGGCATGGCATTCCTCGGAACCCTGGCATTCACCATCCCTGCCATCACCGCCTTCGTCGTGACAAAACCCTGTATCGGGCTCATGGGACGGTCGATGACATGGAACCGTTCCGCGCTGCTCGCACTGACCTGCATGGTCCTTGGGGTCATCATCACCCTGTCAGGGATGGTCGTCTCCAGGGGGCTTGTCGCCCTCTATTACTCCATTGCGCTCGGGTTTATCCTGGGTATCCGTCTCCTCGTGCTCGTCGCCATTGCGGACTACCGCATATCCCGCATGATCGTTCCGGCCTCCCTGCAGAGCCTGACCGGGATGGCGCTTGGATCTCTCATCTTCGAGTCCATCTTTCTCCTCCTTGCGCTGGTCCTCCAGCTGGTCTTCCTCCTGGGATTCATCCTTCTTATCTGGGCGATAAACCAGCCACTGTATCGTGCTTTCAATATTCGCGGCCTTGATTTTCTCAACTCGTTCATCGCACACCTGACAGACGGCTCGAAGAAGATGGAGGACTTCTTCCGCGAGATAGGCGAGGAGGTCTTTCTCCCCCAGGTCACGCTCTTCTTCAGGCGGCCCGGGAAACGAGGCCTCATATTCACGGTGCCAAACGTCCATCCCGGGCCGCTTGGAGAGATAGGAGGTGGAAATCTTCCGAAATACCTCCAGTCGGCATTCGACGAGATGGTGATGGTCCCGCATGGTGCAGCGACGCACGACTTCAACCTCGTCTCCGGCGACGAGATAGAGAAGATCGTCTCGGCCCTGAAAGCCGGTTCCCGTGACCTTGCATACCTCGACCATGCCACCAGCTCAGTGCGGCACCAGCACGGATCTGTCTCGCTCCTCTTCCAGGTCATCGGGGATACGCTCCTCCTGGTCACCACCAGGTCCCCGCAGCGGACCGAAGACCTGGACTTCAACGTCGGCATGACCATCATGTCGGAAGGCCACCGTGCCTTTCCAAACATTGCCTTTGTGGATGCCCATAACTGCCTGACCGGCGACATCTCCAACATCCAGCCGGGGACGGCCGAAGCAATGGAATACCTGAAGGCAAGCGTGCATGCGATCGATACGGCCCCCGGCATGTCCAGGCATCCCCTCCACATGGGACATTCACACCAGGTGCTGCCATATTCACGTGAACAGGGTTTCGGTGACCAGGGGCTCCGCGTCATGGTGATCGGGGCAGGGGGCCAGACCACAGCGTACATCCTCTTTGACGGAAACAACATCCAGGAAGGTGTCAGGGAGACGATACGCGATTACGCACTCGGTTTCGTCGACGAGGCCGAAGTGATGACGACGGACTCGCACGTGGTAAATACGGTGAGCGGAAAGAACCCGGTGGGGATGCGGGTCTCTCCGGACGAGTTCATGCCATTTGTCGGGAAAGGGATACAGGAGGCCCTCAAGGATCTGGCGCCCGCAGAGGTCGCAGGGGCCACTCCCTGGGTCGAGAGAGTCGTGGTGTTCGGCTCCAACCGGATCACCCAGCTCGCAAGTACCTTAAATACCGTCCTCGTCTTCATGCCCGTGCTCTCGCTTGCGATACTCCTCCTGGCATTCATCCTCTCGATCCTCGCGTACCTGGTCATCGGGTAGGCATGGAACCTTCACCGGTCATGAAACCTGTTCACCGGTCACGAAACCTGTTCACCGGTCACGAAACCTGTTCACCGGTCACGAAACCTGTTCACCGGTCATGAAACCTGTTCATTGGTCATGGAACCTGTTTATCGGTCAGGCCTGGAACCCGTTTATCGGGTAAGCCTGGAACCCATTCATTGGTCAGGCCCGGTATCTGTTCATAGGGTAAGCGTGGGATCTGTTTATCGGTCACGAAATCTGTTCACCGGTCACGAAACCTGTTCACCGGTCACGAAACCTGTTCACCGGTCATGGAACCTGCTCACTGGTCATGGAACCTGTTCACCGGTCAGGCCTGGAACCCGTTTATCGGGTAAGCCTGGAACCCATTCATTGGTCAGGCCCGGTATCTGTTCATAGGGTAAGCGT
>JAHDSI010000200.1 GCA_018432765.1 Methanoregulaceae archaeon | reverse complement strand
TTAATAATGAAAAATGTCTGTTATATCCTCTGCTTGGAATTTTTAAATTCAATAATGAATAATAAAAAAACTTGGGAGATATAAAAGAAATATTTGGAATTAGTATTCTAGTTCCATCAGCACCTGGAACGACTCTTCCGTCAGTGCGTCCCGTATGGGCTCATTCATCGCCTCATCGGGGGTAACGCCCCGGAGCGCCGTGACCGACGGCGAGATGTAGGTGAGGCGCATGTCGAGATCCGCCGTCCAGATGACGTCCTGGATGTTGTCGGCAAGCATACGGTACTTCTTCTCGCTCTCCCGGAGAGCATCTTCGGCCTCTTTCCGGTCGGTGATATCCCGCATTGAGACCTGTGTGCCCTCCAGGACACCCTCGCGTACGATCGGCACGGCATGGAGGTTGACCCATACCGGCGCCCCGTCCTTTCTCGTGATACATATCTCGACGTTGTCAACCGTCACCCCGTTCATCGTCGCCTGGACGGCATCTGCAAGTGCCGGGCCGCTCTCTGAAAAGATCGTGTTATTGGCAAACTCCGGGGATTTTCCCACCAGTTCTTCCGGGTCGTACCCGATGATCGTCCGTGCCGAGGGAGAGACATACACCGGACTCATCCTTTTATCGATGAGAAATACCAGGTCGGAGGACCGCTCGGCCATGCCACGGAAACGCTCCTCGCTCTCCCTGAGTGCCTCTTCGATACGCACACGGTCTGTTATATCGCGGTCGACTCCCCGGAAACCGGTAATCTCACCTGACTCGCTGGTCATGGGAATGGTGGAGCTCTCGGTCACCCGGATAGATCCGTTCCGGTGCACCCAGCGAATGGTGGTGGTATACGGCCCCGTCAGACCATCCCTGATGCTCCCGGCGATCAGGTCACGGACCCGGGGCACATCCTCTGGATGCATGTAGGAAAAGGTGTCGGACCCGACAATCTCGTCTGCCGTATATCCAAGCATTCGCTCCACGGCAGAGTTGCTGTAGGTGTGGATTCCTTTTGGGTCTGTCTCCCAGATCCAGTCGTGTAATGTCTCGACCAGGTTGCAGTATCTCTTCTCGCTCTCCCGGAGAGCATCTTCGGCCTCTTTCCGGCCGGTGATATCCCGGAGGATCCCGGATATCCCGAGGACGTGTCCGGATTTATCCTTTAATGCGACTCCGTTGTCTTCCATCCAGTGTATCCCGCCGGTTTTGTCCTTTGCACGGAAGGCCGTTCTCGTCGGCTTCCCGGTTGAGACGGTCTCTTCAAGGTCGGCGAGAACCCGGGGCAGGTCTTCTTCCATGACAAACGACGAGAGATTCCGGGTTACGATCTCTTCTGGTGAATACCCGTACCGGGCAATCTGTGGGCTGATGCTCGTGACTCTTCCCGTGAGGTCTGCCGTATAGATGACATCATTGGTATTCTCCACCAGCAGGCGGTATTTCTCCTCGCTTTCGTGGAGGGCTTTTTCGGCATATTTCACACTCGTGACGTCGGTCAATACATTGAGAATTGCAGGAGATCCGTCAAAATTGATGACTGTTCCACGTATACTGGCGATCCGGGGTTTCCCGTCCTTTGCGATGAGTTCGAGGAAGTACGGTTCTTCAATGCCGCCTTCGAGTCTTGTGCGGATTGCACCCGGGATTTTCGGGTGATATTCCGGAGCGATAAACTTCAGGATTGTCTGGCCTACTGCCTCCTCGGTCTGCCATCCCATGGTATCGCTCATGGCGGGATTGACATAGAGAATTATTCCGTCGCGGTGCACGATTATGAGGTCGGGCAGGTGGTCGAGGATCGCACGAACCTTCGCCTCGCTCGCTATGAGCTCTTCCTGGACCTGCTTGAGCTCTGTTACGTCAACCAACGAAGCAATACTGTTCCCTGTCCCCGGGATGACGTCGACATGGACAAAGCCGAAATGCAGCTGCCCTTTCGCATCGATCAGCCTGCATTCATAGATGTTCGGGGCAGCGCCAGCGTCGCTACGCCGGGCATAATGGTATTTTTTCATCCGTTCGACATCGTCCCCGTGGATGAATACAGTCCAGCTCATCGTGTTCTCCTGCTCTGACAGTGGAACACCTGTCAGCCTCTCCCATTGGGCATTTGCCCGGAGAATGGTGGTGTCAGACCCTATCAGGATGGTTGCCGTGCCGGTATTTTCAAAGACCGTCCGGTACAGGTTCTCGGATCGTTTCAGCTCTTCCTCTGACCGTTTCTGCTCCGTGATGTCCCGGAAGATCCCCTCGATGCCTGCCACCCTGCCGTCGCTGCCATAAAAGGAGTGACTGTTGGCAGAGACGGTGACGATTTCACCATTCCGATGCAAAAGGTTCATTTCAAAGTCCCGGACAGATCCCCTCTCCTCTATCGTATCGATCATCTGCCTCCGATCGTCAGGGTTGGCAAACAGCGTTTCTGCAAGGTTCTTTCCAAGTATGCTGTCGGTGGGATCGTATCCCAGGAGGTGGTATCCCGAGGGTGAGAACATGATCAGATTCCCGTCAAGATCGCAGCGATAGTAGACGTCCTGGATGTTCTCAAGGATCATGCGATACGTCTCTTCGCGCTCCTTCAACGACGCTTCCGCCCGGCGCCTCCGCACGCCCTGCCGGATCTTGTGCACGAGCTCGGCAAACTGGACCTTCGGGTCACCGCCCTTCTGGAGGTAGAAGTCCACACCCTCGTTCAGGGCCCGGATGACGACGTCCTCGCGCCCGCGCCCGGTGAAGAGGATGAACGGGATGTCCCCGAACCGTTCCCGGACTGCCCGTAAAAATGCGATCCCGTCCATGCCGGGCATCAGGTAATCGGAGACGATGGCATCGTACGACCCGATGCCGGGATCAAGGAGCGCTCTCTCTGCCGATACCGAGATCCCGACTTCGAACTCGCCCGATCGTTCCAGGTAGAGTTTCGTGATATCGAGCAGGTCGGGTTCGTCATCGACATAGAGGACTCGTATCCGGTCATCCATCTTTTATTAATTGTTCTCCCGCATTGTATCTGTTTCGATGCCGGAATTCCTGCAAAGAATGCTCCGTCCGGTTCATACAGCTCCGATTGGGCCAGGAGGACGTACTCGTGGGCCGGATGCCGCGGGTCGGGCGCAGGGTCGG
>JAHDSI010000022.1 GCA_018432765.1 Methanoregulaceae archaeon | reverse complement strand
TGGAGAGGGAACAACAAGTATCAGAATGACGTCCAGTCTGGGTGACAGGCTCGCAGCAATCCTGACCCTATCTTTCATTCTGATTGCGCCTTTTATCCAGCCGGCCTGGTTTCTCTCGATTATCGTGCTCCTCACGTCGGGCGTTCTCTTCCTGATAAAAAAGACGCGTTACCTGGCGATCGCCATGGTCCCCATCGCCATTCTCTACGGCATCGGTGTTCTCCCGCTGCTGATCTTCTCATGCACGATAGTCATCCTGGTGATGGGCGAGATGGCGTTTCGAGGTACGACGGAGCGCCTCTTCTCCTACATAACCTACATCACTGCCGCTCTCGTCGGGTGCATCCTCGTGATGTTCTATCTCCAGACTTTTGTCCCGCTGGTCATCCTCTTTGGTATCGTCGTGGCCGTGCTCTTAAAGGCAATCCTTCGTGAGCGCGAGGACGCCCTCATGATCGAGGCGCTTGGAATCGCCATGACCATGATCCTCATCAACGAACTCAATTACCAGGCCGATATTACCCTGATCTTTCTGGCTGTCCTCGTCGCCTTCGGTTTTGGGTACTCCTCGTACAGGCTGAAGACGGCCGATGTGAGCGGTCTCTTCTCCGGCGCCCTGATCGGCCTGATACTCATCGTGTTTGCAGATATCCGGTGGTTCCTGGTCATGCTCACGTTCTTCATCCTTGGTTCGATCTGCACGCGGTACAGGTACGAATACAAGCAGAAGATGGGTGTGGAACAGATGCACGGGGGTGCGAGGGGTTACCTGAATGTCTTTGCAAACGGAAGCGTCTCCGCTGCCGCGGCAGTACTCTGGGGTATTTCCGGAGAACCCATGTATCTCGCCCTCTTTGCCGGGAGCGTGGCGACTGCGACGGCCGATACGATGGCAAGCGAGATAGGTGTGACAGGGGGCGATCCGTACCTGATCACGACATTCAAGAAAGTCCCGGCAGGCACGAATGGCGGGATCACCATGATCGGTGAACTGACTGCCCTGGGAGGCGCCGTCATTATCTCGCTCTTCTGCTTCTTACTCGGGATAATCGACATGCCCATGGCGATCGTCGGAATAGCTGCCGGAATGGTAGGGACCAATATCGACAGCCTCGTGGGCGCACTCATCGAAAACAGGGGAATAATCGGGAATGCAGGGACAAATATCCTGGCGACTGCGGGGGGAGGGTTGTTTGCCCTCCTCTTCTACCTGTGAATACACCGGTCAGTACTTGTACCAGCGCCCCTTGGTGTCGTACTCGCCCTGGAGATGTTCCGGCTCAGCCTGTTGTGCATATTTCTGGAAAAAAGCTGATTTGTACGTATATACGAAGGGGAAGGTGATGGCGGCCGCGGCCATATAGAGGACAGCGGTTATGGCAACTCCCCGCGGCCCGATGAGGGCGATCAGATCGTCGGGAGTAAAAGACTCTATCATCGAGGTGTCCATCCCGATCAGGGGTGTCAGGCTATCGTAGAGAATCGCGGTCCAGATGAGCGCGAAGATCAGCAGGATGGCAGCGAAAAAAGCCAGGATCACAATATAAAAGAGTATAACCGCGCCGGGATTTCTCAGCACCACCTCGATGCTCCTCCTGATAGAATCGAAGACTTTCGCATCCTCGAAAACTGCGGCGGCGTCGTAAAAGAAGGTGAAGAAGAATATTCCGACTGCGCTTCCCGCCGCGATAAAGGGGAGCATCTCGAGTGCGATCCCCATGATCGAGAGGGGGACCAGCAGCAGGATGACCGTAAGGATTACTGCAAAAGCGATAAGCACCGTTGGAATCAGGATCCTGAAATAGTACTTCAGACCCCCCTGCAGGAATACCCCCGTCGTTCCCTGTCCCTCCCTGATGACATGCATAAGCGCTCCGACGAAGAAGGGGACGACAACCATCTCTATGATCCACATCCTTCCCGCCACGAATTCCCCGAGGGAATACTGGGCAGCAAGGTCCAGGAGACCGAAGAGGCCCATCACGATTCCCGGCACCCAGAGGACGGGTGTGGAGGCGAGGAGGGATAACGTTTTTTTCAGCGATTCGAGAACCATCCGTCACCTGTTCCTCGGCATGGCGACAATCTCCCTGACCTGCAGGTCGAAGAACGCCGATGTATGCGAAGGCCGGATGACGCAGACCGTGTCAGCCCCCGAAGCGGTCCCGCCCACCGCGACAACCTCTTCATCAACCGGGATTGCGCCCTGGTCCGCAGCGATGAGCGTGCATTCCACCGCGACCTTCAATCCCACCGCCACGACCCGGCGAAGGGCTTCCGCGACAGCCTCGGTACGGGATCCGCCGCCCACCTTGGCCGAGCGCGAGAATGTTCTCTCGAGACCGGAGAGGACATGCGTTCCAACCACGATCTTCGCACCGTTCGCCCGGAGCGTGGCGGCATTCTCCTCCGAAAACTGCCAGACTCCCGGTTCCGCAAACCCTACCACGTGGGTGACGACGACGAGCGATAAGCCCGAACCCTTCATCGCCTTTTCAAATTCGAGTGCAGATGCACCGGTTGTGCTGGCAACCACGATTGATCGGACCCCGAGCTCCTTTGCCCGCTCCACCGCAAACCGGGCGGCATCCCCGGTATTGGCAGGTCCGGGGTTGTCAAAATAGTATGTATTTCTGGTTACAAACGACATAATAACATTTTAATAGAGTATTATCACTTAAAGGGAATAGCTATGATAACGCTCGCACTGGCAGGAAAGCCCAACTGTGGCAAGACCACGTTCTTTCGGGCAGCGACGATGGCCCATGCCGAGATAGCAAATTATCCGTTCACCACAATCGATGCCAATTTCGGCGTGGCATATTTCAGGGCGGAATGCCCATGCAGGAATCTCTCCCTTCCCTGCAAAAAATGTGTCGACGGGGCCCGTTTCATCCCCGTGAACATGATCGATGTCGCGGGTCTCGTACCGGATGCACACAAGGGCCGGGGGCTTGGCAACCAGTTCCTGGACAACCTCAGGCAGGCAGACGCGATAATCCATATTGTCGATGCCAGCGGGGCCACGGACAGCGAAGGGAATCCCGTGGAGACCGGGAGCCACAATCCCCTGGATGACGTTGCATTTCTTTGGTACGAGATGAACATGTGGGTCTATGGAATCCTCGACAAGCACTGGGCACGGCTCCAGCGGCAGGCCCAGACAAGGACCTACTCCGTGCACACCGGTGTCGCGGAGGTGTTCGCAGGACTCGGGATATCACCCGAGGACGTGAGGGACGCCGAAGTGTCGGCAGCAATCGACCTCGTGCATGCAGACGAAGATGGTCTCAAGTCGTTTTGCAGGGAGATCGTGGAGATATCCAAGCCCATGATCGCCATCGGCAACAAGGTGGACCAGGCACCGGCTGGGCTCCTTGCGACGCTGGAGCAGTCAGGGATGATCTTTGCATCGGTGGCCGGAGAGCTGGCACTCCGGAATGCTGCGAACGCAGGCATGGTCACCTATCTCCCGGGAGACCCCACCTTCTCCATCAACAAAACAGATGAACTATCGCAGGCACAGAAAGCCGGACTTGAAAAGATCGCCGCCGTCATGAACAGATTCGGAGGTACGGGTGTCCAGCAGGCTATCAACCACACGGTGCGCGAACTGCTCGGGCTGATCGTGGTCTACCCGGTCGAGGACGAGAACAAGTTTTCAGACAGCAGGGGAGAGGTGCTCCCTGACGCATTCCTGATGAAGAAGGGATCAACGCCGCGTGACCTTGCCTACCAGGTCCATACCGATATCGGCAAGGGATTTTTATATGCGATAGATGCCCGCACAAAGATGAGGGTGAAGGATACCCACGTGCTTTCCGACGGCGATATTGTCCGGATTGTCAGCACAGCCAAATAATAATCTCCCTAATCGCGATCCGGGGCTGATTTTTCCCGGATTCACCACTATATTTTTATACTATGGAGGAAAACTCAATTTATCATGGGTGGCGAGGTTTTTCAGGCCCAGATAATCAAAAATTTCTTCGATACCATTACAGGCACTGATCGAAACCTCACCCGCATCTACATGTGTGTCATCAGCGTTGCAAAGCTCCGCATGGAAAAACCTGAGAAGATAACCTTTCTTGTTGACCAGATCCGAAAAAGCAAGCAGCAGAGAGAGCTATCGATTGATATCCTCGATTACATGGTGGACGCTGCAATCCAGCTGGACATGAACGTCGTCCAGACTGCGTTTGGAGTGAAGGAGATCGGCGAGATCATGCAGGATTTCAACGGAATCAGCCTGGACACGCTGTGAGTTTCAAATTTTTTTCCCTGCCGCACAACAGGAGAATAATTGGTCTTTGTTGAGACCGGGATATCTGCCCGGCCATTCCAGCCCACCGCTGTTCCCGCGGTCAGGGTTCCATATCCAAAATCCATGTTCGGACAGGAACAAAGGCTTCACTGAACAGTGGATGTGCCTCCTCCGGTCTCGAAAGATGAGAAACCTTCGCAGCAAATTCGGGGGTATGGGCACGGTTAGTGCATGCGGGACCAGCAGGGGGGGCGGGCAGCCCAAACACCCTGTTCCCGGTTCATCGAATATTTCTACAGGTAGCGCAGAGCCATGCCCATCTTTTATTGCATGTGTCCCGACCGGGAATCATCGTGGTTTTCTCTAGAATCGAATGTGGCGCACCTTCCCGGCACCGGATGGAGTTGATCGCTGTTGACGGCCGATTTTGCCATAGCTCGTGGAACGACCCTCTCCTGTCCTGTGGGAAAGGATATACGACAATAACGTGGGTTCAGATATTCAGGGCCTTTTTATACGAGTTCAATATCTGGAGGAAGAAATTCTGGTGCTCGTCGAGTGACTGTCCGTCATTGGGGGATTCCAGGTATCCCACTGCATACAGGAGCAGCAATGCATTGTCAAGCTTGAGCTCATCCCTGTTTTCAACCGATTCGGCCGGGAGAACGATAGCGAGGTACTCGTCGTCCTCGGGTGAAAACGACTCGGCAGATACCCTCTTTACACGGGATTCTTCAAGATTCTCCGCCCTGTCAGCGACGATGGTAACAGCCTTTTTCAGCGTCTTTTTAGCTCCGTCCTCGGGGAGCATGGCAAGGGCTTTCTCTGCACTCTGCAGTGTTTTCGGAAAGAGCCCGTACTTGTATGAGAGGACAGTGGATGCTACTTCGTGTGCACACTCCGGATCCATGTCGCGGTAATAAGGACTTATCCGGTTCATATAGTCATAGAGATATTTTTCCATGTGATTCTCCTCAGTTACTTGTGACATCGGCGAGCTGAACCTCTTATTCAGACGTACAACAAGGATGGTTATGCTGATAGCAAACAACACCTGCAATACGAGGTTCGGGCGCATTTCAAGGGGAACGAGAAAGATGAGAACTGCGTAAAGGGGCGCGAGAAGGGCGACGATGTCCCTCCGGGGCTTTATCCAGGCCAGGTATGCAAGGCACACGGAACCGATAACGCATCCCCAGAAGAATTCCCCTGCATCAGCGATGAGGCCCAGATACTGCAGAGATATTGCAAGCGCTATACCCCCGAACGAAACGAGGGGTACGGCAATCGAGAGATATCTCTCTATATCGCCTTCTGTCTTCTCCGGCTTCTTGTGTTCGTGCATGGTTTGTGATTACCGTCTGAATAGTAGGTTTCGAATCATTGAATAAGTTTTCAATGGATTCGCGTGGTCACAATACCTCCGGATATGCCCGGATCTCCGACTCAACATGATTAAATCCGATTGCGTCTGATACATCAGGTATGAAGGTCTGTATCATGTGCGGAGGTGAAGGGACACGGTTGCGGCCACTGACCTTTGACAGGCCCAAACCCTGTATCCCAATCGTGAACCGGCCGTCAATCGAGCACCTTGTCTCCCACTTGTCCAACCTCGGGTTCAATGACATCATCATCACGCTCGGCTACATGAGCGAGGCTATCGAGGATGCACTGGGTGACGGTTCACTCTTCGGGGCCGATGTGACCTATGTGCATGAAAAGACAAAACTCGGCACTGCCGGGAGCGTAAAGAACGCCCAGTCCTATCTTGAAGACCAGGACTTTCTTGTCGTGGGGGGGGATCACGTCACTGACCTGAACCTCCTCGAATTTTACCGTGAACACTCCCGGGAAAAGCCGATAGTCTCCATCGGTCTCATCAGCATCGATGAGCCATCAGAATATGGTATTGCCGAGATAGATGTGGCCTTCCAGATAAAACGTTTCACGGAAAAACCCTCACCCGGGGAGATCTTCTCAAACCTTGCCAGCACGGGGATATATGTCTGCAGCCCCGAGATCTTCGACCATATCCCGTCCAACAAAAAATTCGATTTTGCCAGGGATCTCTTCCCGCACCTGATGGAGAGAGGGCACGTGCTGAAAGGATGGCTTGCACGGGGTAACTGGAGTGATGTGGGGAGCCCGCTATCTCTTCGGAATGCCGAGCGGTGGAAACTCAAGGAGATCCCGTTCACAAGCATACACGGAGATCTCACGCTTCGCGGATCCCTTATCCACGGGCCTGTACAGCTGGGGGCGTCCTGCTCGGTGGGGAGCAACACCCGGATCATCGGCCCGGTGGCTATCGGATCCGGGACGTCTATCGGCAATAATGTCCTGATTGGGCCGTATACGAGTATCGGGAACCAATGCACCCTGATGGATGATGTCAAGATCTTCTCGTCATCGATCTATGACGGTGTCACGATCGGGGTCAATACCACGGTGAGCGGGAGCACCATCGACAACGACACACACGTTGGCGATGACTGCAGCCTCGAGAACGATACGGTGATCGGGCCGAGGGTAATTCTTGAAGAGGGAGTGGTGGTTCATTCACGGACACGGATATGGCCTGACGTGGTCGTCGCAGGCGGAACGATCGTAAAGGAGCATGTCCTGAATGAAAAATATGATATCCGGTGCGAGGGGTCCTAGTTTCTCCTCACGAGCCGGTGTGTTATCGCGACCAGCGGGTGCCGGGCATAGTCGAGCACCTCGATATCGTCGAGTGTCTGTAAATTCATGGTTCTGGCAGTGCGTTCAATGCCAAGTTCGATATTTTCGTTTATCTCGATCACGTACGCATCAAGAGCACGGATTCCCAGTTTCCTTGCCGCTATCGCCCGATGATGCCCGTCTATGAGGATAAGTTTCCCGGGCCTTCTGACGACAATAAGGGGTTCTGCCAGGCCTTTCCTGATCTCGTACATCCTCCCCTCGAGCTCGTCTTCGTAGATACGGGACTGCGTGGGCAGGAGCATCTCGATGGGTACCGACTCCCGCTTCAGCTCCGGTGATATCCCGTGGAGCTTTTGTAACGTGGTGATGAAGTTGAATACCTTCTCCGGCGAGACGTGCTCGATCTGGGATCGTATCACGTCGGTATTTGAGATGATCCCGAGGAGACAGTTCTTCTCATCGACAACCGGCAGTTTCTGTATTCCCGATCGAAAGATGACCCGTGCTGCATCATTGACACTCATGTCAGGGTCGGCCACGATGAGGTGGTCCGACATGATCTTCTCAACAGGTGTCGAAGGGGGGACAAACAGCAGGTCGCGGGCGGCGATATATCCCACGACTTCGTTGCCGTTTACCACCGGGAACCCGTCATGCCCTGTCTTTTGTATCTTTTCGATCACTTCCCTGATCGTACCATGGACATCGACGGTAACCACATCATATGTCATGTAGTCCCGGACTTTCTTCTTATCCATTCCCATAGAAATTGCATTTCATGCACTTCAAGCCATCGGAAAAAAGGAATATTATCGGGATTTATTCGATCAGGATTCTTTTGCCACGCTCTTTCTCGCTCTTCTTTAACCTGACTTCCAGAACCCCGTTTTTGAATGATGCCGATGAACCTGCCTCCTCGACGTCCCGTGGCAGGGTGACCATCCTCTTCATGGAGCCGTACATCCGTTCCCGCATGTAATATCCTTCCCGTTCTTCCTCCTTCTCGCCCTTTCTCTCGCAATCGATCTCGAGCGTGTTCGGGGAGACCAGCTTCAAGGATATATCATCCTTTTCGACACCTGGCAGATCGGCGACTACGATCACCTCGTCGTCATGTTCACGCACATCTACCCGGAACTCACCCCGTATGGCAGGGAGCATCCTGTCCGTGATACCTCCGGGCGGAAGCATCCGCCCCCCCCAAAACAGGTTTTCCATCTCGCTCATCATCGCTTCAAGATCTTCTGCTCTCCATCCGAGAGGATGCCTTCTTCGCCAAATCATAACATTTACCTCCTTTTTCCAGACGGTGAGAAACCTCTGGACTACCCTTAGGTTAGGCATTTCATTATATAAATTTTTGTTACCCTGGATGGTGGAGAATGTAATGTTTATTTTCATTCAGAGTGATGTGTATTGAATGCCTCCGAAGAAAAAGGAAAAAGTGAGAAGGAAATCCCAGTCAGGATGGGATACCAAGAAGATTGTCATCGTGGCGGCGGGAGTCCTCTTTGCGGTGGCTATGGTCGTATCCCTCATGCCGATGAGCATGTTTTCTGCACTCAAGACTGCACAGGCCGGCGACATAGCCCTCGTGGACTATACATTGAGAGATGACCGTGACATACCCGTCGCAACGTCAAACCAGAACATGTACAACTCGGTCGTGCAACAGGGAGGCATCATCCTGTTCACCGAATACCTGAGGGTTCCGGTCAACATCTCCACGGAACGGGAGATGACGCCAGTACCGGTGTTGAACGAGGGATACCAGGGTGCACCATTCGGGATACTCTCACCGGAGTGGAATGCCATCAGCAATGGTCTTTCGGGCATGAGGGAGAGTGGTTCAAAGACGGTAACGGTCGATGATGGTTCCGGACTCACGCTGACGATGGACAAGGAGAGAGTCGAGAGCATAGGTCTCAATTTCACCCAGGCTGCGGTGGGGATGCAGCTGCCTGTCGTCATCTCGGTGCAGTCCTATGAGAGTATAATGAGTAATTCGACCCCGCAGGATTTCGCGCTCCGGCTCGGGTACATATCGGACAAGACTGATGACGCACTCTCATTGAACCATGCATATACACGCGCCGACATCAGGCTGATCCGCCTGGAACAGAACTGATAATACCAGAGCTTATTAACCAGCTCCTCCCACTATTTTTCTCATGGCACTGCGAATAATCAGTTTCTTCCAGGAAGGGTGCATGGCATGCCAGGAGCAGGAACCCATAAACCGCGTGGTGGAGCAGGACCTCAATATCAGGATAGAATCAATCGACCCGACGAAGAATCCCGCTTATATCAAAGAGTATGGCCTGAAAGTGACTCCGACCATTATCATCCTCAAGGACGGGGAGGAGAAGGCCAGGTTCGAAGGTGTCGTGCACCGGGAACAATTTGAAGAGGTGGTCTCGAAGTTACGGTGACGGAACAGCATAGATGCGTTTTATCCTCCGGGCAACGGTCTTCCAGCCTTCCTTTCGCATCACCGCGCCGTCTCGTAACTTGATCTGGACGATCCGGAACTTTCGCCCGGAGTGACGGTAGACTCCGCCCACCTCGAACGGTTCCTCGCCGGTGACAGGGAGAAAGAGCGGGCTTGTGGTACGGCCGTCGTGGAGAGATACCCTCACGACCACCTCCTCGATCTTCCGGGTCCATAATGTGAGGATCTCGGAGGCGATGGCCCTCTTCACCCTCTTTTGATCACGCTCGATCGCCGTCACCTCGACACCGACATACTCGTCGCCGCACTCCACGACGAGCCTGTCCCCGATGGCGCAGGACTCTTTGGGCGGCAACTCAACACGACAGACCCGGGAACTCTCTTCGGAACTGACTATAGCCTTCACGGAGATCTGTTTCTCTTCTTCGGGCAACGGAATGCGCTTCACATTCCCGCATACCTCGCATCTCACCACGAGATCACGCGAACTGGCGACTATCACATGTCCCTGCTCTTCCCTGCAGACCGGGCAGTAGGTTTCCAGATCCATTGCGCACGTCCTCTCCCAAACATTACTCCCCGCGAGCTCATAAGTAGTACTGACAGCTCCTGCAAAAGTCCTTGATGTCATGGGGGAAAGATCGAGGGGATGAATATCGAGGAGAGAATTTGTTGCAGGGGCCATCACAACATACGGGGCACGCACCGGTCCACGTTCCAGGTCACTACCGAGACAGACCTCTCACCGAGGGGCGACTGCGTCATCGGAGTCGGTGCAGATAAAGGAGCCGGTGATCTCTCCGACGGGTTCCGGGCAGCCCTGGGATGCGGGAGCGCAACCCTTGTCACTCTTCTCGTCGCTGGAGATATCACGGTCAGGGTAACGTCGAAGGGGAGCGCGTCGATGACCCTTGACCACGAGACAGACCTGGTCTGGAGAACGAGTACCTTTACCTGCGGCCGGACGATCGGGATATCATCAGACCATGCAGCACTCACCCTGCCGCGTGAGCTCATCTCGTACCTGCGGGGTGGAGGAGAGCTGCTGGTTATCCTGAATGCGTACCCGAATGGCGATGAAGGCTGAGGAACGGTGATTGGACTCCCGAAACCACTACTGCGGGATCCGAAAGACGCAGTGGAAGGGTTTTGGATGCTGTTTCTCTAGTCGCGGCCGAGCATCGAGATCTTCATCTCCGCAGACTCGAGGAGCTCCTCGCACTCCCTGACAAGGATTGCACCGCGCTCGTACAGCGCTATGCTCTCGTCGAGCGTGGTCCCGTTATCCTCCATCTTCCGCACGATCTCTTTTAATTCCCCGAGTAAATCCTCATATTTTTTTGTCATGATACACCTTCCCGATCACCAGTTCCGCTCTCCCGTCGGAGAGCCTGACCATGGCATCATCACCGGTATCGATCTCTGATGACGATTTCACCACCTGGCCATCTCTTTCCAGGATGCAATACCCTCTTGAGAGGAGATGCATCGGGTTTTGCCCGTCGATGGCTGTTTTTATTCCGGCGATCACAAGTCTCTCCCGTTCGACCTTCGAGACGAAAGCGCGGCGAATCCTGTCCGTCCAGGAAGCAAGGTCTTCGCGTCGCTCGGATATCCGTCTCTCGAGGCGGCCCGGGGTGAGACGCCCGCGCAGGTCTTCAATCTCCCGGGCTCCCCGATCGAGCCGTGAGAGCAGCCTGGATCCCATCATCTTTCTCGTCTCGGCCAGGTTCTGCAAAAGGCCCGCCCTGTCAGGTACCGCAAGCTCGGCTGCTGCTGACGGCGTGGGAGCCCTCATGTCGGCAGCGAAGTCGGCCAGGGTCACATCTGTCTCGTGACCTATGGCGCTGACGACCGGTGTCGTGCAGCCGGCAATAGCCCTGACGACATCGGGGTGGTTGAATGGGAAGAGGTCCTCGAAACTTCCTCCGCCGCGGCCGATGATGATGACATCGACGAGGCCGTCTATTCTCGAGAGCGCCTGTACGATCTCCCGGTGTGCCTGGTCTCCCTGGACAGCTGTCGGCGACACAAGGATCTCCAGGGGGTACCTCCTCTGGACGACGTGTGTGATATCGTGGAGCACGGCCCCCGTTCCTGATGTCACGACGCCGATCCGTTCAGGGTACTGGGGAAGCGTCTTTTTCCTTGCCGGGTCGAAAAGTCCTTCCGAAGAGAGTTCGGACTTCCACCTCTCGACGAGAAGATGCTTCTCTCCCTCTCCTGCGTGCCTGATATCCTTTGCATAGAACTGGTACCTGCCCTGGGGTGCATAGTGGCCGATCGAGCCGAAGGCGATCACGTCCGTTCCGTCTCTTGGGGAGAATGTGAGTCTTTTGGCATCTGACCGCCACATCACGCAATGAATGAGTGCGACACCGGAATCCTGCTTCTCGCTTAAGGAGAAGTAGATGTGACCGGATGAGTGCAGCCTGAGATTGGTCACCTCCCCCCTGATCCAGATATCCTGGAGCCGTGAATCGTCAAGGACTCCGGTGACCACGCGGGAGATGTCGGAGACACTGAATACTTCCGTCCCGTGTCTCTCCTGTTCCTCTGTGAGCCGCGTTCTGTACCAACTCATCAAAAACTATTATGGATGTGTCTCATAATCAATTGAGATCATGGTATATTTCGCAGTATCCAGCATGTTTTTTCATGAATATCCGCTGGAGGAGATCTTTGATCTTGTCTGCGAGTCAGGCCTCGACACGCTGGAGTTCTGGATGGAGACCCCACATTTCTGGCTGCGGGACCTTCCGGAAGATGAACTTGCAGCATGTATCCAGAAGAACCCCGACCGCCCGATCCCGTCAATCCATGCGCCGGTACTCGACCTGAATCCCTGCTCCATCAACCCTGATGTCGCCGCTATCTCCGTGGAATACACTGAAAGGGCCATATCGCTTGCCGGGCGCATCGGATCGGGGGTTGTCACCGTTCACCCGGGAAGACGGACCGCGAAACGGTCGCCCAGCGATGCTGACTACCGGCGGTTCGAGTACTACCTGGACCGGCTGGAAGAGGTGTCGCGCGGCAAAAATGTCACGGTTGCCATCGAGAACATGGAGAGAAAGGTCAATTCACTGCTCTGCACACCTGAATCGGTTCGTGAACTCCTTGACCGGGAGGAATGGCTGGGGTTCACCCTTGATGTCTCCCACGCGATGGGCACATCGACCGACGAGGTTTACCGGTACCTCGATCTCTGCCATGACCGTCTCTCGAATATACACATGAGCAGGTCCAATGGAGGCACCCAGCACCTGCCGGTGAGGGGCAGCCGGATGATGGCAGACATTCTTGTTTACATCTGTGACCTGGGATACACTGGGTGCATCACGCTGGAGATAGAGGACCGCAATTTTGCCCACGACCTCTCATCCGAGGAGAAGATCATCATCCTCGCAGGAGAAGTGGAATTCATGCGGAATAGTGTGGGATAATCGCTGGTTTTATAAAATGCGAGTTCCATTATCATAGTGTTTCAGGCATATATGAACATACATACCAGCAAGGCCGTTTCTGCGGCGTGGATTCGATGATCGAAGACTATTTGTTAATTTTGCTCTTTGTTGCCTGCCTGTTGCTCTCTGCGTTTTTTTCCGGGTCGGAAGTCGCACTGATATCCATAACCAGGGCAAAGGTACGTACACTGGTCAACGAAGGCCGGAAAGGGGCAGAGAGGCTTGCAGCCGTCAAGGATGCACCTAACCATTTCCTGATCACCATCCTGATCGGGAACAATATCGTCAACGTTGCCGCCGCATCCATCGCCACAGCCATCACCATAAGCATCTTCGGGGACATCGGGGTCGGTATTGCGACCTTCGTGGTGGTTATCCTTCTCCTGTTCTTTGGAGAGATAGGCCCGAAGATGTATGCGACGCGGCACACGGAAAAGATGGCCATCGCAGTTTCGGGACCGATACTCGTGCTCTCCAGGATCTTCTCTCCGCTGGTCGTCCTTATCGAGAAGGTGACGGGGAGGCTTGGTGTTTCGGTAGCCGAGCCTGCTGTCACCGAGGAGGAGATCAGGGAATGGATCGAAGTCGGCAAGGAGGAGGGGACCATCGAACAGGAGGAGCGCGAGATGCTCTACTCTGTCCTCGAATTCGGTGACACCATCGCCAGGGAGATCATGACCCCGCGGGTTGACGTCGCGCTCGTCGAGGATACCGATTCTCTGGAGTCAGCGCTCAGGCTCTTCAATGAGACCGGTTTTTCAAGAATACCGGTCTACCGGGAACAGGTAGACAATATCATCGGGGTCCTGAACGTGAAGGACGTCTTCTCTGCACTCATGTCGGGAAACAAGAATATCCCGATAAAGGACGTGATGTATGACCCCTTCCTCGTTCCCGAGACGAAGAAGATCGACGATCTCTTAAAAGAGCTGCAGGTTCGGAAGGTGCAGATGGCGGTAGTCCTTGACGAGTACAGCAGTTTTGTCGGGATCGTGACGGTCGAGGACATCCTCGAAGAGCTGGTCGGCGACATCCTCGACGAGTTTGACAAGGAAGAGCCCGAGATCCAGAAGGTAAGCGAGGGAATCTATGTCGTGGACGCCACGGTGTGGGTGGAGGACTTAAACGACGAGCTGGATATCAGTCTTCCCATGCATGAATCGTACGAGACGATCGGCGGGCTTTTAATAGACCGTCTCGGTCATATTCCCCATCCCGGGGAGAGCGTCTACATCCAGGAGAGCCATGTCACGCTTGTCGTGCTCCAGATGCTCTCGCGGAGAATAGTGAAGGTGAAGATGATCATGCACAGGGCCGGGGAAGGGACAACATGAAACGTATTGCGTTTCTGGCTTCCGGAAGGGGTTCCAACTTCCAGGCGGTCATCGATTCCATGGTGCGTGGCGAGGTTCCGGCAGAGTGTTCAGGTCTCATCACCGACAATCCCCGTGCGTATGCCGTAAACCGGGCCGAAAAAGCCGGAATTCCGGTATATATCGTCGATTATTCCGCATACCCGTCAAAAGATGCATATGAGGCCGATCTCCTGGCAGCCATGACGAAGTGTGACGCCGACCTCTTCATCCTTGCCGGGTACATGCGAATTGTCGGTGCAGGTATCGTGCAGGCGTTTCCCGGCAGGATAATCAACATACACCCGGCGCTTCTCCCCTCTTTTCCGGGTCTGCACGCCCAGAGACAGGCCATCGATTATGGAGTAAAAGTATCGGGCTGCACCGTTCATTTCGTGGATGAACACATGGATAACGGCCCGATAATCATCCAGGCAGCAGTCCCGGTGATCGAAGGGGACGACGAAGAGACGCTGGCAGAGAGAATTCTTGTCCAGGAGCACAGGTGCCTTCCGGAGGCGGTGCGTCTCTTCTGCCAGGGCAGGCTGCAGATCGTCGACAGGCGCGTTCAACGGCGACCCGACCGGTAAAACGGGTGCTCCAGGCCGGGGCAGCAGATCCAATAAATCAGATCGTCGCTTAGTACTAGTGTTGGGCATGGCAAAACAGAGTTATCGACCGGATGCAAAACGGATAGCCCGGGAGCGGGTCGCCGAGCTCTTCCGGCAGGCCGATCTCTTCTACACAGAGAACCCTGCATGGAGCCACCGGTGCGTATACCTTGCCCGGAAAATTGCCATGAGACAGCGGATCAGGATAGAAGAACGGTTCAGGCGTCGTTTTTGCCACCACTGCTACCGGTACCTTGTTCCTGGTGTGAACCTGCGGGTCCGGGTCACGCGGGGAAAGGTGGTGATGACCTGCCTGGAATGTGGACGCCAGATGAGGATTCCCACGAGGAGGAGAAGATGAATAACGATATTTTCAGGGATCCGGTTCAGGATCTGCGGCCTACTGTCTGGATCGGAAAACAGGGATGCACGGAGACGATAGTTGAGGAGATTGCGCAGCAACTCGAGAAGAAGAAGGTGATCAAGGTGAAATGGCTCCATAATACCGAGGTGGATCCGGAAGACCTGGCAAAAAAGGCCGGGGCCGAGCTCGCCGGTGTCAGGGGGCGGACCATGATCCTCGTGAAAAAAGGAAAAAAATAATCCTGTTGCGACACGTATTCCTGCACAATAATTCCCCGCTCGAAATGTATAAAAGGCTAATAAACCAATAAGTAAAGACTGTTATATCGAATTAGTGACAGTGAGGTTTTAGGATGACAACAGTCTACGATGTCCCGGCCGACAGGTTCATTCGGACTCTCGCCGAAGAGCTGAAGACCAAGCCGGAGATTGTACCCCCGGACTGGGCAGCATTTGCCAAGACAGGAGTACACAAGGAGATGCCCCCCGAGGACCCCGACTGGTGGTTTGTCAGGGTGGCCTCTATCATGAGAAGGGTCTATATAGACGGACCCATCGGTGTGGAGAGGATGCGAACATTCTACGGCGGGAAGAAAGACCGGGGATCAAAGCCCTCCAGGTTCAGGAAGGGAAGCGGATCGATCCTCCGGAAATCCCTCCAGCAGCTTGAGGCGGCGGGCTTCATCCAGCATGACAAGACCGGCCGCAGGGTCTCTCCCGAAGGCGTCTCCTTCATGGACGGCGTCGCCAACAGGATTGTTGCGGGCGAGGCGGCCAAGAGCGCAGTGCCCGCCGAAGAGTAGAGGTGTTGCCGATGGATGACGGTGAGCTTGCAGAGTTGAGACGGAAGAAGATGGCTCAGCTCCAGCAGCAGGCTGTCGATCAGCAGTACATGCAGGAAGAGATGGAACGCCAGAAAGAGGTTGAAGAGCGAGTCCAGCTCATTTTAAAGCAGGTACTGGAACCAGAAGCACGAGAGCGGTTGAATACGATAAAATTGACCCGGCCCGATTTTGCCAGGAGCATCGAGCAGCAACTGGTTATGCTTGCCCAGAGTGGCAGGTTGAAGTCCAAGATCTCGGACGACCAGTTGAAGGGGCTTCTCCAGCAGCTGACCCCGGCAAAGCGGGATTTCAATATCCGTAGAAAAGGATGAAAGCAGGAGTACTCTTCAGTGGGGGAAAGGACAGCGGACTTACAGCGGTCCTGCTGTCACGCGACTACGAGATCGAATTGAACAGTTTCGTCTTCGATCCGTATCGTTCCATCTCCCATCTTGAAGAGGCTGCACGAATCCTTGGATTTCCCCTGAAAAAACGAGTGTTTCCGATTGATTTGCTGGATATAGCGGTAAATACCATCCAGGCCTGCGGGTATCCCAACCAGGCCATACAGATGGTGCATATCCGTGCGCTCGAGATCCTTGCAAGGGAGTATGAAGTGATTGCCGACGGGACCCGCTTCGATGACCGGGTCCCCAGGCTTACGAGAGACGAGGTTCTCTCCCTGCAGGACAGGTCCGGCTGCAGTTACGTCCGCCCCCTTCTCGGGTACGGGAAGAGGGAAGTGGACCGGCTTGCAGGGCGGCACCTGAAGGTACAGTACGGGGAGTCGGGCACTCTGGAGAACGGCGACTATGAAAGAGAGATCAGGGAAGAGATGGCAAGGCTCGGGAAAGTTCCGGAACGGTTCTTCCCGGACCGCCATCGCCAGTCGCTTGTCATCGGCAGAGTATAAGAACGAGGGTGATAACTCATGAGCAAAACGACAAAAGGATATAAGATCCGACTTGGAAAAGCATGTGAACAGAACAGGCGCGTACCTTCGTGGGTGATGCTCCGTACCAAGAGGAAAGTGACATCCCACCCCAAGAGGCGCAACTGGAGACGGAATACACTGAAGGTGTAATATGGCCGAGAAACTGCAGGAGCAGATCTATATCATTCCCCTGAGGGACGTCAAGCGTGCACCCAGGTGGAAGAGAAGCAACACAGCCATCAAGGATATCAGGAAGTACCTGAGCAGGCACATGAAGAGCGCCGATGTGAAACTTGACATGAGCATCAATGAACACATCTGGGAGAGGGGAAGCCAGAAGCCGCCCTCGAGGATCCGCGTCAGGGCAATGAAGTTCGAGGACGGGCAGGTCCAGGCGGAACTTGCCGAGGAATAGGCACATGGACAAGACCATCTCATTCGGCAGTGACCCGAGTATCGGGGTTTTTTCCCGGGTATTTGACGATATTGCGGTGGTTCCGCCAACGGCTCCGGCCGAGTTTGTCGCTGCGCTGAAAGACAATCTCGATGTGGAGATCGTAGCGACAACCATCCAGGGATGCGAGATCATCGGCTCACTTCTGTGTGGAAACAGCCGGGGTTTCGTTGTAAGCGGCCTTGCCACCGGAGATGAGATTGGTATACTGAAGGAATATGGTGACATATACCTGTTGACCCACACCATGAACGCTGCCGGCAATGTCATACTGGCGAATGGCAGTATCGCCGTCGTTCATCCGGACATGCCGACAGACATGGCCAGGGAGATCGGAGAATTTCTCGGGACACGGGTCCTGCATCTCTCTCTTGGAGGCTTAAAGACGGTGGGAATGGCCGGAGTGGCCACCGACAGGGGCATCATGGTTCCCCCGCGGAGCACCGGTCAGGAGATCCGGATGCTCGAAGAGGCGGGCGAAATCCCGGTAGGCACCGGCTCGGTTGCCATGGGAAGCGGGCTGGTCGGCGCAGGCCTTCTGGTGAACAGAAACGGCTATCTTGCCGGTTCCGGGACCTCGGGTTTCGAGCTTGGCAGGGTCGAGGATATTTTTGGATTTCTGGAGTGATCATATGGACGAGAAACAGTTCGAAGTGAAAGGTACCTTCAAGATTGGCGACGAGTGGCATCCCTACACGAAGATCATCACTGCGCCCAACGAGGCACAGGCGCAGGAGAGGACATTTGCAGTGATTGGGAGCAAACACAGGCTGAAAAGAAGGTATATCACAGTGAATACCATTCGTGTACAAGATGGTGAATAACGTGGAGAAGGTTGACCCCCGGGAGCTTCAGTCCCTCCAGCTCTACCTGAACGAATACAGGCAGCAGGCAGAGATTTTTTCCCAGCAGCTGGCGATCCTTGAGGAGGGGAGAATGGAGGCTGCGGCAGCCATTGAAGCCATGAAAGGGCTCCTTGAAGCTGGAGAGAGCACGGTTCTTCTCCAACTGGGGGGCGGTGCGAGCGTGCCGGTCAGGGTTGACAACCCGGAGAAGATCCTGGTGAATATCGGGGCCGAGGTCGTCGTGGAGCGATCGAACGAGGAGGCAGTCGAGTTCATGAAGGATCGCATCACCGAGATGGAAGCCTCGTCAAAGAAGGTCGCAGAGACCCTTGAGCGTGTCCGTGCCCAGATGATGGAGATCGGCAGGCGCCTCGAGATGGGTTACCAGCAGGCCCAGATGGCACAGATGGCACATGCAGGACAGGCACCTGTTCCTGAATCCGACGAGGAATAAGACCGGGGTTAGGTGGGGATGTTCGAAGGTCTCCGGTCACGGCTGCAAAAGATCCAGGGCAGACTGGAAGAGAATATCGAGACCGCTTCAGCGGGCGCTGAGCCTGCTTCATCCCCCCGGGGGCCGGCTCCCGCTGAGAAGGGCCCGGGGATGATGGACAGGGTAAAGGTCCTTGTCACCGACCGCGAATTCTTCATATCCGAGGACGATGTCAGCGAACCTCTTTTTGAACTCGAGATGGTGCTCCTCGAGAGCGACGTTGCGCTTCCGGTCACCGAGGAGATCATATCGCTCGTCAGGCAGAACCTCACCGGACAACGGAGAAAGATCGGCGAATCCGTTGATGGGATCGTCTTCTCTGCCCTCCGTGATGCGCTCATGCAGGTGCTCGGAGACGGCTTCGACCTTCCTGCCTATATCAGGGGACACGATCGCCCGGTAAAGATCCTCTTCACCGGTGTGAACGGAACCGGGAAGACCACAACCGTCGCAAAGATCGCATCTTTCCTGAAAAAAAACGGATTTTCAGTTGTCATCGGCGCAGGAGACACCTTCAGGGCAGGGGCCATCGAGCAGATCGACGAGCATGCCCGCCGGCTCGGGATCAAGATCATCCAGCACCAGCATGGGGCCGATCCATCGGCGGTTCTCTTTGATGCCGTCCAGTACGCATCTGCGCACAATGTTGACGTGGTGCTTGCAGATACTGCCGGGAGGTTCCACAACCGGGCCAATCTCATGAACCAGCTGGACAAGATCCGGAGGGTCATGAAACCTGACCTCATCGTCTATGTCGACGAGGCGGTTGCGGGAAACGACGCCGTTGTGCGGGCCCATGAATTTGAGAAGTCCGTTGGAGCCGATGCCGTGATCCTCACCAAGGCCGACATGGATTCCCGGGGCGGGGCGGCGATCTCAATAGCCCATACCATCGGAAAACCGCTCATGTTTCTCGGGGTTGGCCAGGGGTATGACGACATCATGCCTTTCGAACCGGCCGCAGTAATAGGCGAGCTTTTCGGGGGGTCGAAAGAAAATGCTTGACCGTCTCGGAACATCGCTCAAGGACGCTCTCAAGAAACTGGCAGGAAAGACGGTCGTCGATCGGGCGGCCGTGGACGAGCTGGTAAAGGACCTTCAGCGGGCACTCATCCAGGCCGATGTGAACGTCAAGCTCGTCATGGCCCTCTCCCAGGCCATCAAGACGCGTTCACTGGAAGAAGAGCCTCCGAAAGGGATGAGCGTCAGGGAACACGTGCTCCGTATCGTCTACCAGGAGCTCGTCAGGCTGATGGGCTCGACGGGCGAGGTGAAGCTCGGCCCCCAGGTCATCCTCATGGCGGGTCTCCAGGGGAGCGGAAAGACCACTACCACGGCCAAGCTTGCACGGTTCTTCCAGAGAAAGGGGCTTCGTGTCGCGGTCATCTGTGGTGATACGTTCAGGCCGGGCGCCTACGAGCAGCTGTTTACACTCTGTTCACGGATACATGTCCCCTGTTTTGGCGATCCCACCGACAAGGACGCGCGCAAGCTGGTTCGTGAGGGGCTGAAAGCGCACGCAGGGACAGAGGTGGTCATTATCGATACCCAGGGAAGGCATGCCCTCGAAGCCGACCTCATCCAGGAGATCATCGATATCAACGCCATCTCGAATGCGACACACCGCTGGCTCGTGATCGATGCCGCACTCGGCCAGCAGGCGAGCGAGCAGGCCAGGCGCTTCCATGAAGCCATCGATATCGACGGAGTCATCATAACCAAGATGGACGGGACTGCAAAGGGTGGCGGTGCCCTGTCGGCCGTGGCCGAGACGAAGAGCGGGATCATCTTCATCGGCAGTGGTGAGACGATCGAGGACCTGGAGCGGTTCGACCCTGACGGGTTCATATCGCGTCTCCTCGGCATGGGCGATTTGAGAGCCCTCGTCGAGCGTGCGGAAGAGAGTATATCAGAGGGCGAGATCGATGTCAATGCCATGATGCGGGGCAAATTCACCCTCCGCGACATGTACAAGCAGCTGGAAGCGGTCAACAGGATGGGTCCCTTAAAGCAGATCATGAGCATGCTCCCCATGGGGAACCTGGAACTGCCCGGCGAGGCGTATGACATGACCAGCGCGAAGATGGCGAAGTACCGGATCATCATGGACTCGATGACCGCGGCAGAGCTCGATGAGCCGTCCCTTCTCTCCAGTTCACGCGTTCAGCGTATTGCTATCGGGGCAGGGGCCACTCCCGACGAGGTCAGGGAGCTTTTGAAATACTACAAGACGATGAAGCGCGCCCTCAAGGGTGTGAGGGGCGGCCAGGGCAAGTTCAATATGCAACGCATGATGAAACGCTTCGGCGGGATGTAGACGGATGATACGGATTGCCGTGGTGGGTCACCTGGCCCGGACACAAGGAGACTTCAATGTCAACGATCTCCCCGGTTCAGGCGGCCGTATGGACGTGCTCTGCAGGTGTGTCAACTCCTCCTTCTTCCTCTCACACGATCTCCGGCGGGACGTGGAGTGCTATCTCGTGCTCTGCGGGGAGCCCGGCCCGGATAAGACGATCAGGATCTCGGGAGGAGATGTCCGTCACCTGAACCCTGACGAGCGAAGCACCGGGGCGTTGTTGAAACGCGCCCTCGCCCTCCCGGTCGGCACGAGTTTTCGGGAAGCGTCGCCCGGCATCGCTGTCAGGTACGGGGGGCTCGCAGAACTTGCGGCAGAGTTCTCCTTCGTCCTCCTCGACGAGACCGGAAGAGAGATCCGGGACGAACCCGAACTGCCCGGAGCCTTCCTCTTAAGCGACCATCTCAATCTTACAGATGCGGAACGCGGGATTCTGTCAGGTCTTCCGTCATACTCGGTTGGTCCGCTCTCGCTGCATGCCGACCATGCCATCACCATCCTCTTAAACGAGGTGGACCGGAGGCGGTCGACATGACGGATCTCCTCGATACGGTGGAGGCAATACTCTCCTACGGCCCCATATGCGATCACTGCCTTGGCAGGTTCTTTGGAAAACGATCCTTTGGGCTCTCCAATGACGAGAGGGGGCACTCTCTCCGCATCGCACATTGCATCGGAATGAACAGGCCGTATTCCAGGGAGACCGAACCGTGCTGGATCTGCCAGGACCTCTTTTCTTCGGTTGATGAATGGGCGGAAAAAGTGGTTGAGGCCATCGGTGACCGGGAGTATTCGACGTTCCTGATAGGGACACGGGTCCCCCCCCTGATGGCGGAATGCGAGGAGATGGTGTGGAGCGATCTCTCTCTCCTGGGACCTGAACCGCTCAAGTCTGAGATGAACAGGGAGGTCGGGAAGGCCGTGTCATCCCTGACCGGGAGGGATGCGGATCTTGCCCGTCCCGACATCGTCGCAATTCTCGATATCTCCGGAGGAACTGTCGAGATCCAGGTAAATCCCGTATTCTTTCATGGCCGGTACAAGAAACTTGAGCGGGGGATACCCCAGACACACTGGGACTGCAGGATCTGCCGCGGAAAAGGATGCGAACGGTGCAATTTTACCGGGAAACAGTACAGCGACTCGGTGGAAGAACTGATAGGAAGACCGGTAATGACGATGTTTGAGTCTTTGGGAGCGGTCCTGCACGGTGCAGGGCGGGAGGATATCGACGCACGGATGCTTGGGACCGGACGCCCGTTCGTGATGGAGGTGGTGTCACCCCGAAAGCGTACTCTTGGGCTGCCGGATCTCGAGGCATCCATCAACCAGTCGGCGGCCGGGAGGGTCTCTGTGAACCTGGAAGGGTGGAGCGGCCGGGACGGGGTGGAAACCATTAAATCGAACAAGGGGTATAAAAAATACAGGATCCTGGTCGAGGTTGACGGCCCCTTACCGTTATATGAGCTTAAATCAGGCCTGCAGGCCCTCAAAGGGGTGACAATATACCAGCGCACGCCGCAGAGGGTCGCTCACCGGAGAGCGGATAAGGTAAGGGAACGCCGGGTTCTTGATATCGAGTTTGCTGGTGAAGAGGACGACCGATTTGTAATCGAGGTCACCGGAGAAGCCGGCCTCTACATCAAGGAACTCGTATCCGGGGATGATGGGAGGACAAGACCCAGTCTAGCCGAGGTCCTTGGCAGACCTGCACGAGTGGTCACACTCGATGTGGTTCAGGTAGAATAGATACAAACGGAGGAAAGATATGGCACATCACAACGGCCCACGCAAGAAGACACGGTATAAATTCAAGAAAGATCTGAGAAAGCGGGGAATCACACCTGTAACGTCGGTGATCCAGCAGTTCGAGATAGGGCAGAAAGTGCACGTGGTCTGCGAACCCAGTGTTCAGAAAGGAATGCCCCACAGGAGGTTCCATGGGAAGACCGGAACGGTGGTCGGCCAGCGTGGCCGTGCATGGCTTCTTTCAATCAGGGATGGCAATTCGGAAAAAGTTGTCATCGCAAGACCGCAACATCTAAAAGCTCAAAGGTAACAATCTGCATCTGGTAATTGGCATGAAAGTTAAGGGGATTCTTAGCGAAGAGAAGATAACGCTTCCAGAGCTCAAGGAGATTCTCATCAGGGTGGAATCGGAGCGCATCGAGGCCGGCAAGGAGATGTCATATGAACTTCGCAAGAGTATTGAACATGCCAACCAGCTCTCGAAGACATCAGCGGAGAGCTCACGAGCACTTGTCGGGGATCTTCTCGAACAGGAGAAGATGAAACCCGAGATTGCATTCCGGATCGCGAATGTCATGCCCAGAACCCGGGACGAACTCAGGGCTATTTACGCAAAGGAGAAGTTTACCCTGACCGGCGAAGAGCTCGACGGCATAATCGAGATCGTGAAGGCGCATTCCTGAGGGGGCCCGAATGAAGACTGATAAAAAAGAGGTCAACGCAATAGTGCTGGACGTCCTCCTCAAGGGGCACCCCGATGATCCAAGACCCCCGTTCAAGAGGGAACCGCTTGTCCAGGCGGTCGGCACCGCGCAGTTCAAGCTCCTCGAACTGGTACCGAAAGGCCTGGAGATCCAGATTCACGAGAGCGTCTATATCGGGGACGGTGAGCGGGAGAAGATCGAGCGGGTGAAGCGGAGGATCGGCTACGATGAGCTGACCCAGACGGCTAAAATCGAGCTCCCCTTCGTTGTCGAAAAGATCGTGCAGGAAAAAGAGAGCGAATATGTCCAGTTTTTCAACAGATCGATCTCGATAAGCCCGAAATTGCACATGCTCCACCTTCTCCCTGGAATCGGCAAGAAACTGATGTGGGAGATCCTCGAAGAGCGTGAAAAGAAGCCTTTCGAGAGTTTTGCCGAGATAAGCCAGCGGATAAAATCCATACCCCATCCGGAAAAGATGATAATCTCCAGGATTCTTGAAGAGCTCGAGGATCCGAACATAAAGTATCACCTCTTCACGTCACGATGAAAGCACCGAGAGATCAGCACTTCCTGGTCGATCCCCGTGCGATAAATCGGATTGCGGATGTCGTGGATATCCGCGATCGCGATGTGCTGGAGATAGGGCCGGGCAAAGGTGCCCTGACTCGGGCACTTCTCGAGAGGGGTGCGCGAGTACGTGCGGTTGAGGTCGACGCGGAACTTGTGGAAGATCTAAAAGTCCTTTTTTCAGATGATATCGCCGCCGGCCGCTTCCAGCTCACCCATGGAAACGCGACGAAATGCCCGTTGCCGCCATTTGATATCGTCGTCTCGAACCTGCCCTATTCTGCCTCATCAAAGATCACCTTCAGGTTGCTTGATATCGGCTTTGATGTGGCAGTACTGATGTACCAGCGGGAATTTGCCCAGCGGATGGTTGCCCCCACAGGGACCCCTGAATGCGGCAGGCTCTCGGTCATGGTGCAGACCTACTGCTGTGTCGAGCCTGTCTTCGACCTCCCCCCGCACTGTTTCTCGCCGCGTCCGCAGGTGAAGTCCACTGTGGTGAAGATCATACCGAGAGGGCCCATCTTTCCCATCAGTGACAGGGCACTCTATGCAGACGTCGTGCGGGCGCTCTTTGCCCACAGGCGAAAGACGGTTAGGAACTGTATCAGGAGTGCCGGGGGGATTCTCACGAAGCCCGACATCGGGACGCTCCTCCGGGAGCTTCCCGACGAGATTCTTGCCGTGCGGCCCGAGGAACTGTACCTGGAAGATTTTGCCACCATTACAAACGTGATTGCGGATGAATCCTGACCAGGTATATCCCCCGCGTGAGGATACCTGCCTCCTTGCCCGGGCAGCGATCTCCGAGGCCTGTGAGAGCGACTTCGTGCTCGAGATCGGGACAGGGAGCGGGTACATATCGCGATCCCTGCAGGAGTCAGGCATCAGGGTGCTTGCGACCGATATCAATCCTCATGCGGTGAAAGCCGCGAGATTGGAAGGCCTGGACGTGGTCAGGGCAGACCTCTTCATGGGTATCAGGGGTCTCTTTGACCTGGTTGTCTTCAATCCGCCGTACCTGCCCACAGGACCGGACGAACGGATAGATGACTGGCTCGAGTATGCCCTTGACGGTGGGCCTGACGGCAGGTCGGTTATCCGGCGGTTTGCAGAAGAGGTGCCAGGCCATCTCTCCCCCGGCGGCAGGGTGCTCATCCTCGTCTCGTCGGTCACGGGATGCGAAGAGGTGATGTCTCTCTTCCAAAAGCAGGGATTCCAGGTTGACATATCTCAAAAAGAACGCGTATATGATGAGGATCTCGTCGTGCTGAAGTGCAGCCTGAAAACCGGTGGATAAAAACCGGTGATTTTTATCAAAAATTGGGGAATATCAGGAGAAGATGGTTCCTGGGCCCTGCCCGCAGTTCGGGCACGCCCGTACAAAGACAGGTATGGGACGGGGGGTATATTCGGGTCTTTCAGTCACGTTATGCTCAGGCAGATCGTAGACCCTCCCTGCCGGCGGTTGCCAGTTGCCAATATCGCTGTCGAGGAGCGAGGCTATGCGTTCCGAGGCGGATATCCGGGTCTGCGATGGCGGGTTGGGCACGGGTACTGCCGGAATATCCGGAGTGATACCGGTTCCGGGGGTGTAGCCTGAGAAGAACGAGTGGATCCGGGAATGGGAAGCGAGCTGCGAGAGCACGCCGGTGGTCCCTGCCGCTGCGGCAGGGGAGCATACGAGGGCAAGGGCCAGTAAGCCTGCAACTATTGGAATAATTCGCAATTTCATATTGATCCTCCTTTGTCGATGTATCGGTCAATATTGGATAAAGTCTTTTTGTGTTCACTTTTGACCAACCCTTTGGTACGGATGAATTACTGGGTGTAATAATCACCTCTGGGCCGGGTTGTGTCGGGGTGTACGTATCATGGGGAAATGGGGGAACTATCCGGCTCTTTGCTACTATGGAAAAGATTGGTGAACCGGGTTACATCTCGTGGTGGTATGCCAGTCTCCACACACCCACATGCGATGCCGGATCGGCAGCCTTCGAAATTACCTTGAATGATCCGTCTTTCGAGACCGGAGGCGGTTGCCTGGCAGTCCGGTGACGCCTTTTGAGAATGCGGGAATGATCCTGGAATCATAACGTGGGATAGTAGGGGAGGCGGCAGGTGGTTTGACTGAATTGCGACGGGAAAACATCAAGTCTCTCTCGCGACACGAAACTGCAGGGAGAAAAAAAATCTTTGTATTTTAGCCGCAGCATCCGCAAACCGGCGGATCAAAAAAGTAATCGTCCCAGGACATTCTGCTTGAATCACCGGAACGTGGGTGAACGGGCGGATCCATGGTGTATACCCTGTCTTCTGGAGGAGCCCAATTTGCTACGTCGCTATACAGCAGAGACGTGATCCTATCCGATACCGAGGTTGTCATGTGGTTGCCGGGAGGCTGCAATGCCTGATACGAGGGCACAGTCACCCGATCCGAACTGACCTGTGTATGTCCGTTAATCATTGAATCGATGCGCGAATACGAGTACATCTGCGAGATGAGGATGCTACCCGCACCACCAGCCAGTGGAGAAAATACAAGGAAAAAGGCCAGTACCCCGGCCGCGACAGTTTCATTGCGAATGTTTTTCATGATTCTCCTCGTCGAAATACCCTGTTTGTTGGATTACAGTACCTTTCACAAAAGGAGGATTTATACTCTGTCGTGTGTAGATGGTGGATTATACTGCGCCGTGTCACAGGGCCGGAACATACCGGAACAAAAACAGCGAAACCTCCCCGTTCTTGGTAACAACCCAACCGAATCCCCTGCAGCTCCCGATTTTTCTTCATCTTCCTGCATCGAGACGGAAAATCCCGGTTACGGAGATACCCGGCGTCCGGAATCCGGATTGGTCACGAGCCCCCGGGCCAGGTGAAACGATTTTTGCCTGCCGGGTTCGGCCACCCCGTGATGCAGCGAACCGACGCCCGGGCTATTCTTACAATCCCCTATCGCCCAGGGATGTGCATGCAATTATTTTCCGGGCTTTGCGGTAAATGTCCTGGACGGGCAGCGCCCGGCGTCCCTGTCAGCGGGAACCGGGCCGTTGATCCTGCATTCACCCTCATTCCCCCTGCCTGGTGTAAAGAGGACACATTCAGCACAGGTTGGCATGGGAAGAAGGTGTCACTTCTATCCATTAGATTCTTTTCTATACCCAATGAGTGAAGAAGAACGCATATGAAAAAGCGATTCCCATGACGACCATGACCGGTATTGCTATCCTGTCCGCAATCCCGAGCGTGCGTTCACGAAGGCGCGTTCGCGTTCTCGATCGGTACCCCCGGATGTCGATGGTCAGGCCAAGCAGGGTTGCCCTTCCGATCGAGTTGGAGACCAGGGGGACCATGACGGGCGCGACACTCTTTATTCTCCCGATAAACCCCTCGCCCGGGTGGTATCCCCGGGCCAGCTGGGCCTCGTGGATACGCTTCCCCTCGATCTGGAGTGTCGGGATGAATCGCAGGGCGATGATGAACATCAGGGTATAATCAGCAGGAATTCGTGCACGTTCCATGGTATGCACGAGATCGCGAGGCTGGGTCGAGATGACGAAGAGCTGGAAGGCGGTTATGAGTATGGCGAAACGCAGCGTAAGAACGGTCCCGACGATAAGGGCTTCGACGGTAACAGGGATGCTTCCCCCGATGTACGGCACGAAGCCGGGAACAAGGTAACCGATCACGGTTCCCCTCGGAACAGTCAGGATCGTGACGAGATAGAGGACGATACTCATGAGCCCGACGAGCAGCATCTGCTGGAGCACGGGTTTCAAAAGACGGCCAGACAGTGCCAGCAGGAGGATCAGGAGAAGATAGGCGACGAGGAGCGGTATGGAGGACGTGAGGATCGTCGCCATGCTCACCACGATGATGAAGAGGATCTTCGTTGCAGGGTGGAGGCGGTGGAACAGCCCGTTCCCCGGGATGTACTGGAGGATCTCGCCCATGTATGTCAGGCCCCCGCTGCTGAATCGGATACGATCTTTCCTGCATCCATGCGAACAATCCTGTCAGCACATTCCTCCGCGATCTCGCGGCTGTGCGTGACCATGATGATCGTGTGCCCGTCCCCCTGGAGTCGTTTTATCAGCTCAATGATCTCCCGTGACTCTTCACCGTCAAGACCGGTGGTCGGTTCGTCAAGGATGAGCACTGGCGGTTTCATGGCCAGTATGCAGCCGATTGCCAGGCGCTGACGTTCACCGCGGGAGAGCCAGCGGGGATAGAGATCCCGGAGGTGCTCGAGGCGTACGGTGGAGAGTGCATCGATTACGGCTCTCTCACGGTCCGGGATCTTTAAGTTGTCAACACCGAATGCCACCTCGTCAAAGACCGAGTCGGCGAAGAACATGTGATCCGGGTTCTGGAATACCAGGCCGACTGAATGTGCGAGCTCTGCGACGGGAGCCTTTGCGGCATCTTTTCCATCGACTCGTACCGTTCCTTTTTCCGGGCGGAGAAGGCCTATGAAATGCTTGATGAGTGTCGTCTTTCCCGAACCGTTCTCACCGACGATCGCTACGAACTCGCCGGGAGCGATCTCCAGGTCGATGCCCGAGAGGGCCTCGTCGTCTCCGTACCGAAACGACAGCCCCTCGGTACGGATGATTGGCGGCCTGCCTCTATCCGTGACATTCTCTCCCCTTATCCCTGAGAAATCGGGTATCAGCGTCTTCTTTGCAGTCTCGTCGGAGAGAACATGATCGGCCGTGCCTTCGGTCCGGATCTTGCCGTCCTCCAGGATTACGTACCTGTCGACCACCGCGGCAAGCCGGGGATATTTCTGTTCGACAAGGAGTATGGCCTTGCCCTGTGCCTTCAGTTCCTTTAAGAGGGAGACGATGCTGTCCGTTCCCTTTTCATCAAGTTCCGATGTCGGCTCGTCGAGGATGAGGATATCGGTGCCAAGGGCGAGGGTCGTGGCGAGGACCACACGCTGTTTCTGCCCACCTGACAGGGCATGGGGCGGACGGTCCTTCAACCCTTCGAGCCCGGTGACGGCAAGAACCCGGGAGAGGCGCTCTTCGACCTCTTCAGGCGAAAAACCGCGCCGTTCAAGGGCGGAGAGGATCTCCTCCTCCACCGTTGTGAATATGAGCTGGGAATCGGGGTCGTCGAAGAGGATCCCTACCGAGGTTGAGAGATCGGAGAGGTCACGGTAATCACCGACATCCTTTCCGTTCACCGCCACGCTGCCCGATTTTCGTCCCCCGTACTCGTGCTCGAGAATGCCAGCCGCCGCCAGGCAGAGCGTCGTCTTGCCGGATCCCGAACGGCCGGAGACCAGGACACACTCACCTCTCTTCAGGGAGAGCGTGATATCCGATATGGCATCCCTGCCGGTTCGCGGATATGCATAGCTGACAGACTCGAGCGTGATCATTCCTGTCCCCGCATCAGGACCCTGCTGGCCGGGAAGTAGAGTACCTGCACGATTACAGCGTTAAAGACGGCTGTTATCACGACGATCGGGACGAAGACCAGGACAAAGGTCATCAGGTCTCCCCCGTACTGGGAGAGAATCGTCGCGCCCACGAAGACTATGGCGACCGCAGCAAACGAAAATCCGCTGGCAAGCGTCGTCAGGAATGTGGCAGCCGTCGGAGCGATTTTGGACCTGCTCTTCAGGGCTCCATAGATGGCGAAGCAGACAAGGGCGCCGATAGGCTCGCTTATCAGGTTTGCCGGGGGGAATATCGAGCTCGATATGAGCATCGAGAGAATTCCTGCCACTATGCCGATCCCGAGCGCCTCGTAGACCTTCGGCTGGATGAGGATGATCGCAAGACAGTAGAACGCTATCACCATGTTCGGGGTGAGCGGTGTATGGAGCATGGCCAGGAAATAGCGAAGGATTGCTCCAACTGCAAGGAGTATGCCTACAATGGCAATATCTCTTGATTTCATGTGTGTCACACCAATTTTTTATTTCAGATACGGAATTTTCAAATGTTCACAGGCTCTTCAGAAGGAGATCTTGGTTGATGTTCACCAGTGAGGCAACACCCTGAAAAGAGGTCTCTTGCGGGCTGACGGTATCTGCTGCTTCATGGGAAAAAACACCCCATGACCAGACTGGAAATATACTGGTCCATGATATTCACGTATGTATAAGGTTATACATTAGTGTATAAAAATGTACTGAATGGTTGGTCTTCGGATCGGGATATATGGCTGTTATTCCACCTTCTGTGGATGCACCTGTTCCGGACGCGCGAAAGGGACACCTGATCGGGATTTCATCACTGTTCTGGAAAACAGCGGGTTTGAATGCCAATTTGTATCCTGCGGCCGGAATCTGGGAAACAATTATCCTCCGGGGCATGGTACTACACAGCATCGGACAATTCCGAGGAGAAA
The DNA here is from genome assembly GCA_018432765.1 of Methanoregulaceae archaeon. Classification (GTDB taxonomy): domain Archaea; phylum Halobacteriota; class Methanomicrobia; order Methanomicrobiales; family Methanospirillaceae; genus SD8. The sequence goes on along the minus strand of JAHDSI010000022.1, from coordinate 9,993 downwards.
GGGCAAATGAAGGATCGTAACTTCGAAACCCTCGCGGTGCTGGTAGTTCTCATGGCGCTCGTCCCATGTACCGTCATGGCACATCCGCCTGCCGACATGAAGCTTTCATATGATCCGGGTGCCGGCGAACTGACGGTTACCGTCACACACGACGTGGATAACCCAGGCAGTCATTTCGTCTACCTGGTAACGATACAAAAGGACGGCCAGGTGGCAGAAGAGAGAGTGTATTCACGGCAGCCTGCGAGTGGCACATTCACGTATCGCTACCTCGTATCGGTGGATCCAGGTGATACGCTGGCCGTGACGGCATCATGCAACCAGGGCGGCTAGATCTCCAGGCGTCTGGCGGTTCCTGGCACGACAGCGGAGGCGGCGCAATCGGCCGTCCAGCCGTCAGAAATTCCCCTCTGGTATTACCATGCCGTCCTGGCCGTCCTTGGCCTGGTATTTTTCCTCGTCGCGGTGGGGCTCATCCAGTGGAAAAGATCAGTGACCGGGTGGTACAGGTACCATAAAACCATTGCCACTATTGGGGGAGTACTTACGATAATCGCCTTTTTAATCCCGTTCTTTGCGATATTCCTGGGCGGAGCTCCCTCCTATATCCTTGCCCATGCAATGGTCGGAATCGTGATAATCTTCCTCGTACTGCTCATCATCATCCTGGGGATCGCACGTGAGAGAGGGAAAAAACCGAATCCGTCCCTCCGAACGGCTCATATCCAGGCAGGCAGGCTGCTGGTGGTGCTCATGGCTGCAAACCTCGTATACGGCCTTGTGCTGATGGGGGTCATCTGACCTCCCATACATCCATGCCAGGGATTCCCGACTATCAGGGCGGTATCCGGCTATATTGTCCTGATCATGGAGGAATCGACAAAGAACCAGCACGAAGTCCCGGTTTTTTTCAGCGATCCGGACCAGCTGTCCAGGTGATCGGTGCCCGCGATCTCCAGGTCCGTGGTGTCTACGGTGTACCAGCCAACCAAATTTTTTTGCACATCCTGCAGCCTATGTCGGAAGAAGTGTGTCCGGCCCGGCCTGTTGCAGTCCTCCGGGCGGGGGACTCACACCATGTCCAGGTACTTCTCCCTGTTGTTGAGAAAGTCACGGTAGACCCTGAAATACTCCGTCTCCTCGTACCCGATCTTCTGGATTGGAATCATGTCAAAACTGTAGATCTCTGCATCGGGGTACGCGAGGAGAATCGGTGAGTGCGTGGCGATGAGGAACTGTACATCTCCTGTGGATGTGACCTTCCGGAGCAGGTGCAGGAGCTCGATCTGGGTCGCCGGCGACAGCGCGTTTTCAGGTTCGTCGAGGAGGAATAGCCCGTCCCTCTGGTACCGGCTGGCAAAAAAAGCCATGTGTGACTGCCCGTGGGACCTGTCCATGAGCGAATCGTGCCCAAAATACGAGAGCGTCCCGGGATCTGCGATTGCCCATTCGTCGAGGACCTCTGCAAAGTAGCGGAACAGTTCGGATGAGAAGAACGATCCCGGCACTCTCTCCCCTGCCCACCCGACATCGATGTACCGGTACAGCTCATCCGCATACCGATTATAATGGCAGCGGTGTCTCTCTTCATCCTTCCAGATATGGATATTGCATTTTTTTGCAATTGCCCGGAGCAGGGTGGATTTTCCTGTCCCGTTCTCCCCGATGAAGAACGTGACGGGGCGGGAGAACCCGATCCGGTCAGTCTTCCAAAAGATCTCCAGGTTGAAGGGATAGTTGCGGTCAGTGGGAAACCGGTCGTGCAGCAGCCGCACCCCGTTGATATGCATTACCAGAGAGGTACTGTTCCATTCCCCGATATATTCCTCCCCATCTAACCCGGCGGGAGGAATCCCGTGACGCACCCTGCCGGGTGAACCTGATACGGGATGCCTGGAGGGAAACGTATCACCGGATCAATGACCCCGGTGACCTGGGCCCCCTCCCTCCGTCTCTTACCTGGTCAGGTCCGGGGGGCACTGCCGACGGCATCCCCGATGGTCTTCCGGAGTTCCGGGTCGCCGAGGGCATGATCGAGCATGGGGTACCTGGCGACCAGGGGGATCGGCTTGAGGACAGCCAGTGGTTTTTTGCCGTCCGGCTCGCCGGTGTAGTCCCCTGGAACCACGGTCATGGTCCCGTCCGGCCATACCGCCACGTTGCCGAATCCCTGCGTGTCCCAGATCTTCCTGATAATATCATCGATATTCATGTTTCACCGTCTGAAGTGTTTGCCTCTGTACAGTTAAAGGGTATCTTTCATGGAATGTCCGGAAAATACCCTTCCGGTTCCCGGATCGGTTCATTGGGATTCGCTGCCAGGCCGGTCATCCTGGTAATTCATTAAATCGGCTCTTCGCTATCATGGATGGATAAGATTGATGAATCCGATACCTGTTGTGCGAGTTTCCCCACCCTTACATACCACATGCGATGCATGCCGCCGCCCGAAAAAATACCGCGAGGCCTCCGCCCTCGACCCGGGGTGACACCTGCGATCACCTTCTGATTCACAGTCAAAATTTGAGCAATTGGGTATGAGTTATGCGAGGACGCCCCGGCGGCGGTTGTGAGTGACTGGATTGCGATCGCGGGTAACCACTTCGTTTCTTCTACCCGCACAAAACAGCGAGGAGGCATTTAATCTCTCCAAAAGAGAAAATTGGGCAAATATGATGGATTTTATACCAGGAGATATACTTTTTCATCTCACTTTCACCCCGCATGCTCTCCAGCCTTATTGAAGATCGCTGCCGCAGCACTAGGCATGGAGTTCGATCTGCACCCCGCAGTCCCCCTCAGGACCGGAACCTTCTCGGCGGTCATCGCCCCGGATGACGTGGTTCTTGCGGGCTTGAACGACAACCCCGTGCTTCAGAGGTTTCTCTTCCTCTTCATCAGCGGAAACTACTCCCGCCTTCTTGCGGGCATCAACCGCAGATCGGTCAACATCGAGGTGAGGCGGGCCTTCACCGCCTTCCAGCTCCTGACGATTCTCCGGGAGTCCTATCATACCATCATCTTCGTGGAGCATGACCCGTCCCTCTATGACGATGCCCGGGACGTGGTCGATGCCGTTGGCAGGGCACTTCATGACGCCGGCCAGAGCTCGCTCGTGGTCCTGTACTCCCCGAAGCCGGACCAAGCCTTTGACGAGATAGCCCGGTTTGCTCACCGGGTATTCCATATCGGGGCCCAGACCCCGCCTCCCCCTGCCACGCGTACGTACCGGAGGGGAACGGTACGCCGGCGCAGGAATCTTCCTGCAGGGCAGACCACGCTGGAGGGGATCTGATGGGGAGGAGTTTTGAGAGCGTCAGGATGGGTGTCCGGGACCTGGCAGCGCGATGGGAGCGGGCTGCCCGCCGGTTGCCGGAGCCTGACAGGATATACGCCTCCAGGCTGGTGGAGATGGCAAAAAGGCATTCCAGCGAGGCGTTCTATGCCTTCGACGACCCCCTGGAGGCTGCGTTCTTCTCAATAGCCATAGAGCTTCTGAAGGAGGAGGAGAGAGCCGGTGTGGATCATTGATTCAACGTACAGGGACGGGGTTGAGCTCTGGGAGAAGAGCGCATCAGGTGTTCGCCGCGTCACTATTCCCTACCAGCCCACCTTCTACCTCCACCTCCCCGACCCCCATGCCCACTGGGAGCTTCTCGATGCCCTCGGTGCCCGGTACGAGATGGCGGAGTGTACCTTCCGGACCATATCCGGGGAGCTGGAAGGCTACCGGATCGGAGCCGGGCGTGAGGTCGCCGCAGCCATTGAACGGCAGACCGGGTTTGAGGCCCAGCTCTACAACACAGACCTCCGCCTGGACCAGCGCTACATGGCAGAACAGGGCATCTTCCCGTGCGGGGAGCCAGGAGAGTCCCGTTTTGACCCCGATTTTTCCGTTCCGCTGGACGTCATGGAGATAACGGTTGCAGACAACCCGTCTGCGCAGGGGCGCATCACCGGAATGGAGGTGGTCCATGAGCGGTGCGAGAGGCTGGCAGGGAGCGAGCAGGCCATCCTCTCCGACCTCGCCGGCCTCGTCGCGGACTGTGACCCGGACGTCATCCTCTTTCCCTTATCAGACGTATGGATCCCCCGGATACTCTCACGAGCCCGCCGATATGGTATAGAAACCTGTATCAGCCGTACAGGCCGGTTCCGGCGAATGGAGGGCCGGTCCTACCAGAGCTACGGGAGAGTGGAATACCGGTGCGGGTCACTCATCCCCGAGGGGCGTGTGCTGATCGACACCCGGCAGAGCTTCAACTACCGCGAGAGCGACCTTTCGGGGATCATCCTCGCCTCCCGCCTCTCCGGTCTCTCTCCAAACCTTGCGGCCCGGTTCACAGCAGGGACACTCATATCAGCCTACGAGGTCTATGAGGCGCTCAGGCAGGGCATCGCCGTCCCCTACCGCAAGAATGACCCCGAGGGTGTGAGGCGCTTTTCCGAACTGAAGGCCGCCGACCGGGGGGGCATGATGTTCCAGCCTCGCCCCGGCCTCTACGAGAGGGTCCACGAGATCGATTTCACTTCGCTCTACCCCTCCATCATCGTCAGGTACAACCTCTCCCCAGAGACCCTGCATAACCCGGAGAGAGAGGGATTTCTCCCGGCGGTGCTGGACCCCCTGCTGGCGCTCCGGAAAGAGACCAAGCAGAGAAAGACGACTGACCCCCGCTATGCAGGCATAGACTCGCTGCTCAAGTGGATGCTTGTCACCTGTTTTGGCTACACGGGATACCGGAACGCCAGGTTCGGGAGGATAGAGGTTCACGAGCAGATCACCTGTCATGCCCGTGACATCCTGCTTGCCACCCGCGACATCGCCGAGGGGATGGGTTTTGAGGTGCTGCACGGAATCGTGGACTGCCTCTGGATCAGGGGACTCCGGTCTCCTGGCTCCCTGAAACAGCGTGTCGAGCAGGAGACCGGGCTGCATACCACTCTCGACACCTACGACTGGATCGTCTTCCTTCCCATGCCTGACGGCTTTGGTGCGTACAACAGGTATTTCGGAAGGCTTGAAGACGGCGCCATGAAGATACGGGGGATTGCAGCCAGGAGGAGGGACTCTCCCGCCTGCGTCAGGTCCATGCAGAACGCCATCCTCGAACTGGTGAAGGGTGCCCGCACCCGCCGCGATCTCGAGGAGATGGAGGACGGGGGGCACCTGCTGTACCGTGAGGCAAAAGAGAGGATCTCTACCGCGGAACCGGCAGAGATGGTGATCCGCCGCCGGATAAGCCGGCTCTCGTATTCCCGGAGATGCCCCGAGGCCTCGGCCGTGGAAGCCTGCAGACGGGCAGGAATCGAGCCGTCCCCGGGCATGGAGATCGCGTACGTGGTCACAGACTCGCGCACGTGGGAGGTGGAACTGGACTGGCTGGCAGTCTCCTGTGACACGACCTATTACGCAAAACTCCTTGAGAAGGCCTGGAATGAGATGCGGTTCGTCTTTGAAGAGGCCCGGGAAGGGACGCCGGCCTTACCCCGAGGCGGCGGTGCCCCATGAGAACGAGGAGACCACGTCTCCTTCGCTGTCGGAGAGGTCAAGCCTGCCCCCCTGGTTTCCAAGGGCCGGCGAGGAGAGATCCCGGAAGAGGTCGGTTCCGGAATCCGTTCCGCTTCCCGTGTGGATCACGACCTCCCCTCCCTGTGCGAGCAGGAACGGGCCGAAGACAAATGGGATCTGCGTGGGCCCGGAGAGCGTCCATCCGGAGAGTTCCTGCTCACCCGGGCCTGCGTTGGCAATAACGAGATATTCGTCGTTTACGTTCTCCCGGTCATCGCCAGCTGCATTGTAGTGGACCGATGCGATGAATACGCCGCTTGTTGGCGTATCTATGGGAACGGGGGTGACAGAAACCAAAAGATCGCCGTCAGGGTTCCAGAGGCCGGCCCCACACGTCTTTGCGGCCTTCTCCACTGCAAGGTAGTCGGCTTTGCGGGCGAAATCCTCTGCTGTGTAGACCCTCGCCATCCCGTTTTCGATCAGCAGTCTGCCAAGATCGCGGCCGTCCTGCAGGATTACATATGCAAGCAGGCGGTCGTAGCGGTCACGGATTCCTGCCTGGCGGTCGAATTGAATTGTTATGTGTGCACCGTCCAGGGTATCGGACGTATACTGCCTGGCTCTCTCCCCCCAGAGGGCAAGATGCGAGGGATCGTCGATGCCCGGGTATTCCCCGGGTACGTTGGCGGAAAGATCGGTCTCGGGACAGTCCACCCCGAGTACCCGCACCCTCTCTTCGTTCCCCCCCGAAAACTTCACGGCGATGGTATCCCCGTCTGCTACGCGTATCACCCGGGCTTCGTAGCTATTGCCCGGTTCAAACCCGGAACTGTCAGGTGCGAGGCCGGTATCGCTGCATCCGGCAAAAACGAGGAGAGCAGCGAGGAAAAAAACCAGTGTGGCTGATATTCTGATATTCGAGGCGTTCATAGTAGATTCTTGTCCCTGTTGCCTATAATTATTGGGAAGCGATGGTCCCGTCTTGGTAACTTTCATCACCGCATCGTCACAATGTCATTACATGGTGGATGAAGATGTCAAAAGAGGGGAATAGTCCCGGAGATATATACAAGGAAGCCCTCGAGCTTCATGCGGCGCACCGGGGAAAGATCGAGATCCGCTCCAAGGTGCCCCTGGAGACAAGGCGCGACCTTTCACGGGCTTACACTCCTGGTGTTGCCGAGGTCTGCAGAGCCATTCACAGGAACCGGGATATGGCCTATAAATATACCCTGAAAGGAAACACCATTGCAATAATCTCCGATGGGTCCGCGGTCCTCGGGCTTGGCAACATAGGGGGGTATGCTGCTATTCCCGTGATGGAGGGGAAGGCAATCCTCTTCAAAAAATTTGCAGGAATCGATGCATTCCCCATCTGTTTCGAGAGTTATCACACCGATTTTGTAGACGAGGTGAAGAATATCGCCCCTGTATTCGGGGGAATCAATCTCGAGGACATCGCGGCGCCAAAGTGTTTCGAAGTGGAAGAGGCGCTCCAGGATATCGGCATACCGGTGATGCATGATGACCAGCACGGCACGGCGATCACGGTGCTTGCGGCACTTCTCAATGCGTGCAGGGCTACAGGGAAGAACTTCGAGGACTTAAACATCGTGGTCTGTGGTGCTGGTGCGGCAGGGTACGCGATTGTACGCCTCCTCCGGTGTATCGGGTACAACCCGGATTTCTGCCAGAGTGTCAGGGATATCATCGTCTGCGATACCCAGGGGATCATCCACAGGGAACGGAAGGGCCTGTATGCCAACAAGTACAAGTTCATCGTCGCCGACGAGACGAACCGGAGTGGCAGGCAGGGGACACTTGCCGATGCCCTGGCAGGAGCGGACGCCTTCATCGGCGTATCAACCGGCGGACTGGTGACTCCGGAGATGGTCCGGACAATGAACGACGACCCGATCGTGTTTGGAATGGCCAATCCTGTCCCCGAGATCATGCCTGACCTGGCGAAGGCGGGTGGGGCGGCAGTGGTCGGGACAGGGAGGAGCGACTATCCCAACCAGATAAACAACGCCCTCGCGTTCCCCGGGGTGTTCCGTGGCGCACTTGATGCCTTTGCCACCCGGATCACGGACGAGATGAAGGTGGCTGCGGCCCATGCGCTCGCCGGGTATGTGCCACGCCCGCACAGGGACCACGTGCTGCCGACGGTCCTCGACAGGGAGGTTACCCGCGCAATTGCGCGGGCGGTGAAGGACGCTGCGTTCGAATCAGGATGCGGAAGGGAGATCGGGTAGGGCGGCACCATCCCGGAGGCGGGGTCTTTTCCGCGGTCCCGTGATCGCCAGTGAAAGAGACCTCATCCTGCCCCGGTTGGTGGCAGTGCCCGGATGAAGATGCCACCTGCCCCGGATCGATTCAGTTGTCTGATTTCAGGGAGCCGGCTTTCGGCGAAGCTTTGCCAGGTCTGACAGGTACTTCTCTCTCCGGGCCGTGTATGCCTCTCCCCCCCTCCCGAAGGCTACGTATTCGACAACTCTCCAGCCTTCCTCAACAAGCCGTGTCTTCGTCCTGTCGGAGAGGCCCATCAGGAACCCGAACCGTAACAATTCTTTTCTCTCCTCCATGCGCCTGCATATCCACCTGATGAGCCCGGGATCATGGGTCCCGACGTCAAACGGCTTCCCGATCGCTTCCGCCGTGATAAAAAGAGCCTTGAAGCGGTCTTCTATCTCTTCAAAATCGTCCGTGTCACCAAGATACGCTCCCTTCACGATCCGTGGAGCTACGTCCATGGCGAGGAGCCGTGAGAGGTCATCTCCGGTGCGGTCCAGGTAGGCCTGCAGCGCGAGTGTGACCCTGTACCCTTCTGCTGCACACCGGGCTGCCGCCGAGAGAGAGGCCTCCACGAGACCCTTCCCTTCCATGTCAATCTCGAACCCGATCCCCTTCCGGTTCGCCAGGGATGCCAGGTCGCAGATCATCTCCAGGCAGAGCTCCCGGTCAAAGATCGCACCAAGGGATGTCGATTTTATCGATATATTCGCGTCAAGACCGAGATCATGTATACCTTCGGCAAGATTTCGGTATTGTCCGGCCATGGCGAGTACGGGCGCCCTGGACGTGGCATATTCACCGAGTGCATGCAATGTACAGGATATTCCCTCACCGTTGCGAACACCAGCCCATTCGAGCGCCCGGTCCATGTCCGGAAGTGACCACTGTTTTGCCGATACCATCAGATCTCATCTTGGCAGATACAGGCAAAAAGGATTTGCCCGGGATTCATTCCTGGCTTGACCGTATTTTACCCGACAATTGCAGGGAACACGGAGTGGTCACGGCAAAAAAGGCCATTGCAGGGTGGTCTTTCAGAATCGATCGTGCTCCTGACCAGGGACCGGTCCCGGCCAGGAGAAGGGAACAGGAGCCCTGTGCTCGCCTGTCCCCAGGGTCTTATCCAGGCAGAAGGTCCGGCCGGGTGTGGCATCCCGATCAATCAGGGAGCGTTCCCGAAGATATGCATGGATCGGTGGCGTGAATCCTTCGGTTCTTCAACCCGAAAACCATGATCCCGATAACTCAGCCTCTGTCGACTCCCGAGTGGTCCTTTCTCTCCGCGTCATAGTACCAGTTTTTGAGCATGCGGGCGACCTTCTCTTCTAGTTCCGGTGTGCGTTCCATTCGTGCCTTCTCGCCCTCCTCGATGGGGCAGTGTTCCCACAGTTTCAGCAGCACGGTGATCTCGTCGTCCTTCCTCCTGATAATCTCGGATAATTCCTCGTTCTTCAGGTGCAGGCTCTCAAGTTCAAGTTTCAGGTCCTGCTGGCTCTTTTTCCTGCTTGTCTTTGCAGCGATGTACACCCTCAGGGCGTCGTTTACGAACTCGTCAGGAGATGAACTCCCTTCCTTTTCCATCAGCTGGATGATGGCCTCCCACAATGCCGGGTCTATGGTGACACAGACTATTCCCTCTGCCATTGCAGAAAGTAGGCATGGATGGCACATCATGATTTCTCTCTCCTTTCATCTCCTTCTGGAGCGAAGCTATCTGTGTTGTGTCCGGATCAAGGGGATTTTACCACGAATAAGAGCGGGAATGCACATTCTTCACTTTCTCTCCTAAAAAGACGAAGGAACGGGAGATGCGCATGCATCGGCAATACCCATCTCCCGGAAAAAGGGTCCATTGGTATGATATCGATATCCCGGTCAGGCCACGCAGTACTGCCCCGGGACCGTTTCAACGAGTGCTGTCAGTTCACATATTGATCTTGTGGAGAAAGAAGACTCCGATGCAGATAGCAGCGATCGACAGGGCCATGAACAGCATGTCCATCCCACTGGTCAGGTTCATGGCCAGGACCCGCTGGAAGAAGCTCACGATCAAGACCATGATTATGACCTTGATGATCTTGTTCTTGAGGTCGTCTAAGTTGGTAATCTCCAGGATATTGTGGAATACGTTGCCTGCTCGGGCGATATCGATCTTTGATATGAAGAGTTCGTATATGCCGAACGAG
>JAHDSI010000201.1 GCA_018432765.1 Methanoregulaceae archaeon | reverse complement strand
CCGCCAGGATTACGCACTGCATGTGATTACCTCATACTCCGGAGTTTAAGCACTTTTCCCCTTTCTAACCAGTTCCTGACCCTTCTCAAGCATTTCCCGGGCTCTGGCCCGTGTTGTTCCCTCGGCGGTGAACCGAATCTTGGGCTCCGTCCCGGAGGCACGGACCAGGCACCACCCCTCCTCAAAAGAGAGTCGTATTCCGTCGGTGGGGGAATCTGCACCGATCTTCGTGAGGATCTCCCGTGCGCCGGGGCATGGCCAGGACTCCCGTATCATCGGGTAGAGGGGCATCTTTCCGATCTCTTCTGATATATCCCATTCTGACGAGATCTCACAGAAGAGCGCAGCTGCGTAGGGGCCGTCGGGGCAGAGGGAGTGCCCGGGAAATATCCAGGCACCGGAGGGTTCCCCGCCGAAATCTCCCCACCGTATCAGCTCTTCCGAAACGAACGTGTCGCCAACAGGGGTCCTCCTCACCTCTGCAATCTCCTCGACCGCCATGGACGCATCATGGGTGGTGACCACCCGTTTTGCGCCCAGGAAACGTGCAAAGAGGATGAGGAGCTGATCACCGGTGATGAAACGGCCGTCGGGGGAGAACGCCATCAACCGGTCGGCATCCCCGTCATGCACCACCGCCCCGCCGGCGCCTGTCGTCTTCACGAGGTCTCGCATGTAGGGCAGGTACTCGGGAAGTGGCTCCGAAGGGCGGGTAAAGGTTCCCGACGTGTTGCAGTTTGCGCAGTGGACCGAAACTCCCATTCTCTTCAGGAGGATAGGGCTCACCGTGCATCCCGCCCCGTTTCCACAGTCAAGGACCATTGCAAGGTCACGTACGGGGGAGATCCTGTCGAGGACGGCCTCGATGTACCTGCTCTTTGCATCGAAGGAGAATACCGACCCGTGTCGGTCCCACTCCACACCTGCCCTGGTTCCGAGCGCTCTCTCGGTCTCCTTTTGCTGGTCTCGTGTGAGCGATGATCCGTCCTTGTTGAATACCTTGATCCCGTTGTACTCCTCTGGATTATGGGAAGCGGTTATCATGCAGCCTGCATCCATGAACCGCGAGGAAAAACCGATGACAGGGGTCGGAACGATACCGGCGATGAATGCGTCACCTCCACCGGAAAGGATTCCGGAGGCAAGGCTCATCTCAAGGACGGGGCCGGTAGTCCTCGCATCCCTTCCGATCACCACGGACCGTCCGGGGGAGCCGAGGAAAAGTCCCATATCCAGTGCGGTTCCCAGGAGGTCACGGGAATAGACCGTCCGTATCCCGGATGAGCCAAAAAGCATATGCGTGGTATGTAGGAGTTGGCTGGAAAAAGAATTATGCTCGGCCGTAGGGGCACCAGTATTCACGATCCTGCAGTGATGCCACCCCGGCATTCGAAGGGGCGACAAAGAGGATCCTCTTTGAACCGCTATACTTCTCGATCAGGGCCGGACCCTGATCAGAGACCAGTGCTGCACCATTGATCAACAAGACGTCGGCCTGGTCGGGATTTTTGGTCACATGTCCCAGTTTTTCGGCAACATGGCCGGGGACCTCCTGGCAAAAGACACTCTTCCCTGCCAGTTCCCGCTTCAGATGGGCAAGACATGCGGTATGGCATTCACGGGGACATGCTTTTGTTACACGCGATATACAGAGAAATCCCGTCATCACATTCAGTATTGCACATGCTGCCGCCCTCTTGGGGACATTGTCCAGTGTCGCCCCGAACATGAATCCCATTCGAGTCGTCGCCCTCAACGGATCGCGGGTGACGAACTCCGCCACTCTCCCTCCAAAGGCCGCCTCCATGCAGGCACCTTTCTCGTACTGGCACGGGATGCAGTCCGGGTTCACCCGGAGGACGATGTTTCCGTCTTCGCATCCGGTATTCTTTGCAATCTCTTCGATTTTTTTCACCGCATCATGAATAATTCCCATAAAATGCCTCCCTGTCATCCTCTGTCGCCAGCAGGACCCTTGCCGGAGAGCCGTCAAGTCCGTCCAGCCTGAATGGCAGCGCAATCATCCAGTAGATCCCCTCCCGTACTGGAGAAAGGTCCAGGAGCTCGATGACTGCTGTCCCGCTGCCAAGAAGCAGGCGATGAACGGCCCCATCCCCGTGATACGTCTCTATCGAGGGCGAATCGATTCCCACGCAATGGATTCCCGCCTGGAGTACTGTCTCCGCCCCCGATATCGAGAGAGCGCTGTAATCCGGGTCAAATTTCGTTTTTGTCGAAAAACTGGTCTTTACCAGGATCTTTTTTTCTCCCATGATCCTCTCTTCCAGGTGCCGGGGCTCAATTGGCCCGGACATATCTGAGAGATCGATCACCCTGCACCTTCCCATCAGCAGCTCGAACGGGATTGTATCGATGGACCGGGAATCCTTGAGATAATGGGCAGGGGCATCGATATGGGT
>JAHDSI010000110.1 GCA_018432765.1 Methanoregulaceae archaeon | reverse complement strand
GCCTGAAACTGGGAAGGGCAGGTGAGGGAGAGCGTTGCTCAAGGGTGCTCTTTGCTCCGGCATTCAACGAGTTGTCCGGGTATGATGTGATGAGGACCATACGCGATCCGTTCAGTCCCCTTTCCCGGTGCATGAAGAAGGAGACAGCAGAACTATTCCTGACAGACGGCACGTTTCTCGGCCCTGTTTCAGCAGTGGAGAACCATGAAGGCGATAGGACAGCTTGACCCCCGTATCCAGGACTGTATCCGCAAACGAGGGTTTGAGGAGCTCTCCGAGGTCCAGTCGAGATCCATTCCCCTCGTGGTCGAAGGAAAAAACCTCCTCCTGATCGCTCCGACGGGAACCGGAAAGACCGAGAGCGCGATGCTTCCCGTCTTCAATGCGATGCTCCGCGAGCCTCCCGCAGGATTTACGACCCTGTATATCACTCCCCTGCGGTCCCTGAACCGCGACATGCTCTCCCGCCTGGAGTGGTGGGGAAAGGAGCTCGGTATCCGGATCGGCGTCCGGCACGGGGACACGTCACAGAGCGAACGCCGCCGCCAGGCCCTCTCGCCACCGGACCTCCTGATCACGACGCCGGAGACGCTCCAGGCGCTCTTCATGGGCAGGGTATTGAGAAAGCACCTGAAGAACGTCAGGTACGTCATCGTTGACGAGATCCATGAACTTGCGGCAGGCAAGAGGGGTGTCCAGCTCTCGGTCGCACTCGAACGCCTTGTCAACTATGCAGGCGAGTTCCAGAGGATAGGCCTCTCTGCGACAGTCGGAAATCCCGGAGAGGTTGGGAGGTTCCTGTGCGGGAAGAGAGAGTTCTCTGTCGTGGAGGTCCCTGTGGCAAAGAACCTGGAGATAGGGGTCTCCTTTGTCGGGGATTCGTTCGAGAGACAGTCCGCCTGGGTCTCCGATACGATCGACAGGCACCCCTCCACGCTCATCTTTGTAAACACCCGGGTGACTGCGGAGGCGCTTGGACACCAGCTGTATTCGAGGGGCGACGTCGAGGTGCACCATGGCTCCCTTTCGAAGGAGGTGCGGATCGATGCCGAAGAGCGGTTCAAATCGGGCGCGGTGAAAGCCCTGATCAGCACGTCTTCGATGGAACTCGGGATAGATATCGGCCATATCGAGCACGTGATCCAGTTTGGGTCTCCACGCGAAGTCTCACGGCTCGTGCAACGGGTGGGAAGGGCCGGCCACCAGCTCAACGCGGTATCGAGGGGGACCATCCTCGCCACTGGGTTCGATGACCTCCTGGAGTCATCGGTGATCTCCAGGAGGGCGAGGGAGGGTGACGTGGAGGATGTCGCTCCCCATTTTCTGGCAGCGGACGTGCTGGCAAACCAGGTCGCCGCGATCGCCGTGGAATACGGCGAGATACAGGTGGAAGCGATCCGACGGATCCTGGAGAGGTCCTACCTGTTTGCCGATGCGGGAAACCTGCTTGAAGACGTGTGCAGGCAGATGGCGGAGCACCGGCTCATCAGGATAGAGGGGGATTCCGTCATCACAACCAGCCGGGCACGGAGGTACCTTGCACGGAACCTCTCGATGATACAGGATGAGAAGAAAGTCGGCGTATTCGACATGGTCTCACGCCGGACTGTCGGCACGCTTGACGAGTCGTTTGTCGTGGGCTGGGTCCATACCGGGGCAGTCTTCATCACGAAGGGGCAGCTGTGGCGGGTACTTGACATGGAGAACGGCAAAATAACCGTGGAACCCGTCAGAAAGGCCCAGGGAGAGCTTCCGTCGTGGGAAGGCGAACAGATCCCGGTTCCGTTCGGCGTCGCACGGGAGGTGGGCAGGCTCCGGCGCTCGAGGGAGTTTGGAGGGTACCTGGAGAGCCCCGATTCACGCGAATTTGCGGACAAATTCCTGGGCTCGATGGATGCGAACAGGTCTCCTGTCGCCACCGACGCCACCATCACGCTCGAGAACGCCGAGGAGGGTGTCGTCTGCAACATCTGTGCCGGCCACAAAGCCAACGAAGCGATCGCGAGGGTGATATCCATCCTCATCTCGGCGCGGTACGGGACGAGCGTGGGAATGGAGATCGGGGCATACCGCATATACCTGCGGCTTCCTTCCACCATCCGTGCCGCTGATATCCGCGACGTCCTGGTCTCTCTTGATCCGGCCCATATCCGTGGGATACTCGAGCTGGCAATGAAGAGGACGGCACTTTTCAAGTGGAAGCTCGTCCAGGTCGCCAAGAAGTTCGGGGCAATCGATCCGGACGCCGACTATGAACGTATCAGCATAGACCGGTTAATCGACCTCTTTGACGGCACCGTGGTCTCTGCCGAGGCATACCGGGAGCTCTTCTCGGTCTACATGGATGTCGATTGCGCCCAGGAGATGATCAAAATGATACGTGACGGCGAGATCACTATCGTGTGCGGCCACCTCTCCATTCTCGGGGCAGAGGGCCTCTTCTCATCCCGCGACCAGGTCCCGCCACCGCTCTCCGACCAGGCGGTCGTCTCCACCCTGAAACGCCGGCTTGATCAGCAGGATGTGGTGCTCGCCTGCATGAACTGCCGCAGGTGGAAGAGCCGGACACAGGTGTCACGGGTGCCTGAAAGCCCGGTCTGCCCGCAATGCGGCGCGAGGCTCATCGCGGTCCTCAAGCCGTGGGAAGAGGATCTTGTCGCGGTTGCCAGGAAAAAGAAGAAGACCGAGGAAGACCGACTCGTGGAGAGGAAACTTATCCGGAATGCAAACATCGTCCTTTCGAGCGGGAAAAAAGCGGTAATCGCCCTTGCCGCACGAGGGGTGGGCCCTGAAAACGCTGCACGGATACTGTCCACGCTGGCAGAAGGAGACGCATTCTACGTCGAGATACTCAAGGCTGAACGGAACTATATCAGGACCCACCGGTTCTGGTAAGTCTCACATTATGCTCGGGGGACTCCAGCCAGAACAGAACTGTATCAGGACTTACTGATTCTGGCAAGGAATTCATGCATTCCCGGGTTGTGCTCCACTCCAGGGCGGAACAGGATTGTATCGGGACTTACCGATTTTGGTGAGTCACATTATGCCCTGGGGACTCCAGGGCGGAACAGGATTGTATCAGGACTTACCGATTTTGGTGAGTCACATTATGCCCGGGGGACTCAAGGCAGAACAGAATTGTATCAGGACTTACCGGTTTCGGTGAGTCATATTATGCTCGGGGGACTCCAGCCAGGACAGGATTGTATCAGGACTTACCGGTTCCGGTACATCACATGATGCTTCCGAGCTTGTGCTCCAGGAACTCGAGGCCTCTCTTGATATCCTCAAGGTTCTTTCCGCCCGTGAGGATGATCTTTCCTGATGAGAAGAGGAGGGCGACGATTTTTGGGTCCTTGATCCGGTATACCAATCCCGGGAACTGCTCGGGTTCGTATTCGATATTTTCCAGGTTCAGGGTTATGACGACCTTGTTGAGATTGATATATTTCCCGATGTCATACGAGCATACGATATTGGTGATGGCGACCCGGGGCTCGTCATAGGTCTCCACGCCTGCCTCTTTCATGGACTGGATGATCAGGTC
>JAHDSI010000014.1 GCA_018432765.1 Methanoregulaceae archaeon | reverse complement strand
GGAAGAAGACCACTTGCAAGACAGGAGGTAGATACTGAGGAGATCGTCCTGTCCTCATACCAGAGCCTCCGGCAGGAATACGAAGAGAGGACGATTGACCTGGTCATCGGATACCTGCCCGGATGTCGTGCGGACCCTGCCCTTCTCAGGATTGTATTCATGAATCTCCTGTCAAACGCCCTCAAGTTCACGAGAACGAAAAAAATTGCTCGGATCGAGGTTGGCTCGACCTATGAACATTCACGAATCGTTTTTCTCGTGCGGGACAACGGCATAGGCTTTGATATGCGGTATGCTGACAAACTTTTTGGTGTATTCCAGCGTCTCCATGATGACGAGGCAATCGAAGGAACAGGTGTCGGCCTCGCAATCGTCCAGAGAATCATCCATCGACACGGTGGCGAGATCTGGTTCCATTCTGAGATGGGTGCAGGCACAACATTTTTCTTCACTCTCGAAGGAAGTAATGAAGGGGACCGATGAGAGAGGATGCCGAATCCATGCCGGGAGAGATCCTGCTCGTTGAAGATAATCCCAATGATGTTGAGCTTATTCTGCACGTCTTCCAGTGGTGCAACCTGTCAGACAGGGTACATGTTGCCTGGAATGGAGAGGAAGCACTGGACTACCTCTTCGGCGACATCCCCGCAGAGAAGAAGAGACCAGAGCCGAGCGTTATCCTTCTCGATCTCAAGCTGCCAAAGATCGACGGGATCGAGGTTCTGCGAAGGCTAAGGACCGAGAACCAAACCCGTCATGTCCCGGTAGTCGTTCTTACGTCCTCCAGTGAAGAGAGGGACATCATCGAGAGCTACAATCTTGGTGTGAACAGTTATATCGTAAAACCGGTCCATTTCGACGAATTCGCAGAGGTAATCAGGGAACTGGGCTTCTACTGGCAGAGGGTAAACAAACCACCTGTTCACAGGGATGAGTAGGCAAAGGGAAGATTTTCGAGACCTCTGAATGAAAAATCGGGTATTTTCGGGCCGGCACCCGCTAAACCCGTGTATTTGCTGTTAAATCCTGCTCCGCATGCCGTCCCCGGTACTCGTGTGCAGGATATTTTTGTCCCGCGAACCAGAGAGAATCGCCCCGGTAAAAGATTTTTCCTGTACCGGATCCCATCTACTCTGGATGGCAGGTGAGCTGACAGAAAGATGCCTTGAGGAATGGACAGACGGTCTCTCTACTGCCGATGCAGTTTTATCCGTCTTTTCCCACGTGCGGGATATCCCCTACACTGCAATTCCCGGCATGTCTGATCCAGTCGCCGGCCCGGACCTGCTCCTCTCTATCGGTCGCGGGTCATGCACGCCAAAACATACCCTCCTTGGACAGATGCTCGGGATGCTGGGGATACCAGTCAGATATGCATCCTTTCGTTTTTGCTGGCATGATGCCCCGATACCATTTCCCATAGAGCTGCGGAGACAGGCAGGGTCACTTCCCATCGTGTATCATATGGCTATCCGTGCGTTTCTGAACGGGAGGTGGACACTCCTGGATGCGACCTGGGATTCACCTCTACAGGAGGCAGGTTTTCCCGTGAATAACAGATGGGATGGAATTTCCGATTGTCTCCTGGCGATTGTTCCACTCGTATTCGAAGACGGGTCGACTGAAATTATCCATGATTCGATGCAGGAGAGAGATATGTATTACCAGGTCCGGGCAACTGGTTACCAGGTCGAAGAAGTTGTTCTGCTGAACCTGTTTTACCAGGACCTGAATGCGTGGCTTGACAGGATAAGAGAATTACCGTGAAATCCTGGATTCAGTCGTTTCGAAGGTAATCCTCTTTGAGAATTGCCGCCATTTCGATATCCTCGAATTTTCCCCATTTTTTTACGTGTTGTCTGAGTGTCCCCTCGTGAACAAACCCGCATTTTGCAAGAACCCTCCCGGAAGCAGGATTTCTTCTCATGTACCGTGAATAGACCCGGTTTAAGCCCAGTATGCGAAAAGCATAATCCACTAACGCCGTTACGGCCCCGGTTGCATGCCCCCTGTTCCAGTACTGTCTCCCAATCCAGTATCCAATCTCTGCGGACTCGTATTCCCTGTTGATCCGGGAAAGGCCACATAAACCGATGAGTTCTCCGCTGGACCTCACGATTATGGCGAAATTCAACTGTTCTCCTCTCTTGAATTCCTCGTACTGGGATCCAATCCACTCTCTAGCATCCTCTTCCGCGTAGGGATGAGGGATCCGTGTAGTATTTGCGGCTATTTCACGATGGCCTGCAAGTTCACAGATTCTTGCCGAATCCGTTGGACTGATTGGTCGCAGGAGAAGGTTTTCTGTCACCAGCGATGGCTGATCCGGTGTCACACATTATATCCGGTGCGGGAGAGCAGAAGAACCTGCTGATTCCAGGGATGCAGAGGCCAGGTTCGTACATGGCCAGAATGAATACGTCAGGTGGGGGGACCGCCTGAATCCGAAATACTGCTCCTTCCATCAGACCGGGGCGATAATCTGTGTGTAAAAAAGGGGAGACGGATAACCTGACGGTCAAACCATTCAAATCCAGGCACCGGGAAACTGCAAAAGACGGCCACATCAGGATACGAACCTGCAGATTCTTTTTCGGATTGTTCCTCTCTCCATAATCAGGCGGGCTTTCATCGTCTATCTCTTCTTCTCCCGATCGGAAAGGCTGCCTTCACCGGTAAACGGCAACATTTAATTTGTTGGTGTCCGATTCCCTCCTTGTATGATCAGAGTTGCCATCAATGGATACGGAACCATCGGCAAGCGCGTTGCGGATGCCGTCGCCGCCCAGCCCGATATGAAGGTTGTGGGTGTGTCGAAGACAAGGCCAAGTCACGAGGCGTATGTTGCAAAACAACGTGGTTATCCACTCTATATCGCCGACCTGGCCAAAAAAGGCGATTTCGAGAGAGCGGGGATTCCTGTCGCGGGAGATGTCGAAGATATGCTGAAGGCGGCCGATATCGTTGTGGATGCGACACCCGGAGGTGTCGGCAAGAAGAACAGGGCGCTCTATGAGAAGCATGGGGTAAAAGCGATCTGGCAGGGAGGAGAGGACCACGAAGTTGCGGGCTTCTCGTTCAACTCTGACTGTAACTTCCCGGATGCAGTCAACCGCTCCTTCACACGCGTGGTCTCCTGCAACACCACGGGCCTCTGCCGGATCATCAAGGCCATGGACAGAGAATTCGGCGTGAAGAACGTGCGTGCCGTGATGGTCCGCAGGGGGGGTGATCCCGGAGATATCAAGCGTGGACCAATCGATGCCGTTGTCTTGAATCCGGTCACCATCCCGAGCCACCATGGCCCCGATGTCCAGACTGTTCTCCCACATGTCAATATCGTCACGCTGGCGATGATCGTGCCCGTGACCATGATGCACATGCACGTCGTCCAGATGGACCTGGAAAAAACTCCCACGAGAGAGCAGGTGATACAGATTATCGAGAGACATCCCCGGATGGGTCTTGTTCGGAAATCCACCGGAATCACGAGCACTGCAGAGCTCAAGGAATACGCAATGGATCTCGGCCGGGCGAGATCCGATCTCTGGGAGAACGGCATCTTCGAGGAGTCGGTCTCCGTCATCGGGAATGAACTCTACCTCTTCCAGGCAATCCACCAGGAGGCCGATGTGGTCGTGGAAAATATCGATGCGATACGGGCAATGACAGGAACTGTCACCGACGCTGCAAAATCCATTGAAATGACCAACAAGGCCCTGGGTTTCACACCAATCTAGCCGGATACATACCCTGTGCCTGGGCTATCAATCAGTACATACACAAAAAGTACATACACAAAAATCCCCTCTTTTTGCCGAAAAAGGGTTCATGCATGATCTTTTCCGCATAACACGTGTCTGAACACCGGTGAATCGTCACCGGTGCGGTGAGCGGCGTTTCCCTACACTGATGGCTGTCCTGGGACCGGGATTTTTCTGCCGGGATCTTTCGCCCTCAGAATCATTAATTCCAACCAGAGCCAATTTATTGTAAATGGATGCCTACTCACTGGTGACGAGGAACACGGTAGAGATAATTACCGACGATGAGCTCCAGGCTCTTCTGAAAGCAGATACGAAGCGGGTATATGCCGGATACGAGCCGAGTGGCGAGATACACCTCGGGCATCTCGTCACAATAAATAAGCTGATGGATCTGAGTGAAGCCGGGTTCGAGGTTGTAGTGCTCCTTGCCGACCTGCATGCATTTTTGAACCGGAAAGGGACGATGGAAGAGGTCAGACAGCTTGCCGATTACAACCGCCGGTGCTTTGAGGGGCTGGGTCTTACAGATGCGGAATATGTACTCGGATCAACCCTCCAGCTCGATCCCGATTACCAACTGATGATGCTCCGCCTCTCGCAGCAGATAACCCTGAACCGTGCGAGAAGGAGTATGGACGAAGTGGGAAGGCAGATGGAGGCTCCAACCGTTTCGCAGATGATCTATCCCATCATGCAGATGGTCGATATCGTGAAACTGGGGGTCCAGGCTGCAGTAGGAGGAATTGATCAACGAAAGATACACATGCTTGCCCGGGAGCACCTGGCAAATGTCGGATATCAGTCGCCGGTCTGCATCCATACCCCCATTTTAAACGGCCTGGACGGGAAGAAGATGTCCTCTTCCAGTGGAAACTATATCTCCGTGACAGATAGTCCCGAGGATATAGAGAGAAAATGTAAAAAGGCGTTCTGCCCACCGGAGATCGAGGAAAACCCGGTCCTCCAGATCCTCCGGTATCATGTATTTCCACGATGCAGCGAGGTTGTCGTCCGAAGACCGGAAAAATTCGGGGGTGACCGGGAGTTTGACAACTACAGTCAGCTCGAAGAGGCATACCAGAAAGGAGAGATTCACCCGCTTGACCTGAAAAAGACGGTTTCGGCCTGCCTTTCCGGGATTCTCTCCGATGTAAGGGACTACGTGAAATGAGAGGAGCCATATCGTGAGCCGGGAAACCATCGAGAGCAGGTTCGACCGGGAGATCGAGAGCCTGGGAGTGCGCATAAAGGATATGGACCAGCTCAAGGTACGGCAGGACGTGTTCGACGAGATTACGCTTCTCTCCCTTTACCGGCTTGTCCACAAGAGACACATCACTGCAATAGGTGGCTCCATAAGCACCGGAAAGGAAGCCAATGTCTTCTTTGCTGAACGGGAAGACCAGGATCTGGCAATCAAGATATACCGGATACGATCTGCGAATTTCAATGCCATGAGTGAATATATCATTGGTGACCGGCGCTTTTCAGGAATCAAGCGTTCAAGAAAGGATATTGTCTTTACATGGACCAGGAAAGAGTTTTCAAACCTGAAACGGGCTTTTGATGCAGGGCTTTCGGTACCGGAACCGCTCGTCTGGAACAGAAACATCCTCATCATGGAATTCATCGGGGAAGATGAGAAACCCTACCCACAGTTGCGAAACGTGATCCTTTCCGATCCTGCGGAAATTTACCGGGAGATCCTTGAATTCATGAAGAAACTCTATCAGAACGCCGAGCTGGTCCACGCAGACTTGAGTGAATTCAATATACTCCTGGGAGAGAAGCTATACGTGATAGACATGGGCCAGTCTGTAACGCCCGATCATCCCCGGGCATTCGATCTCCTTAAACGCGATATATTCAACATCAACCGGTTTTTTGGGGAAAAATGCGCTGTCCGTGATGAGGAGGAGATCTTTTCGGATATAACCGGAAGGTTACCGAGAGAGAGAGAAAGAACAGGAGGAGCACAGAGATGATGCAGGAGATGAAAATATCAGGAAAAAGGCTGGGTGTCCTCATTGGGACCGGAGGCCTTGTCAAGAAAGAGCTTGAGAAGAGAACAGGAATACAGATTGAGATCGACAGCAACGAAGGACTGGTGCATCTCGAGGGCGAGGATCCCCTTCCATTTTTGAGGGCAGTCGAGGTTGTCCAGGCTATAAACAGGGGTTTTTCACCTGAAAAAGCGTTTCTTCTGCTTGATGATGAGGATCTGCTGCTGGATATAACCGATCTTTCAGCCTTTTCAGACAGCCCGCGCCAGCTTGACAGGATACGGGGGAGAATAATCGGAAAGGATGGCCGGTCAAGGGAACAGATCGAGCATATGACAGGTACATACATTTCGGTCCTCGGAAAGACGGTCGCCGTCATCGGACTCCCGGAACAGTTGAAAGTCACAAAAAGCGCAATAGACATGCTAATTTCAGGTATGCCTCATGAATCGGTCTTCAGTTTCCTTGAACGGAAGAAACGTGAAGCAAAGCAGGATATGATCGACTATTACTATTAATGAGGAAGATGCGGCTACATATCGTGACAATACGGCTGGAGATGGATGATTTCCACTGGAGATAAATATCCAACCCACAAGCTCTATTCTTTAAATAGAGGGCTCTGCCTGTTATATCAACTGGAATCAAAGGGGTATGTATGAGACTGGCGGAACTGCCCCTGCCGAAAGATTTGCTGCGGCGGTACGCCGATTCAGGCATAGAAGAACTGTATCCACCCCAGGCAGATTGTGTGGAGGCGGGGATCTTTCAGGGAAGAAACCTCCTGGTCGCAATACCCACCGCAAGCGGAAAGACCCTCATTGCCGAGATGGCCATGCACCATCATATCCGAAAAGGTGGAAAATGCCTCTATATTGTTCCCCTGAAGGCGCTCGCAAGTGAAAAATATGGGGATTTTTCGGGAAAAGGTGCGAGAGTGGGGATCTCCACGGGGGATTTCGACAGGAGGGACGAATACCTGGGGAAGAACGATATCATTGTCGCGACCAGCGAGAAGGTCGATTCACTGCTCAGGAACAAGACCCCCTGGCTCCCTGAGATCTCGCTTCTCGTGGTGGACGAAGTTCATCTCATGGACTCTCCCGACAGGGGACCGACTCTGGAGATGGTTCTCACCAAGATGCGCACACGAAACCCGGATCTCCAGGTTATCGCGCTGAGTGCGACAATCGGCAATCCCGGGACTCTCGCACGATGGCTGAACGCCGCACTCGTCACCAGTTCCTGGCGTCCTGTGGATCTCAGGCAGGGCGTCTATTTCAATGGGAATATACACTTTCACGAGATACTCCGCCCGGTAAAGTCGATCTCCCGGTACGAAGATCTCAACCTCCTCATGGATACAGTGGAGGAAGGGGGCCAGTGCCTCGTCTTTGTCGCTTCACGGAAGAATGCCGAAGCCTTTGCCAAGCGTGCGGCAAAAGCGCTCAACTCGGAAGGATCATCCCTGGATGAGTATGCACGGCGCCTGGACAGGCTGGCCGAGACGGATTCTGATCGGGTACTCTCGGCATGCGTTGAAAAGGGGGCGGCTTTCCATCATGCAGGGCTTCGCAGGGCACAACGTGAGATTATTGAGGAAGGATTTCGCAGGGGACACATCCAGTGCATCTCTTCTACCCCGACGCTCGCTGCCGGACTGAACCTCCCTGCACGGAGGGTCATCATACGCGATTATCGCCGGTATGCAAGCGGCCAGGGGATGGTCCCCATTCCTGCCCGTGAATATCACCAGATGGCCGGAAGAGCCGGACGGCCTCACCTTGATCCATACGGTGAGGCTGTCCTGATCGCAAAGGAAGAGGAGGACGTCTGTGCTCTCTACGAATTTTACATCGACGCACCGCCGGAGGATGTGAACTCGCAGATCGCATCAGAGGCTGCACTCTCGACACATGTACTCTCGCTCATCGCATCAGGTTTTGCCCATTCCCGGGATGAACTTTCCAGGTTCCTGGAAGGGACCTTTTACTATCACCAGCGGAAGGGCACACGTCTATTCGAGTCGATGGTCCAGAGAGGGCTGCAGTTTCTTGAATTATCCGAGATGATCGTGGAGAATGGTGACCACATGTCAGCGACAGAATTTGGCCACCTCGTCTCCCAGTTGTATATCGATCCACGGAGCGCAGATACCATCGTTACAACCCTTTCAGGAGCTGATACGTTCTCTGACGTCGGCCTTCTGCAACTGATCTGCAACACCCCGGACATGTTCACCCTCTACGTTGCCAACCGTGACCTGCACTATCTTGATCGCTTCATCTGCGAACATGACGACGAACTATGGATCAAACTTCCGTTTGGCGAAGACGAAGACTATTACCGTGCCTTAAAAACCGCGATGCTTTTGCATGACTGGTCATTGGAGGTGCCCGAGACACTGATATGTGAGAGGTATTCTGTCGGCCCTGGTGATATCTACAACCTGCTGGAGAGCTCGGGCTGGCTCCTCCATGCGGCAGGCCGGCTCTCCGGGATGTTTGCCCCAAAGTTTGCAAAACAGGTCCGTGAATATGAGACCTGTCTCAAACACGGGATAAAACGAGAACTCCTGCCACTTATCAGTCTCAGGAACGTAGGGCGGGTCAGGGCAAGACGCCTCTTTAACAATGGGCTCGTCTCTCCCGGTGCGGTAATGGACGCAGGAGAAGACCGGGTGGGTGCGATCCTTGGTCGTGGAATTGCGGCACAGATATTCTCCCGGACGGCGAAGGGGAAGAATGCCCCTGATATGAACGAGAAAGAGTTGTCCGGGCAACCCTCACTCTTTTCTTTCCAGGAGAGGGATGATGCAGGCCGGTGATTGCGGGATTCGACAGGTCATTCTTGAGATAGATGACGTTGATCGGTTCCTGTGGATATTGAAGTCTCTTGGCGAGAGAACCCGTACCCACATCATCATCTTCAACTCCGAGATGATGGCAGGAAAAAAACACGTGCTCTCAGCTTTGTCTCATGCCATCCGTTCAGATACCGAGAAGAGACGCATATCAAACAGACTTGAGATGGAAGCGCTCCTGTATGCCTCCGGATCACGTCAATGCATCAATGGTATGAAGTTCGGGGTACACGCAGGAACGAACCGTTCATACATGTGCCTCTGCCCCTGGAATGATCTGGCATGGTCCGAATTATCAAAAATAAGTACTCAATGCAGTGATGACTGGGATACTATCTCATCAAAAAAAGCCGGAATTCTCATGGATCTCTTTGAGATTACCCCTGTCGAGGTAGAGGCTGCCGGTGGGATCCAGAAGATCCGTGACCTCGTTCTTGAGCGGGTTGCACTCCTGGATGCGTACAGGTAGATCGTCTGTCCCGGTTGATTGTCTGTCCCGGTTGATCGTCTGTTCTGGTGATCGTCTGTTCTGGTGATCGTCTGTTCTGGTGATCGTCTGTTCTGGTGATCGTCTGTTCTGTGTGATCGTCTGTTCTGTGTGATCGTCTGTTCTGTGTGATCGTCTGTTCTGGTTGATGGTCTGTTCTGGTT
>JAHDSI010000035.1 GCA_018432765.1 Methanoregulaceae archaeon | reverse complement strand
GTTTATCGGGATCGCGGGTATCAGGGAGCTGGTTGCAAAGGGTATAATGCAACCATGAAACGGGGAGCCAGAGGTCATCCTGTTGGTATCAAGGATAAACTACGGAATCGGAGAATAAGTAAGAAGAGAGCGAAAGGTGAACGCCCGTTTGCAGTGATTAAGAATGTTTTCAACGCGGGAAAAGTGATAGTAACTACTTTAGAGAGAGTAAAAGTGAAATGTATGTTCTCGGCGTTCTGCTATAATTTGTATCAATTGAGGAGCGTCGGGTAATCGATGTCGGCGGTTCGCAGGTGCAGAAAACAAATTTGATGGGATTTTGTGGGGGACAGGGCTGTATCTTTTTATGAGATTTAGGTGAATCTCCGATGAGATTTATCCTTGATCAGTGAAAATGGGGTTATTAGTAATCCTCTATAATAATTATAACCGGCCTCCTGGCCCTTGCTTTCATGGTCACGGGTTTCGCATGCGCAGATCCCTCAATCCCTGCAACCCCCGAGACCCAGGGAATTACCACGACTACATCCGCCCAGGTATCGGGGTGGTTTGACGAAGAACAGGATATGTCCTGGCAGATATCTACAAGCCCGCTCGGCTCGTCACTGACCTATCCAAATCCCTCGATTCCGGTTGGACCTTATGTGATCTATGTTCCGGGAAACATCGTCCTTGAAGAGGTGTTCGGAGAAGGTAATACCACGAATGGCGGGGTCCTTTATTCGTCGGTCTATTCCGAACAAACCTCTGCTACCAATGGAGATATCGAGTATTCAAAGCAGTTCTCTGCAGAGACAGGAAACCAGCTCGCTGGAGGTTCAAACATCGAGGCCGAGCGTCTCATCGCGTTCTCAACCGACACATCCGGCCGACTGGTATCGAGCGAGTACATCATGGTCGATGGCGTGGGACAGTTCAGCCTGACAGACAACGTGCTCCTCTGCCCGTTCGCCTCCGATGCATCAGATTTCGTGCCCCAGTTCTGCAACATGGCCGAGATGGGTAGCGACCTCGATATATCCACGGGTTCGGTGAGCACCGCGGCAAGCGACCGGTTCATCGCGGCAAGCGGCGATTACCCGGTTGACGTGGATTACCGTATCAGGCTTACCGGGATAGGTGACGAGCCTGCAGAGGGATCGGTATCGGCATTCATGGACGCATTGAGCCAGGAAGGGAAGATCGATGTCTTCGTCCGTGTACCCTTCGATAATCCGGAAGACGGCACATTGTATCTCCTCCGTACAGGACTCGCATCAGAATTGAGATACGAAGAACTCTCGAGCGTTCACGGCCAGGTAGCAGTCTTTGACAAGGATATGCACTACGAATCAGGAATGAGACGGTAATTCTCATAATCTGAAAATGGCCACCCCATTTTCATTTTCTATACGTGTGTCTCCGTGAGAATCAGGTCATTTTTTTCCCAAAAACTTTGTTTTCAAATCCATTCCTGCTCTGCTGAACAGGCTATCCCCTACCCGAATGGATCACACTGCGCACGAATCCTCGTACACAGTCCGGTGACACCCCCGTCATTCCATCCGCTCTCTCCGGAGCACCGCCTTCACGAATGGGTACATCAGCCTGGTGGAGAACCCGTCGAGATCCTTCGAGGCTTTCCTGAGTTCATCGGGAATCGCGATGCCCTGTGGGCAGGCTTCGACGCATCTGCCGCAATCCATGCACAGGGATGCATTTCCAGGCTTATTCTCAAACCCGACCACCTGGAGGATGTAGAATCCCCGCGTGATGAGCCTGCTCCCGCCCATGTGGTACCGGTTGTAGAAATAGAAGCATTGCGGGATGTTCACCCCGAACGGGCAGGGCATGCAATAGCCGCACCCCGTGCAGTTGACCCTGACAAGTCTCTTGTAGGCGGCCTTCACCTGGTTCATCGTCGACCTCTCGGAATCGGTCATCGAATTGGGAAGCGAGGCCCCGGCAGCACGGATGTTTTCGGCGATATGGCGCTCGTCATTCATCCCGGAGAGGACAACGGTCACCTCCGGGTGGTTCCAGACCCACCGCAGCGCCCATTCCGCAGGTGTGCGGGAGAATCCGGACCTGTCGTAGAGTGTCCTGACTTCGCCGGGAACGTCGGCAGCAAGCATCCCTCCCCGGAGGGGCTCCATGATCATGACGGCGATATCCCTCGAAGCTGCGTATCGTAAGCCTTCGAGCCCTGCCTGGATCTCCTCGTCGAGAATGTTGAACTGGATCTGGCAGAATGTCCAGTCATACGCGTCGACGATCTCCCGGAAGACCGACCGTTCGTCATGGAAAGAGAACCCGATATTGCCAATCTTTCCTTCCTCGCGTGCAGATTCTAAAAATTCCATCACCCCGAGCGATTCGAGTCGTCTCCATGATTGTGCCTCGAGCGAATGAAGGAGGTAATAATCGATGCAGTCAGCCTGTAGCCGGTCCAATTGAATGGAGAGGATCCTCTCCATGTCGTCCCGGGTCCTGACAAGCCATGGCGAGAGCTTGTCGGCAATCCGCACTCTTTCCCGGTAGCCGTCCCGGAGCGCCAGCCCCACGATCTTCTCGCTCTCCCCGAGGTGATACGGATATGCAGTGTCGATGTAGTTTACGCCATTGTCGATTGCATACCGGATCTGGCGGACCGCACGGTCAACGTCCACTCTCCCCAGTCTCGTCGGGAGCCTCATCGTCCCGAACCCAAGCGCAGAGAGCTCGTCACCGTTCCTTGGGACAGTCCTGTACTGCATCGATCTTTTCACGTCATTTGTACATTACAGGTTAATACAGCATAAATTCAGGGTTTTCATATGCTACCGTTTCCCCGGATTTACATAACGATCCATTCAGGGGTACACTAATTCGGAATTTTTTCGATGAGAATTACTGGTGGAATACATGTCAACGAACCTATCATGAAAGGCCGGGAATATGACGTATTCCCGTCGTTTCCCATCTGTACCCGGATGCCGCGTATGCAGGAGAGACGGGTCTTTCCATATCAGAATACATGGACCGCAGCCGCCTTGAACGTGAGATGTACCTGATCACCAACGGAAAGACCCATCTCTTCGAAGCCCTGCCTGGTCAGAACAGAGACAATTCTCATCCCTGCATCGACAGTAAGTTTTACAAACAGTCCATTGTTTGCAATCCCGGTGATCCTGCCTGGAAGCGAGTTCCTGGCACTCGAGGTGACGGGAGTCCGGGAAATGAGAACATCTTCAGGACGAATCGTGGCATACACCTCGGTACCTTCTTTGCAGGAGTTGGAGGCGGTGATTATTGACCGTGACCCGATCGTTATTGTAGATATCCCCGAGTCCTTGCTGCAGACTCCCCTGAAGATATTCTCGATACCGGTGAAATGTGCGATGAATTCGCAGTTGGGTCTGTGGAATACCTCATCGGGAGGGCCGGTCTGGACTATCCTGCCCTGGTTCATCACCGCCACCCTATCGGCAAGTGCAAGGACCTCCTCGAAGTTATGGGTGACAACAATCGCCGGAATTCCTGCCAGGGATATCGATTCCCTCAGTTCCCTCCGCATTGTCGCCTGTGATTTCACGTCGAGTGCCGCCAGCGGTTCATCCAGGAGCAGAAGGTCTGGTTCGAGAATAAGCGCCCGGGCGAGAGCCACCCTTTGCCGCTGACCGCCTGAAAGATTGCCGACACGCTCTCCCGAGAGACCGGCCAAATTCATCTCCTCAAGATACCCCCGGACTCTTGATACCAGCTCCGTTTTTGGCATCTTCCGGCACCGGAGACCGAATGCGACATTGTCGAATACTGAAAGATGGGGAAACAGTGCATAGGACTGAAATAGATGCCCTATATTTCTGTATTCCGCAGCCACGTCGATCTGGTCAGCCTGTGAGTAGAGCACCCTTCCCTTGAGTATGACCTCCCCGGAATCCGGTGGGAGGAGACCCGATATCAGGTTCAGGACCGTCGATTTTCCTGCACCATTTTCCCCAATCAATACCAGTGTCTTCCCTTTTGCGACAGAGAGCGAGACTTCAAGGAGAAAGTCTCTCAGTTGCTTTTCCACGCAAACAGAAAGCATCAGATCGGCCTCCTCG
>JAHDSI010000038.1 GCA_018432765.1 Methanoregulaceae archaeon | reverse complement strand
TATTGAGAATCCCCCCACCCACACCCCGCAACCCCATCCCCGTATTGTTATTTCCGTCAAGCACTTTTATAAATACGCACAAAGAGAATACTCTGTTGATAATACATGGCGTCGAAGAACGCAGGGCTTGCCGGACTCCTGGGCGGAGAGGACAGTAACATCCTCTCGACAGGAAACAACGAGATTGACAAGAAGATAGCCGACGGCATCCCCCTGGGCTCACTCACCCTGATCGAAGGAGAAAACGACACCGGAAAGAGCGTGCTTACCCAGCAGATCATCTGGGGGGCAATGAAACAGGGGCTCTGCGTGGACCTCTTCTCGACCGAGATGACCGCAAAGAGCTTCCTCTCCCAGATGGAGTCCATGAGCCTTGACGTATCCGACTATTTCGCCTGGGGATATGTCCGCCTCTTCCACCTGCACATGGTCGGGTTCAAGTGGAGCAAGGAGGAGATGAAAGGTATCCTGGAGAGGATCGTCCACCACATCCGGAGCAGCCCGGCACAGGTCATCATCATCGACTCTCTCACCATGTTCACCGAGTACACCGCACAGGACTCGATTCTCACCTTCCTCACGAACTGCAAGAACCTGGTCGACCAGGGAAAGACCATCCTCATCACCCTCCACACCTACGCATTCGAGGAGGACACCCTCATCAGGATCAGGTCGATCTGCGACGCCCACCTCTCCATGAAGAAGGCCCTTATCGGCGACAAGTACGTGATGGTGATGGAAGTCGTCAAGGTCAGGGGGGCACGAAAGACCACCGGGAACCTGGTCAGCTTCGAAGTCCACCCGGGCTACGGGATGAAGATCATACCGATATCGATGGCAAAGGTCTGATATGAGTGCCTTAACCGCAACAATCAATCTCCCGTTCCGGCAGGCGGAGAACACCGAGGACAACGACTGCGTAAACAACATCGAGAGCTGCGCCCTTTACCGGATGCTCCCCGTAAATGCAAAGGAATATGTACGGAAGAGCCCCCACCTGCTCGAGTACCTCCATATCTTTCCCGTCGACGAGTATGGTATCCCCCTCTTCTTCTCGGAGCTGAAACGCGACTTAAAATCGATGGATGAGCCAAACCTCATCTATCCTGCCGATGACACGGTCTTTGTCCATATCTTCCACGATGTCGACGACGTCCGTAACTACTACATCCCTGTCGACCCCTCCTTCATGCACAGCGTAAAGGACCTGACACCGGCCCTGGAACTCAAGATAATCGATCTTTTAGATGCGCTTGAAGAGGACCCGGTAACCGACGAAGAGCGGACGATCGTCTTAAAGAGGCTTATCGGAGAGGCCTGCTACATCCAGCAACCAGGCGAGGAGGTGGCGCTTCTTTCAGGGGACAGGGGTAAGGGGGGACTGGGAGACAAGATCAAGGATTTCTTGAACAAGGATCTCACCGCAAAGAAAAACCCGAAAAAGGATGCCATACTCTCCAACATTCGCCAGACCCCAGACGGCAGGCTGATCGTCAACCCCCAGGAGTACCGTGCCCTGGAATACATGATGGTCCGGGACAAGATAGATGTCGGGATCTTAAAACCGTTCATCAATGACAAGTATATCGAGGATATCACGGTAGACGGAGTTGGCCCGATATTCATCGAACACAAGATCTTCAAGGGCTTGAAATCCGTCGTCGGGTGGGACAATACCGACGAGCTCGACAATTTCGTGATAAAGCTCGCAGAGAGGACACGGCGTCCGATCACATACCGAAACCCCATCGTCGATGCGACGCTTCCCGACGGGTCGCGTATCAACATCGTATACAGCACCGATATCAGCAGGAAAGGAAGCAATTTCACCATCAGGAAGGCGATGGACGACCCCTTGAGCATCCTCAAGCTCATCGAGTTCAAGACCTGCGACTACCTGATGGCGGCATATATCTGGATCTGCATAGAAAACGGCATGTCTCTCTTCATGAGCGGTGAGACTGCCAGCGGAAAGACCACGAGCCTGAACGCGTTCACCACCTTCATACCCCCGGAAAACAAGATCGTGACCATCGAGGACACGCCCGAACTGCAGGTCCCGCACAAGAACTGGGTCAGGGAAGTGTCGAAAGGGAAGGGGAAGGGCGAAGGTGAGGGATCCGACGTCACCATGTTCGACCTCTTAAAAGCTGCTCTTCGTCAGAGACCAAACCAGATCCTGGTCGGAGAGATTCGTGGTGTGGAAGGGTCCGTCGCATTCAGTGCGATGCAGACCGGCCACCCCGTCCTTTCCACGTTCCATGCCGCATCGGTGGAGAAACTCATCCAGCGTCTCGTCGGGGATCCCATCAACATCCCGAAGACCTACGTGGACAACTTAAATATCGTCGTCATCCAGAGCGCTGTGAAACGCCCCACCGGGGAGACGGTCCGCCGGATACTCTCCATAAGCGAACTCGTCGGATTCAACCCCGAGACCCAGGGGTTCTCGTTCGTCGAGATGTTCCACTGGAACCCTGCAACCGATCTCTTCGAGTTCCCTGGCAGGGGCTCGAGCTACCTGCTTGAGAACAAGATTGCCACCATGCTTGGGATTCCCGAATACAAAAAAGCCGCAATATACCAGGAACTCGAGAAGAGAGCACGTATCCTGGAGCGGCTTCACAAGGCAGGTTACACAGGCTTCTACGACCTCTTCCACATGACGACCAAGGTCAAGAAGCAGGGTCTCTTAAAGATCGATTTGGATGAACTTTGAAGGGTTCGGGAAGTCTATAAAAGAGAAGAATGCAGGCAAGCTCCCATTCGCAGACCTCGGGAAATCGATAAAAGCCCGCATCGATACAATCACCGAGAACAAGCGGATGGGGCCCGACCTCCTCTTCATGATAACCTACATGGCCTCCATCACGACAGCCCAGGCAACCAGGCCGGAGATATTCGCATATACGGCCGCCCGGAAAGAGTACGTGACGACGAAGTATATCGAAAAGATCGAATTCTTCGTGAAGAGATGGAATTTCAGTTACGTGGAAGCCCTCACGACGATCGCTGAGAAGGTGTCCAATGCCATGCTCCGCAGCATGTTGAACCGGTACGCAAACTCCATCCAGTCGGGAGTACCGGACGAGGATTTCCTGACACGGGAACTCGGCACGATCAGGAGCGTCTTTCAAAACACCTACGAACAGGGAGTGGAGATGCTCAAGAAATGGGGCGACGCATACATCGCACTTCTCTTCTCCGGGGCGCTCGTCGGGATCATCATCATGATCTCGGTGGCGATCTTCTCCCCCGACGACATCAACCAGACGCTTTCAGGTTCGTATTTCATCGTGATCTTCATCTCGGTGTTCGGCATCACCACCATGTACCGCTCGGTACCCTCGGATGACAAGACGCATTCACTGGAAAGGGGCTCAAAGGAGCAGGCCATGATCCACCGCCTTGAGAGGCGCGTGCTTCCTATCAGCGTGGGAGCTGGTTTACTCCTCGGGATATTGAGCCAGAACGCCGGCCTGGTCATGCTCCTGATCGGGCTGATGCTGCTCCCGCTCGGGATAATCGGGTACCTTGACGACCGGAACATCATCCTCCGGGATGCCGAATTCACGACCTTCATCAGGAGTCTTGGTGCGGTGATGGGGGGAAAAGGAATCACCATCACTACCGCCCTCTCCGAGATTGACCGGAAATCACTTGTAAGCCTTGAACCCTTCATCAACGGCGTCTATTCCAAGCTCAACCTTGGCCTGGACGAGAAGGAAACCTGGGAGAGGTTCATCGGGGAGAGCGGAAGCAACCTCATCTACAAGTACCTGAATATCTTCCGGGATTCGGTGGAGCTGGGCGGAAAACCGGATGTTATCGGCCAGATCGTGGGATCGTCGATGCTCGAGCAGGTCCTGCTTCGGGAAAAGAGGAATACCGTGGCAATGGGTTTCGTGATCCTGCTCATCCCCATGCACGCCATGATGGTCGGGATCTTCCTCTTCCTCTACCATATCATGGTCACAATGTCGAAGGCGATCGCATCGGTGGTCACGTCACTCGATACGGGTGCTGCACTGAGTGATCCCACAACCGTGGGAGGCGGCATCGGTGGCGGGGTCGACCTCTTCGTCAACTTCCCGGAGGCGACGATGGGTACATACACACTTATCGTACTCACCATCATCACCATCTCAAACATCATCGCCGGAAAGATCGTCATGGGTGGCGACCGGTACATGTTCTATTTCTTTGCCAGCACATTGTTGACCGTAACGGGGGTTATTTATATATTTGCACCGATAATGGTTGGTATGTTCTTCAGTATCCCCACGTTCCAAGGAGTATGACATGAAAGATTCAACCAGGAGACTTGTATTATTCTTGGTCATCATCGTCGCGGGATCGTTCATGATGCTTGTCAATATCCCGGTATTCTACCTCCTGGCAGGGGTGATCATCCTCGGGATACTCCTCCTCTTCCTGACTGGCGCAATAAGACTTCCGAAACGGGAGAAAAAGGAGAAGGGTGAGAAGAAAGCAAAACCGGCAAAGGACAAGAGGAAGACAAAGCCCGGGAAAGATGAGAAGATAGCGGCGAAAGAGGCGAAGAAAGCGGCAAAGGAAGCAAAGAAGGCAGCGAAGAAGGAAGGAAAACCAGCTGCCGCAGAGCCTGGCAGGAAGAGATCAAAATCCGGGATTTCGGAGTTTGTCTCCACCATGAAAGGAGCGTTCTCGGTGCTGGGGCGTGATCTCCGGTCAGCACGGGGAAGCTCGAAGGAGAAGGTCGCCAAGCAGAAGAAGATCGACGAGATGCTTGGCAAATCCGTTTTAGGCGAATCTGATGTCTCCCTTGACGATATAGTTCCCGATGTAGTCCCCGTGCAGAAGAAGAAAGGTGTCGATGACCCGTTCAGCGAACTTGCACAGGACTCAATCAAGATCGATTCGATGGAGGACCTTGATGTCGATCTTGATATT
>JAHDSI010000139.1 GCA_018432765.1 Methanoregulaceae archaeon | reverse complement strand
TCGTCTCGTCCTCGCAAAGGACGGGTACGCACCATATGAAAGGAACGTGACCATCACTGCCGGAAGACCGACCGTCGTAACCGCGACTCTGGCCCCCGTCTTCGGGAGCCTGCGCATCCAGTCCTCGCCGTCGGGAGCATCAGCCCTCGTAAACGGGGAGCCCGTGGGGTCTACCCCTCTCGTCGTGAGAGATCTTGATCCCGGAGAGTGTACGGTTTCGTTATCGAAGACAGGGTATGTGACAGTCAACCGCACGGCAACGGTGGTCGCCGGGCAGGAGAAGTTCCTCTTCGTGACGCTGCCAAAGAAAGGCGATGGTTCGGAGAAGACACGGCTGGTGCTCCTGGGTACCACCGGTGGCGTGAGCTGGTGGCCGGATTCGGATCGTGCGAGTTCTTCGTCAGCGCTCGTTATCGGCGATACAATCTATATCGTCGACCTCGGGCAGGGCTCGGCGGCGAGGCTCTCCCAGGCGTTCAACAAAGGCGGGAGCGGTGCTACCACGTCCACGTTCCTCGAGGATGCGAGGGCACTCTTCTTCACCCATCTCCACCCTGATCATGTCGCGGATTATCCCTCCCTTCTCCTGATAGGTCCAGGGTCCGGCCTCGGAACCCGGACAGATCCCCATACAGGAGTGGTCTCCATCGTACCCCTGGTGGTAATCGGTCCGGCGGACAGGGGAGCCCTTGAAGTCGATAAATCCCAGTACCTCAACCAGAGCGGTACGGTCATCTATACGGACAGTGCAGATCCCGCCCTTGTCACTGCCACCCCCGGTACCCGGCTGATGACGAGCCATATCTGGCAGGCCTATGCGCAGGCGATCAATGACATGACGCTGGACAACGCCTACCGTGATTACACGAAACTGGTCGAGATCAGGGAGATCGGGGGCACTATGCCCGGGGATATCAACTTCCCGGTCCCCGAAGTGGATCTCCCCCACTCGATCACCTGCGCCGCGATGGAGCCTTTCGAGGTATACAGGGATGAGAACGTGGTCGTGACCGCAATCCTCGTCGACCACCACCAGGTATTCCCGTCGTTTGCATACCGGTTCGACACCGACGACGGATCGGTCGTCTTCTCGGGCGACACCGGTGCGGACACGAAAGGCAACCTGGAGAAACTCTCCGCCGGGGCCGACATCCTGGTGCACGAGGTCATCGACAGGGACTGGATCGATCAACGAATGGGGTATCCCGAGGAGGGAACTCCCGCGTATGCGCTGAAGACGCACCTGCTGAAATCCCACACGACCATCGACGAGGTCGGTTCGGTCGCCACCAATTGCAGTGTCGGTACGCTGGTCCTCAATCACTTCGTGCCTGGAAACATTGATCCGGTGAAGCTGATGCGGGTGAAGCAGGACTTTTCCGGGAGACTGATCATCGGCGAGGACTTGATGGAGATTGGCATCGGGCAGGCCACCTCTTCGCGGTAAACTGCCATCCTCCATATACCTCCGGGAAAATCGGCTGGCACCCCCCATTGTCCTCCAATACAGCCCTGGAATGCCGGGAGTGAGGAGGGCATCCCCAGCCTCTACTCCCCCACACCGCTTCGATTCAACACACCTAAATACTCTGTTGTATATCGTTCCACATTCTAACCGGCCCAGTCCGGTGGAGATGATCGTATGATCCAAAAACGAACGCTCTTCATCATATTCCTGATCCTGGCCCTGTGCGCCTGCTGCCTTCCTGCGGGAGCCACGCTCCCGTCGTACAGCTTCCGCGGGTCGGTGATCGGCGTTTCGGAATCAGACAACACCGTCACCATCCTCGCAACACACACGTGGGGCTGCGTATACGACGGGAGGGAGAACCCGTGCTCCTGGATACCGATGACCCCTACAATGCTCACCGGCACCGTGCCCGATCCTGTAGTCTTTGACCATCTCGGGAAAGGCTCGTCCGTGATGGCCGGGAGCATCGGGACACAGGGGGAGAGATGGATCAGTATCGGTGTCCTGACACCCCTCTATTCATCGGAGCCGCTCCATGCGACCGACCTGTTTGGTGAGCTGGGCCTGCTCCGTGCACCGCTGGTCGCGGGATACTCCCTGGATGTTGAGACGCAGCCCGACTGCGGGGA
>JAHDSI010000013.1 GCA_018432765.1 Methanoregulaceae archaeon | reverse complement strand
GGGATGCAACCCCGCTCCCGTGTTCATGGAACTTCAGACGCCCCCCAGGGGTCTCTCCCGTTCATCTCTGCCACTGGTGCGTAAACTCCTGAGAAGACGACCGGGACTGTTCAGGAAGACGTCTCCATGGGAATCTGATGAAAAACCAGCTCGGGGGAGATAACGAAGAAAAAAGAATGAATTCCTTTCAAGAGAATGAGAGAATTATCCCAGCTCGTCCCATCGCCGCCGCCCGCGGAGGAAGAAGAATCCGACAACCGCCAGGACCACCACCACGATGACTGCAATAATGATGAGCAGTGATCCCGAGAATATCCCGCCGATGGCGGCGAGCGGGTTCGAATCAACATCCTCTTTCAACGCGACGGCGTCGTTCAATGCATCATTTGCCTTGGACTGTGCATCGGCGGCTTTCAGGACGGCGTCGTTGTATTTTCCTTCACTGAGAAGATCCCGGGCATCCCCGACCAGGCTCGCCGCAAGCTCACGCTTGGTGATAATCGGTGAGAGGCGTGGATCGGATCCCATGCTCTTGTTGACCTTGAAATAGTTGATAAGTTCGTCTGTCTGCTCAACCGGAGCATTCGCGTCGTCGATGGCTTTCTGTGCGGTCATCTGTCCGACAAGTGTACGCAACTCTGACATGGTGGACTCGGCAGAACTGACATAGGACTGTGCCCGGGCATAGTCTGATGAAATCTGGGCGTTTTGCAGATCGCTCTGCGCACTCGTGTACTTCGCCTGTGCTGCCGATACATCTACTCCGGAGGCACCAAGAGAATCGATACCGGTCTTCAGGTCACCAAGTTCGATGGTAAGGCTGCTGATGACCTCTTCGATCTGGGAGGGGTTCAATACCATCGCCGTCCGCTGCACTTCGGTCCCGGAGATGACGGATCCGACGCTCGAGAGCTCGGCCACCCTCACGATGATCTTTTCGGCAGATTCGGTCACCTGCGGCGCAACGCCGTTCATGTTGACTCTCATCGAGAGTTCATGGCTTGACGGATAGGAGAGGACCCAGCCGTTGATGTTGACATTCCGGCCCACCTCGAGAACGGCCGGGTTTTCAACACCATCCTGTATGATGACGTACGACCAGGTTGCCGAATCGAGGTCCGTGGACATCTGGAGTGCATTTTCGCTATCGAACGTGTATCCACCAGAGGATACAAAATTGATGGCAAAAGATGCCGATACCTGTGTCTGCCCGGAAACCAGGTTGCCGCTCGGGGAGACGGACGGGGTGCTCACCGAGATTCCTGCGGACGCAACCTGTGCAAGGCAGAGGAACAATACGAGAAAACCAATAATCTTTCCTATTCTTCTCATTCTCACTCACTCAAACAATGGTTCGATGTCTTCATCGATAATAAGTGCCTCCCTCTCCGAGGATTTCACCACATCATCTTTCGTTGTCCTGGCAATGGCCATCAGTTCCTTGATTCTCGGGGCATTGCTGACCGTGGAGAGCACGACGACAGCGGCGACATAATCGCTGTTTACCGGGTAATCACCGCCACGCACCTCGACCCCGGCGATATTCTCTTCGACCCAGCTCTTCGCCTTCTCGATCCCCTTTCTGTCGAGCTCATCGGGTGGGCCGGCCACAAGGACCAGTGAACGCTCTGCGGTAGTGTAATCACAGGGGATGGTCAGTCGGCCAAGCATGGCACGGCGGACAAGGGAGATGATCTTTGCCGTGCGATCCTCTCCAAGGAGCACCTCTTCGGTTGCTTCCTTTTTCTTGAACTTTATCCCGCCGATGATGGATCCTACGGACTTCTTCTTTCGGTTGCTGATGACCTCGGTGATCGCGTACCCGACCGATGTGATCCCTCCACCACGGAGCGTATTTATGATCTCACTCGAGTCCACCACCATCTCGCCCACGCCTGCCTTCCCGACCTCGCCGGCTCGGAAGAGTACCCCAAACCGGCGGACAATTTCGTCATTGAGGCGGGAAAAGGCGCTCTTGATACTCTCTCCCTCGTTCTTCCAGGCGCTGTTGTCAAAAATAAAGGTGTTGTCAGCTTCCTTGATGAGCGTTGCAAGGCTCCTGGCTGCATTGTAGGAATACAGCCGTCCCTCTTCCGGGGCCGGCAAAATGCCAAGTGCGTAGACAGGTTCACGATAGATCTTCTTGAGCTGCCTGGCGAGAACAGGTGACCCTCCTGAACCGGTTCCTCCGCCAAGTCCTGCGACGATCATGAATGCGTCAACATCGTGGGTGCCTTTCTTGTCGATCGCGCTGACGATACTGTCAACCTCGTCGAACGTGATCTTGGCGCCGGCAGCGTTGTCGGTTCCAACCCCGTGGCCTTTCACCACTGTCTGGCCGATCAGGATCCGATCCTTCAACTCGATATTTTTCAGCCCCATCAGATCAGTCCTGGCAGTGTTTACAACTATGCCGCGGAAGCTGGTCCTGCCGAGCCGTTTGTCCTGCTCGAGGAACATATCCACAATTTTTCCTCCAGCCTGCCCGAATCCGATGAAAAATATCCTCATGAAAGTGACACCAACCGTCCGTATTGGCAAGATAATATGAATTTACCAGCTAATATGGTTTCTTGCGAGGGTTCAAATACTTTCTTATAAACCCTCTCCAGGCATGGAGCCGATACCAAAAGGATTCGCTTTTCAGAGTCTTTTTTAAGCCTGTTCGGCATAGTTTATACAGGGCACCTGAGTATGAAGATCTGCATCGTTGGGGGAGGTCTCACCGGCCTTGTCGCTGCTTTCAGGCTGGGGCCGGGGCATGAAGTCGACCTCTATGAAAAGAGAGACCATCTCGGAGGATGCCTCTCTTCGTACCATATCAACGGGTACTGGCTGGAAGAGTTCTACCACCACTGCTTTTCCGGTGATTCTGACCTCTTCTCGCTCATGAAGGAGTTATCCATCGACGATTGCCTGGAGTGGCTGAACGGGACGACCGGGTACTATTCCAACAATACCATATATCCACTCAGTTCTCCCCTCGAGATACTGAAATACCCGGAACTTTCCCTTGCTGATAAAATG
The DNA here is from genome assembly GCA_018432765.1 of Methanoregulaceae archaeon. Classification (GTDB taxonomy): domain Archaea; phylum Halobacteriota; class Methanomicrobia; order Methanomicrobiales; family Methanospirillaceae; genus SD8. Next base: position 13,306 of record JAHDSI010000013.1, on the reverse strand, counting down.
CGGCTGGCACTCATCGTCATGAAGGCAAAAAGGATGGATGCAGGCGACCTTGACCAGGTGACCGCCCGCGATTTTATTTTGGAAAGCCTCGGTGAGAAGATCTACCGGTCGTTCTTTGAGCCGCTCCTCGTGTCGAAGTTCGGGGAAAACCGCGACAGGGTATCTGCAGCATGGCTGATCAGCAGAGTTGCCATCAGGTCCAACAGGGGACTGTCGGGCGAGCGGCTCGGATATCTTCGGGGGGGCTTCCAGACGCTTGTAAATGCCCTTGAATCATCCATAGGTAAGCATTCTGTCGTCCGCCTGAACGACCCGGTCGAAACGCTCGAGAAGGACATGCACGGCTGGCGGGTGAACGGGCGGCTGTATGACACCGGGGTCTCAACACTCCCCCCGCACCAGCTCGGCGTGCCGGGTCTGGCGGCTGCTCCCCGGATCCCGTACCAGGGAGCGGCATGCATGGCAATCGGGCTTGAAAGAGATATATCCGACGGGATATACTGGTTGAATATGAAGGATCCGGCACCGTACGGAGCAGTCGTATCGCATACAAATTTCGTCCCGAAGGATCGCTACGGGGAACATATCGTCTATCTTGCGTCCTATTTTTCGGGGAAGTTACCCCCACATATCGATACGAGGATGTTTGAGGACTTCTGCAGCCGGTTCGATGTATCCGGGTCAGAGGTGCACTGGAAGCGGCTCGCGGTGGAGCCGCTGGCAGGCCCGGTCTATACCACCGGTTACCGGGATCTCATACCGGAATACGCCTCTCACGGCCTGTATTTTGCAGGGATGTTCAGCGCTCCCAATTATCCCGAACGGAGCATGAACGGCGCCGTCGTCGCCGGGAACGAGGTGGCGGCACTGATCGAACGGACGGAGGGCAGATGACGGGAGATCCCGAGGTGAGCGCGGTCATTCCGGTCTACAACGACAGGAAGGCCCTGGAGAGAGCTATTCCGGAATCCCTGGAGGTTCTCGGGGCCATTACGGATTCCTTTGAGCTGATCGTAGCAGAGGACGGGAGCACCGACGGCAGCTGCGAATATATCCGTTCGTGGGAAGAGAGAGACCCCCGTGTCCGGCTCCTCCACAGCGATGAGCGGCAGGGGAGGGGAAAAGCCCTCAACCGGTGTTTTCGCGAGGCTCGCGGGAGAATCCTCTGCTACTATGACGTGGATCTCGCCACCGATATGAGACACCTTGCAGACCTGGTCGGGGCTATCCGCGAAGGGTATGATATCTCCACCGGGTCCCGGCTCCTCCCTGATAGTGATATCGAAAGGAGCGGAAGGCGAGAACTGGCAAGCAGGGGGTACAACCTGCTTGTCAGGACCGTCCTCGGCAGCAGCCTGCGTGACCACCAGTGCGGATTTAAAGGCTTCATGCGGGAGCGGGTTTTGGCGATCCTTCCCTCGGTGAGGGCGGGACACTGGTTCTGGGATACGGAGCTGCTTGTCAGGGCGCAGAAAGACGGGTACAGGGTGTACGAATTCCCGGTCCACTGGGTGGAGGGGGCCGGGACGACCGTGAAGAGAAACGATGTGTGGTCCATGGGGACCGCGGTCCTCCGCCTGTGGTGGCAGCTGCATGTATCGAAAGATTAGCGCAATCGTCCTCTCAACCCTGGTTGCCGTGGCCATCATAGCCTTCATGCTTGTCCGGGTATGGGACGACCTGCTCCTTGCGCTCGAGCATGCCGACTGGATATATCTCGTGGCCGCAACAGCCATCTGCATCGCCGCTTGGTGGCTGCGTGGATTCCGGTATAAGAAGATACTTGCTGGACTTGATATCCGGGTCGGCCTCTGTTTCTCCACTGCATGTATCTTTGTCAGCCAGACCGCCAACCTGATAATCCCTGCACGTCTCGGTGATCTCGTCAGGGTCTTTATCTTAAAACACGAGAATGACGCGACCATATCCGAGGGGATATCGTCGATCGTGGTGGAGCGGGTCTTTGATATCATCACCATTGCGCTGCTCGGGGCAGTCTCCCTTCTCTTCGTCATCGATGCGCCGGACTGGTTCTACACGGTCATCATCCTGCCTCTCGTGGCAGGCGCCGTTTTTTTTGGGTTTCTCCTGTTCGTGGGGAAGTTATCGCCGAAAAACCGGTACCTGAAGATTATTTTGACCATGCTCGAGCAGGTTCGGCAGGCCTCGCTGACACACCACTCGATGGTTGTCCTCACGACAGAATCAATCGTCATCTGGATGCTCGACGTTGCGGTCTGTTTCTTCGTGGTCATGATGTTTGGAGAGAGCATCCCGTTCGCCCTGATCGTCCTTGCAATCGTCATCGGAAACCTTGTAAAGGCAGTGCCGCTCACCCCGGGGGGTGTCGGGACATACGAGCTTGCTCTCGCCCTGACATTCTCCCTCGCGGGAGTCTCCCCTGCAGTTGCAACCCTGATCGCGGTCATCGATCACCTTATCAAGAACCTGGTGACACTCGCAGGAGGCATCGTCTCCATATACTACTTCGGTGGATGGGTGGTGGACACCATGAAATCCGCGTTCAGAAAGGAACTGGTGGGAGGCAACGATCCTGGCACATGATGCGCACCTCATCGCGGTGCTCTCGTGGCTCGCGATCCTCCTCTTTCTCCAGCTCGCAATCTGGCCGTACCTGAAAAAAACCTGTGGAGAGTTCTCTTATCCGCTCTCCTTTTCTGCATCGCTCCTTTTATTCTGCCTTGCTTCATGGTACTGCGGGTTGGCAGGGATACCAATCCAGATCGCTCTCATCCCCTTCGCCATGTTGTTCCTCCTGGCCGCTTCCAGGAAAGAGTACAGCCTTGGTGAACTGAAGGCGCAATGGAAGTGGATCGTGGTATTCCTCCTCTTCTTCCTCTTCATGACAGAGGTCCGGTTCATCAATCCGAGCATATCGTACGCCGAGAAGTTCATGGACCATGCCTTCCTGGCATCGATCATCAGGACGCCTGTGGTCCCCCCACTCGATCCCTGGTACCTGGGAGGGTTCATGGACGTGTATTACTATCTCGGGTACTGGATATTCGGCGCCGTGGCCATCGTTTCAGGTGTCCCGTCGAACATCGCCTTCAACCTGGCCCTGCCGACCGTGCTCGGATACTCGGCCCTGAACATGTACGCGCTCGGCCATCTCCTCTCCGAGAGGTTCCGGTGGCTCCCGCTGGCCACGTTTCTCGTGGTGAATCCATCGTTTATCTGGCAGATTATCCAGGGCAAGGCTCCCGGGGCGGTCATGTGGGACTCCACCCGCACCATCACCAATACCATAAACGAATTCCCGCTCTTCTCGTTCCTGTGGGGTGACGTGCATGCGCATGTCATCGGGATCTTCAACCAGGTCTTCTTGATCTTCCTCCTCGTATTTGCATGGAAACAGTGGCTGGATTGTGACCGGCGCAAAAGATGGCTCATCGCCGGCCTCTGTGCGATCAGTCTTGGATCGATGCCCCTCATCAACAGCTGGGACGTCATCGTCTATGCGCCGATCACCGTTTTGTTCGGTATTCTCATCTTTGTAAAGGCCCGTGGCGTTCGCGCCCGCCCGGATAGAGAAGAGGTGACAGGCATTTCGGCATTCATCAATCCTGTTGCTGCATTTCTCGAAAGAAGCTACGGTTTTCTCATCCTCGTCCCGGTCCTCTCGGTGGCCATCTACCTGCCCTTCTACCTGCAGATGAGCACCTCTGGCATTCTCGGGGTGGGGATCGTGCATGCTCCCACCATTCCTGGGGAATTTCTCCTGGTCCACGGCTTTTTCCTGCTGATCTACCTTGTCTACCTCTCGGGAGATATCGGTAAACGGCCCTATCTGCTGGCAATCGCGATTCCTGTTGCACTGGCAGGATACCCTGCCGCGGCGATTGCCGCAATCCCCCTCGTCTACCTGCTTGCCAGGAAGGAGAAGAGTCCTGCAGAACTGCTGGCCACCCTTGGCCTCATGGTGATCATCACGTGCGAGTTCCTGTACCTGATCGATAACATGGGTGAGACCTATTTCCGGATGAACACGGTATTCAAGTTCTACATCGCCGCATGGCTCCTGATGGGCGCGTCCTCGTTCTCGATGCTTGGAGACCTCATCTCCCGGTTGATTCCCCGCAAAACCTTCACAAAGAGGGCCGGATCGGCAGCAATAATCGGGATTTGCGCCATCCTCCTTGTCACGCCCCTGGTTGTCGATCTCGACTCGCCATACCCCGGTGGAACGCTTGACGGCCTTGCCTATCTCGAGGAGGCCCATCCGGGGGATGCGCAGGCAGTAGCATACCTGCGATCACTCGAGGGGAGGGCAGGCATTGTCGAGGCTGAAGGCGGGGATTATACCTACTATTCCCGCATATCGTCATTTACCGGCATTCCCTCGATCATCGGCATGCCGTTTCATGAGTACATGTGGCGGTCAGGCGAATGGACAGGGGACCGGCCAGGCGATATCAGGATGATATATGAGAACCCGGCGATGACACGCCCGCTCATGGAAAAATATGGTGCGTCGCTCCTGTATGTCGGCGAGCTCGAGCGTGAGCAGTACGCGGTCAGAGTCCAGGAGGCAGGGCTCCTGACAATCTACGACCAGGAGGGAGTACAGATATACTGTCTCCCTGGTCCGCGAACCTGATCCGCCCCTGCCATATTATTTATAAACTTCGGGTGCGATTTCCTGACAAAAACGACCCGTCACAAACCTTTATTTCCGCTCCTGTTGAGATGATATGGTTACATCGTCTTCACTGACTGATGAGTGATGAGGGAGATGCTACCTGCTCCTGAATGAGGTGAGTTATGGCCCAGACATACGTGAAATTCGAAGTTTCTGAAGAAATTCAGAACAAAGCGCTTGAAGCGCTTGAAATCGCAAAGGATACCGGCAAGATCAAGAAAGGATCGAATGAGGCGACAAAGGCTATTGAGAGGAGCATTGCAACTCTCGTGCTGATCGGAGCCGACGTCGAGCCCCAGGAGATCGTGATGCACCTTGCACCCCTCTGCGACGAGAAGAAGATCCCCTACGTCTTCATCAACAAGCAGAATGACATCGGCGCCTCGAGCGGTCTCGACGTGGGATCTACTGCTGCAGCAATCGTCAAACCGGGAAAGGCAAAAGATCTGGTGGATGAGATCGTCAAGCAGGTCAACGAACTGAGAGCGTGAGTCAATCATGGCAAACGAAGGAACGCCGGCTGAAGTGATCGAGGTCATCGGTTCCACCGGCATGCATGGTGAAGCCATGCAGGTGAAGTGCCGCATCCTCGACGGTCCAAACAAAGGGCGAATCATCACACGAAACACCGTGGGCCCGATCCGCGAGGGCGACGTGCTGATGCTCCTTGAGAGCGAGCGCGAGGCAAAGAAACTTTCGAGGCGGTGAACTGTCATGGTGGAGATGCGCAACTGCAGTTTCTGCGGAGGACCGATCGAGCCCGGCACAGGGAAGATGTTCGTCAAGAAGGACGGCACCATATTCTATTTCTGCTGCACAAAATGCCAGAAAAATTTCAGGCTGAAGAGAGCACCGCGCCGTGTCGCATGGACTGCAGCCGGCCGGAAGGCAATGGGAAAGGAGTGATCACGGGTGGACCGTACCTTTGTCATGGTGAAACCTGACGGGGTTGCCCGCGGCCTGATTGGAGAGGTGGTCTCCCGCCTGGAGGGCAAGGGCCTCAAGATGGTTGCCGCCCGCTTTGAAAAACTCCCGGAAAAGAGAGTCATGGACCAGTACCGGGAACACCTGGAAAAACCGTTCTTCCCGTCGCTTCGGCATTACATCACCGGCGGGCCCTGCTTCCTCATGGTCTGGGAAGGCAAGGCCGTGGTGCGTGTCGTGCGGGCGCTGGTGGGAGCGACCGATCCCGCAGATGCGCTGCCGGGAACCATCAGGGGTGACCTGGCAATGGATATCGGGAGAAATGTCATCCACGCCTCCGATTCACCGGAGAGCGCTGAACGAGAGATTTCGATACACTTCTCTCCCGACGAACTGGTCGCATACAGGCGGATAGACGAGTCCGTTCTGTACGAATAACCATTTTTTCCCGGAAAAGTCGCGATCACAGTTTCGTGATCTCTCCATTGAAACCAGGTCCCATCGACCAGAATGCACGTTCCCGTCACCAGGGGCAAGGGTTTTTGTCCCATCGGTGAATCGTCCTTTTTTCCTTTAGAAAATCTCTTATGAGCTGACAGTCTAAACACTGCCATATGGCGGGAGACGTGGTGAATTTTATCCTTCTGTCGCTCTCGTCCATCTTCATCATCATAAATCCCCTGGCAGCGACACTCTTCTTTGTCACCCTCACGTCAGGGATGGGACATGCCGAGAAACAGCAGGTGGCAAAGGACGCCTGCAGGTATGCCTTCCTGATCCTTGTCATCTTTGCCCTTCTCGGAAGTATTGTACTCGACCTCTTCGGCATCACCATCGATGCGTTCAGGATCGGCGGAGGTATCCTTCTCTTCGGTATCGGCATGGAGATGGTGTATGCCCGGACGTCACGGACCAAGATGACCGCAACCGAGAGATACGAGAGCATGGATACCGACGACATCTCGGTGATGCCCATGGCAATCCCCATGATCGCCGGCCCCGGTGCAATCGCCACGACAATTGTCCTAGAGAGCGAGGCTTTAGGTTCAGTCATCCAGAAAGCCGTCATACTTGCTTCCATAACCATCGCAATCGTCACCACGTATGTCATGATGACAAGATCCGAGCAGATCGTCTCCAGGGTCGGCCAGAAAGAGTCGCGGGTCATAAACCGGCTCATGGGAATGCTTCTCATCGCGATCGCGGTCCAGTTCGTGATAACAGGGCTTCGCTCCGCGTTCCCCCTCCTGGCAGGCGCCTGAAGGAGATGAAGGAACTTACATGTGTGACCAGGGATGTACAGTACCAGCTATGCTGATACATGCCGTGCAGATGGCAGCGGTCTGGGAGGATCCGGAAAAAACCCTGAAAAAAGCAGAATACTGGGTGAAAGAGGCCTCCAGACAGGCGGGAGACATGGTATGCTTTGCCGAACAGTTCGCGACAGGCTGGGATCCCTCCTCGCATCGGCATATCCAGGGACGGGACGGCCCGATCGTGTGCGGGTTGCGGGCTCTCGCAATCGAATACGGGATTGCAATACTCGGTTCCTTTCGGGAGAGTCATGACCCGCTTCCCCGGAATACCTGCATCGTGCTTGACAGCCAGGGCATGGAACGTGCCTCATACGCAAAGTGCCACCTCCTCTCTCTCGGCGGCGAGGACAGGTGTTACTCCCCTGGAGAATCTGCAACGGTCTTTGATCTCTCTGGCACCAGGTTGGCGATCGCGATCTGCTACGATCTCCGGTTCGGCTCACTCTTCCAGTATTATGCCGCATCGAACGTCGATGCGGTACTGGTCCCTGCTGCATGGCCTGCATCCCGGATGAAGCACTGGGAGCTCTTCATCCAGGCGAGGGCGCTTGAGGCACAGGCATTCGTTGTCGGGATCAACACCACCGGAACCACCCCCGTCGACACCTATTGTGGCGGATCGATGGCTGCAAGACCGTCAGGGGATATCGCCTGCAGGCTCGAAGACGAAGAGGGACTCCTGGAGACGAGAATCGATCGGGACATTCTCGAAGATGCACGGACGAGCATGCCTGTATCGCGCGATCGCCGGCCCGCCCTGTATCGTCACCTGATGCAGGAAGAAGAGAAAAACCGGTAAAACCGGGCACTGTTGAAGGATGACCCCGCGAATAACCTGCGAAAACTGCCATCTTCCACGTGCATGAAAGAATCTGCAGCGGTGGAGTTGCCACCATTTCTATATTTACCCGATGACCACCCACTCTATTACCATGTACCGTCTTGTATGCGTGAACTGCAGGACGCCATACCCCCCTGACGAGATCATATACAACTGTCGGAGATGCGGGCATCTCCTTGCAGTTGAATATGACATGGACTCTGTCTCGGTGAGCCGGGCCATCTGGGACAAGCGCCCCATTTCAGTCTGGCGTTACCGTGAGCTGCTCCCGGTCACCATAGGCCCGGTCACGCTCCAGGAGGGCGGGACGCCACTCTATCACCTTCACCACCTGGGTGCGGAGATGGGGCTTCCGTACCTGTATGCAAAGCATGAGGGTATGAACCCTACCGGTTCATTCAAGGACAGGGGGATGACCGTTGGCGTCAGTATGGCCATCCAGCTTAAGAAAAGCAGTGTCGCGTGCGCAAGTACGGGGAATACGTCGGCAAGCCTCGCGGCATACGCGGCAAAGGCAGGGATACCTGCGGTTGTGCTGCTCCCGGCCGGAAAGGTCGCGCTCGGCAAGGTCGCCCAGGCACTCATGCACGGGGCACAGGTGATCTCGATCAGGGGCAACTTCGACCGGGCACTGGAGATGGTCCATGAGCTCTGCCTCTCCCACGGGCTTTACCTTCTCAATTCGGTCAACCCCTTCCGGCTCGAAGGCCAGAAGACCATCGGTTTCGAGGCGGTTGACCAGCTCGGCCAGGTCCCTGACCGCATGGTGCTTCCCGTCGGAAACGCAGGGAATATATCGGCGGTCCACAAGGGCATGATGGAACTCGAGCGGCTTGGGCTGGTAGACCGGATCCCGATGATGACCGGGATACAGGCAACGGGTTCGAACCCGGTGGTCAGGGCGATAGAGGAGGATCTTCCCGAAGTCGTCCCGCAGAGAGATCCCGAGACCATCGCCACCGCGATCAGGATAGGTGCACCGGTCAATGCCGAGAAGGCCCTGACCGCAATACGAAGCACCGGTGGAACAGCGGAGGAAGTAACCGACGAGGAGATCCTTGCGATGCAGTGTGACCTGGCAAGAAAGGAAGGGATCGGTGTTGAGCCCGCGTCTGCCGCGTCTGTTGCAGGTGTGAAAAAACTGGTGGAGGCAGGAGTGATCGACCGCGACGAACGCATCGTATGCGTGGTGACGGGCCACCTCCTCAAGGACCCCGAGACGGTGATACGTCAATGCGAACCACCAAGAGAGATAGATGCCGATCTGGACTCGCTGCTCTCGCTCTTGCAGCGATCCTGATCGTCGTCCCTGTCACGGGCCTTTCGGCAGAGTATTCGGTATCGCCCGATGGCAGGTCGTACCAGGCAGTAATAGAACTTGAGAGTGCCGAAACCTTCGAATTTATCAGGACCGGGATGCTTGGCGAACGGATCCCGCTCCAGGTCCAGGACGTCTCGCTCTCCGGCAACTGCGATCCCTGCACGTTTGAATGGAGCGGGAATTCACGAATATCGTTCGAAGAGGGAGACTACACCCTCAATTACAGTGCACCCCTGACGGAAAACCATCTCATCTCCTCATTTTCAAAACCGTATACGGCCCGTGTGATCCTTCCACCGGACCTGTCAGTGAAAAATCCCCTGCTCGGGATGGTCAGTCCGGGAGCGATCGTCACGCCCATGGATGACGGAAGCACGGCTATCCGGTGGAATGAAACAGAGTCACTCGAGGTGAGATTCTATGACCAGGGAAGAGAAGAGATCCTCCTCTTCTTTGGTAATTTCTGGATCATACTCGCCATCGTCCTGCTCCTCCCCTTCATCCTGACCTGGAGACGGAGACAGGGATGAGATCAACCACTATATCCGGGGACCAGTTCCCCCAGCAGTTCCCGGATATCATCTATGCGATAAGGCTTTGGCAGGACACCCCGAAATCCGAGCTGGCGCAGATCCCCGACTTTTGAATCATCTGAAAAACCCGTAGACAGGACCGCTGCCACATCCGGGTTGATCTCCTGTAAGACCTTCATGGTCTCGAGCCCGCCCATCCCCCCGGGGACCGAGAGATCGAGGATCAGGAGATCGAAGGATCTTCCCGATTCGTGTGCTTTTAAAAACCGCTCCACCATCTCCTCGCCGTCTGCGGCCATCTCTACGTCACAGTTCAGATACGTGAATATTTTTCCTGCAACGTCACGTATGCCTTCCTCATCGTCCATCAAGAGTATTTTCGGTACGACAGACACCTCGATTCCCCCCAGATCGCTGCAACAGCCCGGGAAGTATATAATACTTCCCAAAGTCCTGCTCATTCTTATATGGAAATATGTATCTAAAAAAGGTACTTATTTTTTCAGCACAATGTCGGTGCCATATTTTTCGGCATTCCGATCGGCGATCTGCTGGATCTTTGCAATCTCCCCATCGTTCTTTTTCGGCCTGAAGAGGTGGCGGAAACGCTTCTGCTCGGTGAGATAGTCCTCAACCGGTTTTCTCCTGACTTTTTTCACTCGTGTCACCTCTCCGTTCTCCATCTCGTAGTTGACCCAAAGACCGGTCTCTATGGCGAGCTTGCCGATGGCTATCGTCTTCTCTCCCTCGAATCCCCAGCCCGTGCAGCACGGCGCATGGACCTGGATGTAGCAGGGGCCAGGTATGTTGACGGCTTTCTCAACCTTCTTCTTGAAATCAGCAGGGTATGCGACCGAGGCAGTGGCCACGTAGGGCGCTCCATGGGCGGCAAGGATCGCGGGCAGGTCCTTCTTGGGCCGCGGGTTGCCGAAGGAGCACTTGCCGGCAGGGCTCGTCGTCGTGCTCGCATCGTAGGGTGTTGCTCCCGATCTCTGTATTCCCGTGTTCATGTAGGCTTCGTTGTCGTAGCAGATGTACGTGAAATCGGTCCCCCTCTCGAAGGCTCCCGATATGCAGAGCATCCCGATATCGACCGTCGCGCCGTCGCCACCGAGGGCGATGACCTTCTCTGTCCTGCCCTGCTTCTTCAGGGACGCCACGACTCCCGACGCCACCGCAGAGTTGTTCTCGAAGAGCGAGTGTATCCAGGGGACCCCCCACGCTGTCTCGGGGTACGGCGTGGAGAAGACCTCCATGCACCCGGTCGCTGATACGACTATGGTGTTTTTTCCGGCGGCTTCAAGGATGAGCTTTGCGGCAAGCGCTGCAGCACACCCTCCGCAGGCACGGTGGCCGACATCAAACAGATTGCATGGTTTGTCAGTCATTTCAACAACTCCTCGCGCAGACCATAGACTATATCCCCTCTCCCTTTCTCGGCATTATCGACGATTGCAGCGATGTCCTTCTTGCGGACGTCGCGTCCTCCCAGCGCGAGGACATACCCGAGGACCGGGATCTGGCTGCCGTAGAGCGCATCCCTGATCTCCAGGCAGGCCGCACCTTTCGATCCGAGGGATATGTTCTTGTCGAGCACCGCAACCCGGCTGACCCCGGAGAGGGCGGATTTGATCTCCTCTGCCGGGAAGGGCCTGAATGAGCGGATCTTGAGAAGCCCGACTTTCTTCCCTGCATCCCGAAGCTCGTCGATGGCATCCTTGACCGTCCCGCAGAGGGATCCCATGGCCACGATCGCCGTATCTGCGTCGTCCAGGCGGTAAGCCTCGACAAGCCCGCTGTAATCGCGTCCGAACATCTCGCCGAATTCGCGGCCGCACGAGGCTACGACATCCTGTGCACTTCGCAGGGCCTGGTCGTTCTCGTACCTGAACTCCTGGTAATAGTCCGGCGATGCAAACAGGCCGAAACTTATCGGATCGTCTGCATCGAGGCGGTGATATGGCTTGAAGGGAGGAAGGTAGCTGTCAGCCTGCTCCTGGTTCAGCATATCCACGGGCTCGTAGGTATGTGAGAGGATAAAACCGTCGAAACAGACGAAGGACGGAAGCAGGACACGGTGATCCTCGGCCACCTTGTATGCGATGTAATGCAGGTCGGTCGCCTCCTGGTTGTCTTCGGCATAGAACTGCATCCATCCCGAGTCTCGAAGCGAGATCGAGTCCTGGTGATCGTTCCAGATGCTCAGAGGTGCGCCCAGCGCCCGGTTCACGATTGACATGACCACCGGCTGTCTCATTCCTGCGACATTGAAGCAGACCTCGAACATCAGGGCAAGGCCCTGCGATGTCGTGGCCGAGTAGACTCTCGATCCTGCGGCACTTGCACCAAGACATGCCGATAACGCTGAAAACTCGCTCTCAACCGTGATATAATCAGCATCGAGCTCACAGTTCGCCACGATCTCGGCCAGGGCCTCCACGATGTGGGTCTGGGGGGTGATGGGGTAGGCTGCAATGACCTGGGGCCGGCACATGGTCACCGCACGTGCAACAGCGTGGGACCCCTCCATTATCTCCATCATCTATTTCTCCTCCTTCTTCATCTCGATAGCCTCTGAAGGGCATTCTTCGGCACATAATCCGCACCCCTTGCAGTAGTCGTAGTCAGGGACAGGAAACTCGTCTTCGTCAGGACTGATGCATCCCTCCGGGCAGACGATCGTGCACATCCCGCATTGTGTGCATTTTTCGCGGATAAACTCCGGTTTGAAGACTCTCCACGACCCGGTCTTGTTGTCCCTCGCATTTCCGGGTTTTGCGGTGCATCCAAGGTTGAGAGCCATCTACGCCGCCCCCTTCACGAAGTCGTAAGCCGCACGTGCCGCGGCGACATTTTTCGTTGCAAGATCCCCGTGGAATCGCTGTTTTAACGCATCTTCAAGCGCTGAAAACTCGATCTCCCCCGTGGCGGCAACAAATGCACCCATCAGCGCGGTGTTCGTAATCGGCAGCCCGAGTTCCTTCAGGGCGATTGATGTCGCATCGATAGAGATGACGTTCACTCCTTCCGGAATTGGATAATTGATCGCCTTTTCGGTATTTACTATCACTATTCCCCCCGGCTTGACGCCATGGAAGACATTGACATCACCGATCAGGCTGCTGTCCTGGACGATGATGTAATCGGGTTCATAGATCTGGCTTCGAAGCCGGATCTTCTTGTTGTCAAACCTGACGAACGCCTGCACCGGTGCCCCCCTGCGCTCCACGCCAAACGCCGGGAAGGCCTGTGAAAAAACACCGCCTGCAAACGCGGCGACGGCGATAAGTTCAGCGGCGGTCACAGATCCCTGGCCGCCCCTGCCATGAATACGTAGCTCTCTCAAAGAAATCCCTGGTATAATTTTACATGATTAATAAATATAAATTTACATTTCCACGTCCAGGCCCAAAATTGTGCGAGTTCCGGAGAATACATCGCGGGCGATCAGCGCAATTCCATCACTGGCGCACCATTCATCATAGACCCGGATATCGCGGCCAAGAAGCATCCGCACCTCGTCTGCCACCCGGGGCGCGAGGCTCCCTGCCAGCGCAACCCGGGCCTCCGGAGCAAGGAGAAGCATGGATGCGCATTCCATGGCCGAAAACATGGCGATGGCCGCGATCTGCTCATCCACCGGGAGCGTGTGGGCCACACCTGCATGGAGAAAGGCCTCGTTGGCAGTCCATTCGCCATCGTCAACCT
>JAHDSI010000040.1 GCA_018432765.1 Methanoregulaceae archaeon | reverse complement strand
TCTCCTTTGCACTATTAGAGGGACCCCAATAAAAATATCGAAGTCGGTTCGGGCATCCAGAAGCCCAAACTTAAACATAGTTTTATTATTCGAACGTTTATAAGCGCTTGCCTTCCTCCATACTATAAACCTTTTTATCAAGGGAAAAAATCTCGCTATCTCTGCTGGATTACCGGAAAATTAGAATTCCAGGGTGTTTTGAATACAGGATGTCGGGGGAGAAGAGAAGAAGAACCTCACGCGCCGTCAACACATACCGCCCGGGCAACCTGCGGACTCATCGGGAAAACCAATGAAAAAATTTCACGACCAAAATATGAAATACAGGCAAACAGGTTACTTCCACCACAAGGGAGAAGGAAGATAATGTATTGTTCACCTACACGCTGTTTTGTGCGGGGAGACTGAATAGAATTGGCATCTACATACCAGTTCAGTCACTCACAACCGCCGACGGGGCGTCCTCACAGAACCCATACCCGATTGCTCAAATTTTGACTGTGAATCAAGCCTCCCGGTATTTTTTCAGGCGGCGGCGCGGCATCGCACACAGGGGTGTGAGGGCGGACAGCCCCCACAAAAAGTATCCGGTTCATCAATCCTGCCCACACCAGGTAGAAAAGAGCCCATTGTTCTCTCTGTTATTCTCTCATTCCAAGTTCCCGGTTGACTGCAAAGAGCTGGCCCGGGGCACCTTCGGTCATGCGGATCTGTGCACATATATCGCTCGCATTGGCCTCCTCCTCAACCTGCTCTGTCACGAACCAGGACAGGAACTGTTGTGTTGCATAGTCCTTCTCTGCAACTGCAAGATCCATGATATTGTTGATCAGACCGGTAACCTTCTGTTCGTGAGCATAGACCTCATCAAAGACTTCCTTTGCCGATTTCCAGGCACTCTTCGGTGCCGCGATCTGTGCAAGGGTGACCGTGCCCCCCGCCTCGATGATGTAGTCATAGAACTTCATCCCGTGTTCCTGTTCTTCGGCGGCCTGCAGACGCAGCCACCTGGCAAAACCCTTCAATGGAATGGTCTCGAAAAAGGCCGACATCGAGAGATACAGGTAAGAAGAATATAATTCTGCATTCAACTGCTTGTTCAGGGCCGATTCAATTGATTTTTTCAACATGTGCAAAACTCTCCTCCAACACCCTATTCTGGCATGGCACGGATTTATACTTTCGCAGTACTTCAGCTTGAGCGTAGGCATGCACTTGAAAAGCCCGTCCCACCTTCATTCGGGCGCAGACACAAAAAAATGAAAATATCCTGGCTATTTTTTGGGCCGAAAGATGTCAGCCTTTCACAATGACGGAGGCCTCCTCGTCAAAGGGGTTTGTCCTGATCGCCAGAGAGAACAGGTACGGGTAGCTCTTCTCAAGATACCGCATGTACGAGAGCCATTCAAATGTAATAAGCCGGTATACACGGTTTACATCGCCGGAGAGATGAATTACGTCAGTTTCGGGAATGATACCGACATCCTCCCTCCTTTCCAGCTCCTCGGTGAGATGAAAAACTGCCCTCAGGAGGTCGGTAAAGTCCTGGTGTTCGAGCAGCACGGGGTTTTCGAGCAATCTCAGCAGGAAATTGCGTTTCTCCTGGAGAAAATGGCGTATCTCCATCAACGTCTCTCCTGTCATGTGTGCGGTGAATGAATATGATGACAAATCTGACCTGACCTTTCGGAAATCTTCATCAGACCAGTTGTTCCCGACAATCAGGAGCGAACGTATGCTATCCAGTTCAGGGTCACTATCTGATACGTAGGCCAGCAGACGCGTTCCGACCTCAGAGAAGAACGTGCCTATCACCATGTTCAACTTCTCCATACGCTCCTTCTTTGACCTCATGGCCAGCAGTTGATTGATGATGAGGGTCACGAAGAGGACATTGATCGGGAGAAATCCAATTGCGTTGAAGAAGTAATAGTACGTGTTTTCAGGGTCCCCGAGGACCAGGAACTTGGCAGTATACATTGCAAGTGAACAGAGCACGAGAATGATCCCGAGTCTGATCTCCCAGCTGTAATTTTTCATTCTCATTCATACCTCTTGTTATTAGAAAAAACCTCAAAATAGATTAGGCCTTCTGTTCTGCCTAAAAGACGCGATAATATTTAGGGGAAGGTCTGATCAATCCTGCCTGGCAAATCTTTCAGGGTCGGAATCGAATCTCTTCTTACAACCCGGAGCACAGAAATAATAGGTCTTTCCCCCGTATTCGCTCCTGTATTTGGCGGTTTTTGGATCAACAGTCATCCCGCATATCGGATCGATCGCCATATCTCACATCCGCTTTCATTCTTCTTTTCATTGCCGGAGGTATATACCTTCTGAGCATGAGAGACAGGGTGATCACCGTAACCGAGCTTGCGGCCATGGCCAGGGCGGCGAGGGCAGGATTGAAGACATAACCGGTGAATGGATAGAGAATTCCGGCGGCAATGGGAATCAGGGCACTGTTGTATGCGAAAGCCCAGAAGATATTCTGCTTTATCCTGGACATCACTTTCCGGGAGAGCTGGACGCCGGAAACGGCATCGAGGAGATCGTCCCTGATGAGGACAACATCCCCGCTTTCTATGGCAACATCGGTTCCGCTCCCGATTGCCATTCCCACATCCGCCTGTGCAAGTGCCGGCGCATCATTGATACCGTCGCCAATAAATGCAACAACCTCGCCTTTTTCCTGTAAAAGTCTGACTTCGTCGGCTTTCTGGGCCGGCAGGACCTCGGCCATGACCTTCACGATTCCCGCCTCACGGGCTACCGCTTCGGCAGTCCTCGGGTTGTCCCCGGTGATCATGATCACATCTATTCCCATGGATAGCAGATCTCCAATAGCAATGGGGGTTGTCTCTTTCAGCGTATCGGCCACTCCGATAATGCCTGCGAGGCGTCCTCCGACGGCTGCGAATATGGCGGTTTTGCCCTGGTCTTCAAGCCTGACGGCGATATCGTCACATGCGTCGGTTACAGGAATCCCCATATCCTTTAAAAAGAGCCTGTTTCCCACGATGACTTCGTCATTCCCGATCCTTGCCATTACACCCTTTCCGCCATGAGTGGTGAACTGTTCCGCTTCTCCGACAGACACCCGGATAAAGTCGGCATGCCGCACGATGGCTTCTGCGAATGGATGTTGTGAGTTCTTCTCCACTGCTGCCACGAGCGAGAGAAGATCCTTTTCGTCCATGCCTGACGCAAAGAGATCGGTCACTTCGGGTCTGCCCAGTGTCAGTGTTCCAGTCTTGTCGAATACCGCGACGGTCACATGATCTGCTACCTCGAGTATCTCTCCGTTCCTGATGAGGATCCCGAGTTCGGCACCCCTTCCGACTCCGACGGTCACCGCGGTCGGTGTTGCAAGGCCGAGCGCACAGGGACAGGCCACGACAAGTATCGAGATGAATGTCGTAAGGGCGAAGAGAAGCGTTGATCCGCCAATAAAATACCATACAATAGAGGAGATGAAAGCGATGGACAGGACAACAGGGATGAAATAGCTGACTGCGATATCGGCAATCCGCTGCACAGGGGGCTTTGAAGCCTGGGCATCACGGACCAGTTGTATGATCTGGGCCAGGACCGTATCCTTTCCTATCTTTTCGGCGTTGATTGTGAGCACGCCGTTCCTGTTCAGGGTCCCTCCCACCACACCAGAGCCTGCTTTTTTAAAAACCGGTACCGGTTCACCGGTAATCATGGACTCGTCCACATAGCTCTCACCGCCTGTCACAGCGCCGTCCACCGGTATCTTCTCTCCGGGTCTTACTATCACCGAATCTCCAATAATCACATCTTCGATTGCGATTTGCCTCTCCTCTCCATCCCGCACGACCAGGGCGGTCCGTGGCCGAAGACCAAGAAGCCTTTTGATCGCATCACCTGTCCGACCTTTTGCCCTTGCTTCCAGGTATCGGCCAAGTATGAGAAATGATGCAAGCATTATCGCCGTATCGTAGAACATGAACTCCAGCGTCAGTATTATATTGAATGTTCCCATCATGCTGGATACGTATGCCACCCCGCATCCCATCGCATACATCACATCCATGTTCAGTGTCCGGTTTTTCAGCGCCGCATACGCCCCCCTGAAGATGGGGTACGCGACGTACACGAAGACAGGGGCTGTAATGACCAGGAGTATGTATGCCAGTTGCTGCATCGGGATGGGAATTTCGAGAAACATGAGAAGAAAAAGGGGGATGCTGACTGCAAAACCGATAAAAAACCGGCGGCGTTTGTCCTTCAGATCACGGTCCCGTGCGAATTCCGCCTCTTCTACAGGGATTTGTCCCACAACCCCCAGGTACTGGTAACCGGCAGCTTCGATGGCCTCCCCCATCTTCTCTACCGATGCAAGCGAGGAGTTATAGGTGACAGTTGCCTCTTCCGTGGCGAGGTTTACATTCACGTCGACGACTCCAGGGAGGGCCGACAATGCGTTTCCGACAGTCTCCACGCACGTGGCACACATCATGCCGCCCACTTTCAGGTTCAATTTCTCGAATACCACCTGGTAGCCTGCCGACCTGATCGCCTCTTCAATCTCCCTGACAGAAGCCTTTGAGGTATCAAATTCAACCGTGGCCGTATCGGTACCGAAATTGACCTGTGCGTCTTCTACAGCGCCCAGTTGACGGAGGGTTTTTTCTATGTTGATGGCACAGGTTGCGCAATGCATCCCCGAGATCTTCAATTCCATCTTCCTTTTTTCACCGGTCATACGCAATTGTCACCTCAAATTACACCCTTTATCTCCATTTACCCGTGTTTGATATAAGGGTTGCCGGAATTCCCTGCTGCAGGCGTCGATCCCTGGATTGATTCCCGCCATTATCCGATAATTCCCAAAAACAGGATATACACCAGGGCCTGGAGTGCGGTAAGGGGGGCGCCGACCTTCAAAAATTCCCAAAAGGAGATTGAATACCCTGCTTTTTCCGCATTCTGTATGACGATCACGTTGCTTGCCGCACCCATCACCGTGAGGTTTCCTGCAATGGTGCTCCCTGCAGCCAGCGCCAGTACCTGCGGTACAGAAATCGCACTCTCGAGTATCAGGGGCTGGAACAGGGCAACAAATGGCACATTTGATATGAACTGGCTGACGATAACGCCAAGCCCGATGATGAGCGAGACCGGCATGGCATGATGACAGGACAGGATTGACTGGAAAAAGCCGGTGAGGAAGACACTCTGCATCAACACGAAGAGCGCGAGAAAGAAGACCAGGGTAGCCCAGTCGATACTCTTCAGGATACTCCCCCTCTCTGATGAGAAGAGAAGGATTGGTGCCGCTGCGCCAAGGGCTATGAGCATGAGAGGGAGAGAGAACGGGATTAGGCCTGCACCACCGATAATCCGAAGACCGATTGCCAGGAAGATGATGACGAGTGATATCCCGGCAATGCGGGAAAGTGCAGGATCCAAAACGGGTTTGGCGGGGATCTCCTGTCGCCTGGATTCGGAAATTTCCTGCCTGTAGAAGAGGAACAGCACCAGGTAAACAAGTCCCAGGCTAATCAGGGTGGGAATGCCAAGCCCGATGAAGAATGTGAGAAACGGGTTTTCGAGACCGCTGTAATTTGCGATGAGGAAGTTCTGGGGATTTCCGATAGGGCTCATCACGCTTCCCGTCGTGACCGAAAGACAGAGGGCAAGAAGGAGGATCCCCGGTGAGATACGATATCTCGTTGCAAAAGAGAGAACGAGGGGTGTTCCGATGATCGCAACGGTATCGTTCATCAGGACCGCCGAGAGCAATCCCATCAGCATAACGACAAGGAATACGAGTGTTTTTCCCGATACTGTCCCAGAAAAGACCTGGTGTGCGATGGATTCCAGGTACCCGCTCCTTTGCAGGGCCTCCCCTGCAACGAGCATGCCGAAAAGAAACAGGATCACATCGAAATTGATGGCAGAAAACGCCTCGTACGGGGTTATCTGGCCGGACACCAGGACTGCAACGGCACCTCCAAGCATGATCTGCCAGATTCGGAGCCTGAACCTTCCGATCTGCCTGACGGCTATAAGGACAAATACTACGGCCAGGACAACCAGTGAGAGGTACGTAGTCTTCTTCCCCGCATCAACCGGTTACCGATGAGTTTTCCGAAACTTTCCAGACAAGGAGCACGCCTTCGTCCATCTTTTTTACCTCCTGGAGTGAAAGCCTGCAAAAATCCCCTTCCATCACGAATCCGGATCCATCCGCAGGAGTCGGGGCATCCGATCCCCCGATTATCATGTTGCCGACAAAACAGGAGAACTCATCCACGAGTCCCGCCTCGAAGAAGGACCATATCAGTTGTCCTCCGCCCTCCACCATGAGACGCCGGATACCGGTCGCATACAGCTCTTCCACGAGTCGGTTGAGGTCAACCCTCTCCTCCCCGGCCGAAATTATCGTCGCATATCGTCCAAGTTCCCTGGTATCTTCGGGTTTTGCCCGTGCGGTGCACGCAATGATTCTCTTTCCTTCTCCCCTGGTGAGGATGGATGCACGCAGCGGGGTCCGTGCCCTGCTGTCCACGACCACCCTGACGGGATGATCATCCATTCCCCGTTCTCTTCTCCACCGCACAAGCTCGGGTGATTTCACGGTCAGCGAGGGGTCATCGGCGAGGACCGTTCCGATGCCGACCATGATGGCGTCACATTCAGCCTTCATCCGGTCCACCCTGGCGAAATCATCACTGCCTGAAATCTTTACCTGTCGCCGTTCGCGGGTGGACAACTTCCCGTCGGCACTCATCGCTACGTTGACCAGAACAAAGGGGCGCATGAAAATTACATTGGCAGGGGAGCAACATCAATATATCCAGGCAGCAGACCCTCATGTTGGTTGCCGGGACCAAAAATAATTTAAAAGACCCTTTTTTCCCTTCAATGCTTTAATTAAATTTATTCGTTTAATTTATATATTATTAGTCATAAAATAGTAGTCCGCGGATTGATAAAAATATGACATATAACTCGACTAATTTGCAAAAAATTGCTCATAATATCGATGCCGACGACAGCACGCACGAATTCTGGAAAGACTGGAGATGGCAGATCAAACATTCCATCAGGGACATTTCCACCCTGGAACGGCTTCTTGGTATCAGTCTGCCGGAATCATACCGTGAAAAGATGGAAGAGACGACACGAACATTTCCCATGTCCATCACCCCATACTACCTCTCTCTCATCGATACCGGGGATTATGAGAATGACCCGATATTCAAGCAGGCAGTCGCTTCTCCAAAGGAGCTCGCGGTTGAAGGATACGATCTGGCAGATCCCCTATCAGAGGACCTGGACAGCCCGGTTCCTGGAATAACCCACCGTTACCCGGACCGGGTGCTCTTCCTTGTCAGCAACACCTGCTCCATGTACTGCAGGCACTGCACACGGAAGAGGAGGGTCGGAGATGTCGATTCCATCCCCTCGGAACCGGAGATACGGGCAGGTATCGAATATATCCGGGAAAACCCGGAGATCAGGGATATACTGCTCTCGGGAGGCGACCCCCTGATGCTTCCCGACGATTACCTCAAATGGATACTCGAAGAGCTCCACTCCATCCCGCACGTGGAGGTCATCCGGATAGGCTCCAGGATTCCTGTTGTTCTCCCGTACAGGATCACCAGCGATCTGGTCTCCGTGCTCTCAAAATTCCATCCGGTCTGGCTGAATACCCAGTTCAACCACCCCAAGGAGGTGACGGAGACGAGCAAGAAGGCGCTCCACATGCTAGCGGATGCAGGAATTCCGCTTGGTAACCAGTCTGTCCTGCTGGCAGGCGTAAACGACTGTCCGCGGATAATGAAGGAGCTTGTCCACAGGCTGGTTGCGAACAGGGTCCGCCCATATTATCTCTACCAGTGTGATCTATCCGAAGGGCTGTCACATTTCAGGACGCCGGTGGCAAAGGGAGTGGAGATAATGGAGAACCTGATTGGCCATACATCGGGTTTTGCCGTCCCGAGATATGTGATCGACGCCCCGGGCGGGGGAGGAAAGATACCGGTAATGCCCAATTACCTTCTCTCATGGTCGGTACACAAGGTGGTACTCCGCAATTATGAAGGAGTGATCTGTACCTATCAGGAACCGGAGCACTATGACCGGATAACCTGCGACGGCAACTGCCAGGACTGCAGACTGCAGTTGAAGATGGATAATGCCGACGAATCCAAGGTTGTGGGTATCGCAAAGCTCCTTGCGGATTTCGACGAGGCCACATCACTGGTCCCACAGGACACTGAACGGGTGGATAGACGGAATGAGTGATGCCATATGCAGGTATGGGGACAGCATCTACCAGCACGGGCCCTATAACGACCGGATATACCTGATGAAGATATCCAGGGACGATGTCCCGGATATCATCTCACTGTTCGAGAAGATATCAAACGAAAATAACTATTCCAAGATCTTTGCAAAAATTCCTGCTTCTGTCCAACCCGAATTCCTGGATCATGGCTACCGTGTCGAGGCGAGGATCCCCGGGTTGTATAACGGCATTGAAGACGGGATCTTCATGGCAAAGTATCCTGACGAGAGCAGGAGCCGGGGAGTGGACATGGAGGAGATCCGAACCGTCATCACGGAGAGCATAAACAAAGCAGAAAAGCGCTCCAACAGCAAACTTCCATCTGGTTATGTACTGTGCTCATGTACACCAGAGGATGCTGATGCGGTTGCCGGGCTCTATGGGGAGACATATGAGTCATATCCATTCCCAATCATGGATGCCGGGTATATCCGGGAGACGATGAAGGATAATTTCCGCTATTTTTCAGTGAAAAAAGATGACATTCTTGTGGCTGTTGCCTCAACTGAGATGCATCCGGAGGAGGGAAACGTGGAGATGACGGATTTCGCCACGGACATCCGGCATGCCGGGCTGAACCTGGCAGGTAACCTGCTCGACTGGATGGAGAGCGAGATGAAGGACGAGGGTATGAAGGTAGCCTACACCATCGCCAGGGCACTATCGTATCCGATAAATATCACATTTGCCCGTGCCGGATACACCATCGGCGGTACCCTGCTGAATAATACCAATATCTGCGGCTCGTTCGAGAGCATGAACGTCTGGTTCAAGACTCTCTAGATCTATCTTTCACTGCCCAGCTTTATCCGGGCGGGATGTATACCCTCATTGTATCACTGGAAATGATTATGCCACGAAAAGCCGCCGTGTTTCCAAGCAATACAGATTGCAGGTCAGATGCCGATTCGGAATCAGACCGGGCCACCCTGCTCTGCACCCTCCTTGCCAGTCTAGGCTGGCAACTCGTAAAAACCAGGTGGAACGATGGAACACCTTCAGGAGAAACCGGAATCCTGCATCTCCTGGCATTTGAAAAGAGTGCGGACGAGCTGATCCCCGGCATTCGCAGACCCTGGTTTGTGTTGTGCATCAGCGACGCTCCTCTCGCGAAGAGAGATATTGCAGACTACATCAACGCCTCCTGGAACATGGATCTTCCCGTCCTCGTTATCCAGGAGTCGCAATCTGTTCAGGTATACAGCTGTGCCGGAAGATGTTGCAACCAGGATCCGTCACCAGATATCTCGCTGGATGTATCCGGGGATACGGGGTTTTCAAAGACACTTGCAGACCTGTTCTCGCTGCACGAGCCGGAAGGAACCGGATTCTGGAGATATATTGCCAGGAGGTATGCTTCCTGCGATGAGGGAGGGATCAGGAGTGTTGAACAGAGTCTTCTCCGGACACTGGAGTCGTGGAGTGATCACCTCGCACGAAAGATACGGCTTTCGTCTCCTCTCGTTTCCGCTTGCGATCTCGATTCCTGCGTGATAAAAGTGGTCTTGCAGCTCTTCTGGGATAAGACCATACATGAAACAGACGGAGAAGGGGAACTGTTGGATACCGCTTTGCCAGCGGGGTACACAATGCCTGAAGAATCCGCCCAACTTAGCCCTCCGGATTTTTGCCTCCTGAAAAGAGAACTTCACGCGAAAGGACTTTTGGATACGGAATTTTATTTCTCCCTGATCCCCATCCCGCGGATCGTGTCGGCTTTTCATGGATTTCTGAAACAGAGATCCCGGGCTGACATGGCGGGATTGAGCCTTCCTCCTGATAGTGTTGTCGATTACTGCCTTGGCCAGGCAGCCGGGTGGAAAGGTTCCCGTCCCGGTGAACACGGGGCAATACTTGATCCCGCATGTGGGTGCGGTCTCTTCCTGAGCCGCCTCCCCCCGATACTCCTCTCATGCCCGGTGTCGGGGGAGACGATACTGCCTGAAAGATCTGGAGGGACTCCTGAATCCAGCGAGTTGATAATTCCCTGCAGACCGGATCTTGCCCTTGCCGGCCGAAAACTTTCAGGGAATGAGGCTCTGGACATTGCCGGGATACTGAGAGGTGCCGATCCCGATCGCGTTGCTGTCGATGTATGCAGGTATGTGCTTGCCCTGGTATTGCGGGAAATTACGCAGAAGGCCGATTGGATTAAGATCTCCGGAGATCTGGCAGAGACGCTCCAGAATAATATAGTAACAGGCGATGTACTTATTGGAGACGATTTTGGCAGAGTGGTTGAATGGAAATTTCCCCGACAGTCTCCTCCTGGTCTGAAGGACAATCACGGAATGCAGGGTTTTCCTGATAAAATGACTTGTATGGAGGATATTAACGTAATAACCGGTTTTTTCAACGTATCTGGATCACGAATACCAGGAGAAGATCGCCATTATCTCCACACACGGTATGATACATTCCACAGGAAAGCCTGCCCGGCCTCGTGCCTGATCGAGCGATCGTTTGAACTTCTCTCTCCCGGAGGGGCCTTGATTGCAGTCCTTCCGGGAGAGTGGCTTCGTTCGGATTCCTTTCGTTCTACACGGTCACTCCTCTCGAAAAACCGGATCCATTCCATCATTGGTATCTCGTTTCGTTTGGAAAAACCGAACAGGAATCCTCAGTATTCCATCATCGCAGCCTCGCCGATGCCTCCCGGAAGGGAAACCCGGATTGCACGGGTGCTTGCTTCACCATACGAAAGCCTCGATCAGTCCATACATTCGGGGACATTCACCCTGCCACAGGATAAACTCGGTCCAGGTGGCTGGTCATTGATCGACATGCGCATTGCAAGGCTCGAGAGAAAGATACGTAGCGGCCGGCCCTCGCTCGATGAATATGTCATGGGCGGGATCTTTTCCGGGGATCTCACAGATGAACACTACGATGCACTCCTCTCGCGAGGAGAGGTTGGAATTCTACAGATGAGGCATCCCGGGGAGACGATCCTGGTCCATTCATTCGTATCAGGAGAATCCATATCCCGGTACGGCACCCTGACAGCCGATCGGTTTCTACCGGCAGAGCCGGTACCTGGCAGTTCTGCCCGGGAGACCGGGTTGGATTACAACCCGGTTCATGGCCCGAAACTCTTCGTCAGTGCCGGACAGCGGGGTATCTCCTGCACGATTGATGAGGGCGGGTTTCTTGCCGGTCCGCGGGTGATTGTGATTCCGGGAGATGATCTCTATCTTCTCGCGGTCCTCAACTCCCGGATCTCGTCATTCTACCTTGACCGGCTCCGTTCGCACCACCCGGATAGAGATATTCTCTCGCTTATCCGTGCTCTGCCGGTCCACGTGGTCGATCTGGGTGACCGGGATGAGCATATGCTCTATGAGCGCATTGTCGCAGATGTGAGACGGTTACTCTCCTTAAACAGTGGCATCGGGCATGATCACGAAAGAGTCGGGGAGATTCGTGCACAGGCTCATGAGATCGACCAGGAGATTGATACAATCGTATCACGTCTGTATGGCCTGTCTGACGAAGAGATACAGGCAATGAAGCGTTCTTCTACTGATTTTACGCGTTAATACCGGTAAAAACGGTTTTTCGAAAGAATCTCCGGTTTTTTTGAGACCGTCTTCCCCAAAGGAATTACACCAGCCTGCGGATGACCGTCGAGAGTCTCTCCAGGCCTTCCCTGATCTGATCCTGGCCGGCACTGGAGAAGTTCAGCCTGATAGTATCCTCGCCCCCTCCATTCACGTAGAATGGGATGCCTGGAAGGACTGCAACTTTTTCTTTAATTCCCTCGGAAAAAACCTTCATCGAGGACATCTTCGGTGGTAACGTGGCCATCATGAACATTCCTCCCTGCGGATGGGTATGAGACATCGGGGAGGGGAAGAGATCGTCAAGGAGGTCGCACATCAGGCGGCAGTTATCACCGTACCTCCTGCAAATGGCACGAAGGTTTGAGTCGATATCGGTCCGCTCCAGGTACCTTGACAGTATCTTCTGGGAGAGAAAATTGGAATGGAGGTCTGCGGCCTGTTTTGCAACGTTGAATTCCTTTAATATGCCTGCGGGAGCAAACAGCCATCCAATCCGCAGACCGGGGGATATTATCTTCGAAAACGATCCGCTCATGATGGTCTGCCGGAAAAGGTGCTTCTTCACCGGTGAGCGGGGCTTTCCATCAAAGAACAACTCGCCGAAGGCGTCATCCTCGTAAAAGACGGTATCGGAGTCATCGAGACATTCGGCCACTGCTTTCCGGGTATCGGATGAATAGCTGACCCCGGACGGATTCTGGGAGTTTGGAATCCCATAGAAGAACTTGGGGGAAAAATCCCGAATCATCGCCGAGAACTCCTCGATGTCTGGTCCGTCCCCGCCAAGGCTGACCGGATAAAATTCCGGTTCGTACAGGGAGAAGGCTTCTGCTGCCCCGAGATAGCCGGGCCGTTCGATTCCAATACCGTCGCCGGGATCCAAAAAGATCTTTGCCGCAAGATCCAGGCATTGCTGTGATCCGTTGACGATCTGGATCTCTGAAGCGTCCGCCGGGATGTTATACCTCTTCCGGTACCTGGAGGCGATATATTCGCGGAGCGGGAGATACCCGTCAGTCGTGCTGTATTGAAGAGCTTCTCGCCCACCCTCTTCGAGGACATCCCCTGCCGCACGTGAGATGCCTTTCACATCTATCAGGTCAGAGGCGGGAAGGCCCCCTGCGAATGATATGATCTCCGGATCCCGTGACACCCTGAAGAGCTCTTCGAGGAACGATTTCGGGGCATGCTTCATCCTCCTGGCAAAACGGTACTCCATCGGCTCTTCCTTCCTCGAGTAATAATTTTCCACGTCAATCGAGAAAAATGCTTGCGAGCGAAAAACCAGAGAATTGACCAGGAAAGTTGGGATTCTGCCATCGGGACCGCACGCAACCCGGGAAAAGTATTGTATGCGATCCAGACAAAAATACTGGTGCCAGAATACGGTTCTTTGACCGTCTTCGCCAGGATCCGGACTGCCCGATGATCTCCGCACCAAGACTCACCCTGCGCCAGGCATTGATCGTATCCATCAGCCTGATCATTCTGATCGTGATCGGGTTTCTCCTTACGTTCACGTATATCCAGGCAAAAAACGAGATCATCCGCCAGGACAGGAGACTGGAAGAGTTCGGCGAGATGAACCTCGCCGAGTCATTGTCACTTGTCGATCGTGGACTGAAGTTGTTCGATGACTCCCTGAATTCGAAGATGGAGGAAGCTTTTTCCATCTTCCTCGCAGGGTACCGGGAGGCTGGTGGAGATCCGGGCGGGATGGACCTTCAGGCATTAGAGTCCCTCATCTCCCGGGGGATGGACGGGGAGATTGATCTCTACATGATCAATGAATCGGGGGTCATCATCGCATCGACCGTTCCCGAGGTGATGAACCTCGATTTCAGGAATTATCCGGAATTTTATGATTCAATTACAGAGATCAGGCTCGGTGAGGATTTCGCCGCCGACAGGGTTGTGCGTTCCGTCGAGAATACGAGTTCGGGGACAGTCACAGGGAAACTGAGGAAATTTGCGTTTATGCCGAGTCCTGACCACAGGTACCTGCTCGAGATGGGGCTGGTGGTCGACAGTTTCGAGACAGAGCGATCCGGCCTTTCGTACGTTGACGCAGCGCAGAGGATCGCGGAACTCAACCCAAATATCCAGAGCATCCGGATATTTGACATCAACCGCAATCTCCTCCTTGAGCAGGGTGCAGTCCAGGCCAGTAACGTCAACCGCACCCTTCTCGACGAGGTCTTCCTGTTGCGGAAGAGTGTGACAAGGCAGGACCCGCTCAACAACACCGTGTTGAAGTATCTCTTCGTTGACTTGAAAAGCGAGGAATCCGCATCCGATATGAGCCTTGTGGCAGAGATCACCTATACAAGTGCGCTCCTCCGCGAACAACTCGAACAGATACTCCTCTTTTACCTCCTGATTGCAACGATAACGATCATGATGGGCATCGCGGTCACCTATTCCGTGACCCGGTATCTCACAACCCCGATCGATGAGATAGTGGAGGATGTGGAAGAGATCGCCATGGGCAACCTGGATCACACCATCCGGAG